>JAURYI010000002.1 GCA_030654015.1 Methylococcales bacterium | reverse complement strand
AGGTCAAGTCCATCTTGCTAAAACGGAACAGTGCCAATCGGTTGAAACTGCTCAACCAGGATTCCAGTTGCAGGTTGAAAAACCTATCAACGGAAAGCGAATTACTTAATGCGTATGTTTGAGTACAAAATTAAGAGCAGAAGGTAAGTAAGAGCGCATATTGATATGTTAGCAATGCCAAGGCAGAATAATAATGTGACCTATTATCACATATAGACGCTAGGGTTATTTTTATAAGTAATTGAGTTAAAAAATAAAAGCTGATTAATAACCTAGATGCATCAATAAATAAGCATTCTATTAAGGAGTTATGATGTCAGAGCAAGCAAACTATATCCGTTGGTTTAATGAACTAACCATTGACGATGTCCCTCTCGTAGGCGGCAAGAATGCCTCGCTAGGTGAGATGTACCGGGAGTTAACGACGCAAGGTATCCAAATCCCAAACGGTTTTGCCGTAACCGCCGAGGCTTATTGCTATGTACTGGAGCACACCCATAGCTGGGGGGCGCTGCATCAAGCATTAGATGACTTGAATCCCGACGATGTCACTGATCTTGCCAAACGCGCACGTAAAGCCAGAGAGATAATCTACGGCGCACGTTTCCCTGAAGACCTTGAACAGCAAATTATCGCGGCCTTCAAGCAATTGAAAGACCAGTATGGCGATGATTTAAGCGTTGCCGTGCGTAGTTCCGCCACCGCCGAAGATTTACCGACCGCCAGTTTTGCCGGACAACAGGATACTTTCCTCAATATACGCGGCGATCAGGCATTATTGGACGCCTGCAAACGCTGTTTTGCCAGCCTGTTCACCGATCGCGCGATACATTACCGTATCGATCAAGGCTTTGATCATTTCAAACTGGCTTTATCGATAGGCATTATGAAAATGGTGCGCTCGGATCTGGATGCCAGCGGCGTGATGTTTTCGCTGGATACCGAATCGGGATTTAGCGATGTGGTGTTTATTACCGGCGCATACGGCTTGGGTGAAAATGTCGTGCAAGGCGCCGTAGATCCCGACGAGTTTTATGTACACAAGCCCACTTTTGAGCAAGGACATCGGGCGGTATTAAGACGCACCTTGGGCGCGAAGAAAATAAAAATGATCTATAGCGATAGACGGACCCGTGAAGCCACCCGCAATATTGCGACGTCGGCTGACGAACGTAACCGCTTTTGCCTTAACGATGCCGATGTTTTAACCCTCGCCGACTACGCCATTAAAATAGAAAAGCATTACAGTACCAAAGCGGGTCAGGCCAAACCGATGGATATCGAATGGGCAAAAGACGGTCTGGACGGTGCGCTTTATATCGTCCAGGCACGGCCAGAAACTGTAGTTTCCCAGTTGCGCGGCATGATCTTGGAGCAATACCGCCTTAAAGACAAGGCTGAGCCAATTATTACCGGTCATGCGGTCGGCAGCAAGATTGCCGCCGGCAATGCGCGGATTATCGATAACGTCGAGCAGCTAAATACCTTTAACCCAGGCGATGTGCTGGTTGCCGATATGACCACGCCGGATTGGGAGCCGGTGATGAAAATAGCTTCGGCGATAATCACTAACCGGGGCGGACGCACCTGTCATGCGGCGATTATCTCCCGTGAATTAGGCGTTCCCGCCGTTGTCGGTTGCGATAATGCCACGGCCCTGATTAAAAACAATAGCCCGGTCACGGTATCCTGCGCCGAAGGCGATGTCGGTAAAGTCTATTCCGGCCGACTCGACTTCGATATTAAAAGCACTGACTTGTCGGGTCTGCAACATCCAAAAACCAACATCATGCTCAATATCGGCAACCCCGAGCTGGCTTTTAAAACCAGTTTTCTGCCCAATGACGGCGTGGGTTTGGCGCGGATGGAATTTATCATAACTGAATACATCAAGGCGCACCCGATGGCGTTGATTCATCCTGAGCAGGTTCAGAACGCCGGTGAGCGCGAACAGCTGGATCAATTAACGCGCAATTATGCCAGCGCTGAAGATTACTTTGTGCAGAAACTATCGGAAGGTGTCGGCACCATTGCCGCCGCGTTTTATCCCAAGCCCGTCGTCGTGCGCATGTCGGATTTTAAAACCAATGAATACGCCACCTTGCTCGGCGGGCGCTGGTTTGAGTTTGACGAAGCCAATCCGATGATCGGTTTTCGCGGCGCGTCGCGTTACATCCATCCCGCTTACGCAGAAGGTTTTGCGCTGGAATGCAAAGCCATGAAACGGGTGCGCGAGGAAATGGGCTTAGCCAATGTTATTGTGATGATCCCCTTTTGTCGCCGAGTAGAAGAAGCCCGACGTGTCCTCGATTACATGGCGCAGCTTGGTTTGAAGCGCGGGGAGCAAGGTTTGGAAATTTACGTGATGTGTGAGATTCCCAATAATGTCATTCAAATCGACGCCTTTTCCGAGTATTTCGATGGCTTTTCTATCGGCTCCAATGATTTGACCCAGCTTACCTTGGGCGTAGATCGCGACTCCGCGATCATCGCCGAAGATTTTGACGAACGCGATCCCGGTGTTAAAGAAATGATACGTCTTGCAGTTGAAGGTGCGCATCGTAACGGTAAACATTGCGGACTTTGCGGTCAGGCGCCGTCGGACTATCCCGAGATGGCGGAATTTCTGGTAGAAATTGGCATCGACTCGATGAGTTTGAATCCCGATACCGTGTTACAGACTACGCAGCGGGTATTGGAAACTGAACGGCGATTAAACCGGAAGTTGTAATAATGTTCTTGCTAAAGCATTCCAATTTTTGTTTGTTGGGCTAAAATGAATAATATAGCGTTGGTTGTTTTATTGCAGGGGAAGACAAAATGAACATGAAAAATTACCGTCTGTTTTTATTGGGCTTTGTGGCGGCCTCATTCGTTTTGCTAACCGGGTTTCAACAACCGGGCATTAATAAGTCTGTCTTAACCGAAAAGCAGGCTGCATCGGTTAACGTGAAAAAAGTCCAGCTCAACAGCAAACAGAGTTCCGTTAAATCAAAACACAAAAAAGTCACCAACACGTCTTCAGTACCGAGTGCCAATGATGCGGCTGAGCTTCAAAAAACACTGGATCTTACCATCCCCTTTAAAGTTAAAGCTTCTGAAGATGTTTGGTTGAAGGGCGAACAAAACAAGATGCCCCAACCGGAATCGGCAAATTTATTTGCAACTACAAGTCAAAAAAAGCCCGGGTCTTTGGGTTTAGAAGGGCGGATGTTGATGTCGCAAGAGCCGGAAACGGATAAACAAAAATCGCTGGATGGCGCCGGAATTGTTATCAACCTGAAGCGCTGAGGGTAGTACGAAATTTTGGAAGGTTGCAATTCCGTTGATAAAGTTCAGTAATTTTAAAGCGCCCTTAATTGGGTGTTTTTTGCGTGATCATCCGAAGGCTGTGTAACTTTCCGGCTCTGCATGCGCTCTATTCGCGTCAATCTGTGTGTTATTTTTCTAACGGTTGAAATTACTTGCCATCATCTGTCAGCATCACAATCCTATTCCGGCCTGCGTTTTTTGCCTGATACATGGCTTGATCGGCGGTTTCGATCATGTCGGTGTAATCGGTATAGTGCTCACTATATAGAGATACACCGATGCTAACCGTCAGGTTATGACCATGAAATCGTTGACTCATAATCTTGCCGCGCCGCTCAATTTCCGCTCTTATGCGTTGGGCATAACCGTAAGCGCCGGTTTCATTGGTATTTCTAAGGACAAATAAAAATTCTTCTCCACCATAGCGGCCGATGAAATCTCCGGGACGGGTTAAGTTGCGTAAAATATCGGCAACAATTTTTAAGGCGTCATCGCCGGCCTGATGTCCGCAGCTGTCATTTAGCCGTTTGAACTTGTCTATATCGACAAAGCCTATCGCGAGATTGGGCAAGGCGGCCCCATCTTCTTGAAAAATAGCCGTCAGAAATTGGTTGATCATGCGTTTATTAAAAAGTTGGGTTAAATGATCGATCTGCGCGTTTTTTTTCTCCAGATGGTATTGTTTGGCATTAAAGATAGCGATGCCTAGTTCATAGGCAATAGGCTTGATTTCCGGTAATAATTGTTCGCTCAGCGGTTTTTTTGACAGCGAATTATCGGCATAAAGCACGCCGAGCAGCTTATTGTGATGCGCTACGGGAATGGCAATAAACTCGGTCGTCTTTAGCTGTTGAATTATGGGGTCGTCTGGCTCTGTTTTTGTATTGATAACGACGGCTTTTTTTTCGCGCAGACACGTTAATAACAAGCCGGAAAGGCTGTTGATGTTGATCTCAAAAAGGGGCTTTTTGCTCGGTAATATCGATTTCGGCCAGTCGTATGATGCGATCAGACAACGGCGCTTGGGGTCGATGGTGAACATGATGCAGCGGTCAAAAGAAAATTCATCCTGTATGGCCTCCAGTGTACGGGGAATAAAGTCATCAGGGTTAAGGCTGTGATGGGGCGCGGTTAAACAAGTAGATAATTTAGGGGCAGCGACTACCGTGTTATCCTCGTTCATCTGACTGAGGTTAATGGTTGCTTTGACCAGAGTGGCCCGCAATGTCGTTAAACTGGGTAATTGGATGTTGTAGAATTCTTGAGTGCTTTGCATGTCCTGATCAACCTGTTGTAGCAGGGTTTCAAGATTCAGTTTTTCAAGATCAATAGCTTCGAGCACGGCCTGCTGTAAAGTTGGATGGCTGTTGAGTTGGGCAGCCGAACCTATGCCTTGTATCCAGGCGATGTAGTCGGCAAAGGAAACGATGGCGATTGCGCTGTTAAATTGTGCATGCGGTGATGCTTCGGTAGGCTGATTATGGTGGAAAGCTACGATTGCGGTGATAGATGCCGGTAATTGCCATTCCAGACAAAAAATATGCCCCATCTCGGTATGGGTTACGCCGAAAAAGTTACGTTCTTCTTCTAATGTTGACTGTTGGTTATTGCCGATAGAAGCAATAAAATCACTGTAAGTTACCCGTCCGTGGGCTTCCAGAACGACTTTGCCTATATCGTGCAAAAGCCCTCCGGTATAAACCAGGTCTGGATCGGGATAGTTAAGTGCGATGGCTATTCTTTTGCTTAATGAGGCTACATACAGGCAATGTTGCCAGAAAAATAGCAAGTTGAATAATTGCGATGGGTTTTGTCGTTTCAGGTTGTTATAAATCAGCAGGTTGAGTGCAAGCTGACGTACAGTAGAAAATCCCAACAGAGTCACTGCGCGATTAGTGGAGGTTATTTTGTTAGGTAGGGCGTACGCGGCGGAATTAACCTGCCTTAAAATTTTTGCGGTCAGTACCGGTTCTGTTTCTATAATCCGGGATAGGCTATCGATTCTGGCATTGTCATCATTGGTTAGCGTTAATAACTTGAGGGCGACCGAAGGTATCAGCTGAAGGTGTTTTATGTCATCCTTCAGAATCAAGCTAGCGGCTTTTTTTATGCGTCCGGTATCATCCGTGTCTTGGTCGGTCATGACGTCTTCTCCAGTGATTAACGTTCCGTTTTTGTGTCGCAAACGCAGTCTATTGACATCCACCCCCCAGCTAAAGCAAGGGCATTCCTTAGTACAGTCCTCCATGCCCGAAGGGGACGACTCTGAAAATCGTCTTACTTCACACCATCTCAGTTACCCTGATGGCAGGAGATGCGCAGCAACAGCGCATCCAACAGAAAAAAATTATAGATGATAACCAAAACAAATCAAGAGCATCCTTACATCTCCCACCTAAAGGAACGGGCTTTACGGACTCTTTGGTAAAGTTTTATGGAAAATGGTGAGAATTGTTAGACAATATTTTTACGCTGTGGTTATCCGGTCGCGGACCTCAGCTCAGCTCAGCTCAATGCAGTGAGATGGTATTTGCTTGCCTATAGCTCGGTCTCGGTGCATAGATAGTCAACATACTACCTGTCGTGCGCGTGTGCGACAACCGGATAAGCACCGTTCATCCAAAAAAAGCGGATATAACATGAGTTAATTATAAACCGATTCCCTTTTCCCCGAATGGGCATCGGTTGGCTTCGAGAATCGAAATCCGGTCTGTTGCCAGCGCTACATTGAATGACCCGATATCGAATGCGCTAGTGTTTTTCCGCTTTAATCCCAAAAAACAACGCATACAAAACCGGTACCGCGATCATCGTTAGCACGGTTGCGAAGGCGAGGCCACCCATGATTGTGACTGCCATGCTCGCAAAAAAGGCGTCGCCCAGCAACGGTATCATCCCGAGTATTGTCGTGCCTGCGGCGAGCAATACTGGCCGCAAGCGGCTGATGCCGGCGTCGATGATTGCCGAGTAACCGGGTTTACCCTCGATGATTTGGGCGTCGATTTCGTCGACCAGCACAATGGCATTTTTCATCAGCATTCCGGACAGACTCAGTAAGCCGAGCAGCGCCATAAAACTGAACGGCTGGTTCGAGGCCAGCAATCCTATGACGACACCGCATACCGACATGGGTACAACCAGCCAAATGATTAATGGCTGACGAACTTTGCCGAACAACAGCACACTGATGAACAGCATCACAATAAAACCAGCCGGCAATTGGGCGTTCAACGCGTTTTGCGCGTCGGTCGAGCTTTCATATTCGCCGCCCCATTGCAACCGGTAACCGGTTGGCAGCGGTATCGCTTCGATTTTCGCACGGATGTGGCGAAAAGCTTGGTCGGCGGTCATCGCGGGAATAGGATCAGCCTGCGCAGCCAGCGTGCGCACCCGGTTACGCCGATGTATCAGCGTGTCTTCGCTGACAGTGTCGAATCGGTCGACGATTTGAGCGATTGGCACATAGGCTTGATCGGCCGGACTCCAGACCAGGCGGTCATGTAATTGTTTGGCGTCCTTGCGCTCTGACATCGGTGGACGGACGACAATTGGAATCAGCCGGTCGTCTTCACGGTAAGTACCCGCCTGGACGCCGGTTGTTGCGAACTGCAAGGCTAGCGCCAAATCACTTAAACCGACGCCGGCGATACGCGCACGCTCAGGATTGTAGGCCGGTGTCAGCAATAATTCCTTTTGCTGCCAATTGGTACGCAGATCGATTAAGCTGCTGTCGCCGCGCATGATGGCCAAGGCTTCGTTGCCCAGTTTACGCAGAACCGTGGCATCCGAACCAGAGAATCGCGCTTCGATTTTCGCCCCGACGCCGGAGCCGAAGACGAGCCGTTCGGTACGTATTTCGGCATTCGGATAGGCTTCGCTGAGTTCGCGTTTGAGTTCGGCGGCCAGCGGCGCAATCTGCTCCAGGCTTGCGGCGCGAATAATAAATTGGCCGTAGGCGTTATTGGGCTGTTCCGGCGCGTAAGTCAGCATGAAACGGCTGGCGCCTCGACCGATAAAGCTTGCGACCGATATAACGCCGGGTTTGTCTCGGATGATGGTGTCGATTTCGCTCATGTCGTGCGCCGTAGCGCGAATATCGCTGCCTTGCGGCAATTGATAGTTGATATAGAACAACGGCGTGTTCGAGTCGGGAAAAAAGGCTTGCTTGACCAACCCGAAACCGGCGAAACATACGCTAGTCAACACGACCAGCGCTATCACGGTCAGCGCTCGCGCATGCAGCGTACCGATCAGCACTTTACGGTAAAACTGATACAGCCAAGCTCGATAAGGATCGGCATCGCTACTGTCGACTTTAAGAAAAAGATGGCCGAATAACGGCGTTACAGTGAGCGCTAAGAGCCAGCTCAACATCAGCGAAATGCCAATCACGGCGAATAGCGAAAATAAAAATTCGCCGGTAATGTCCGGCGACAGACCGATTCCGGAAAAAGCCATGATGCCGATGACGGTCGCGCCGAGCAAGGGCAGTTGTGTGCGTTTGGCCGAGATGACCGCAGCTTCCTTGGCGCTGATGCCTTGCTGCATGTTGATCAGCATACCTTCAGCGATCACAATCGCGTTGTCGACCAGCATGCCCATCGCAATAATCAGGGCCCCCAAAGATATGCGCTCCATGTCAATATGAAATACGCGCATGAAAAACACCGTACCGAGCACGGTCAATAGCAAGGTTGCACCGACGATTAGCCCGACGCGCCAGCCCATCATCAGGCACAACGATAGAATGACGATCAATACCGACAGGGCCAGATTGACGATAAAATCCTCAATCGCCTGGTCGACAACTTTGTGCTGTTCGTAGATCGGATGAATTTCGATGCCTAGCGGAATGCGCGGCGCCAGTTCTGCAAGTCGCGCTTCGACCGCTTGTCCGACGTTGACGATATTGGCCTCGGCGACTGCGGCGACCGCCAGTGTGAATGCGGGAGTGCCGTTGAAATGAATCAGGTGTTTAGGGATTTCGTCGGCTTCGCGGCGAATATCGGCAATATCTAGCAAGCTGATTTGCTCGGTGGTTCCGGGGCGACCGATACGCAAGGCCTCGATGGCTGCGACCGAATCGAAACCCGAACCGGTCGCGATGCGGATGCGCCGTCCGTCGATGGTGACTGCGCCTGCGTCGGCAACGGCATTTTCCGAGGCAATTGTGTTCAAAACCTGCGCCATCGGCAGACCGAAACGCGCCAGACGGGCATTCGATATGTCGACATAGATGGTTTCGGTGCGCATACCGGTGGTTTCGACTTTGCCGACATTGGGCACGGTCAGCAGTTCGCGGCGCAGAAACTTGGCCAGATCCAGAATGTCGTGTTCAGAAAAGCCGGGTGCAGTCACGGCGTAAAAAATTCCGTAGACGTCGCTGAAATCGTCGTTGACGGTCGACGGATTGACGCCGTTCGGAAGCTGTTTTTGCGCATCGCCGACTTTGCGGCGCAGTTCGTCCCAGACCTGTGGCAGCGTGCGGCTGTCGTAGGTGTCCTTGATCTCGACTTCGATTTCGGATACCCCGGATTTGGATTTCGAGGTGATTTTTTTGATTTGCGGCAATTGTTGTATCGCCGATTCCAACGGCTCGGTGACTTCCTGTTCGACTTCTAGCGCCGTCGCGCCGGGATACGGTGTGATAACCAGAGCTTGCTTTATGGTAAAGGCGGGGTCTTCCAGGCGGCCAACTGTTGACAGTCCCCAAAGTCCGCCGATCAGGCAAGTCAAAATAATTAGCCAGGTATTAACCGGGCGCTCAATGGCCGCGCGGGCGATTTCAATATTCATCGCTGTTGTCCTTAGAATCCGGTGAAACGGCGAACTTTCATGCCGTCGTGCAATAAATGACCGCCAGCGGAGACGATCTGTTCGCCGCCAATCAAGCCGGACAACACGCTAACGCGTTCAGAGGTAGCAGGACCAACGGTGATGGCTCTGGGCGAGACCGTTGCGGATTGTGGATCAAAAATCCACGCGCGGGTATTGCCTTGTTCATCGGTGTCGATGCCCGATATCGGCATCGTAATTTCGCTGGTGCCGTTCGAGAATGGGCTGGCAATCTCGACGTTGACGGTCATGCCCGGCAACACCGTTATATCGCCTAGCTTGTTGAACGCTAAAACAACTTCGTAGGTTTGCGCGACCGCATCGGCTTCGGTGGCATGTTCCACGTAGTGCAGCGACAAACGTTTTTCGGGCTTGCCTGGGAAAATGGCTTCTATCGCCAATTGATCGGCGCGTTTGACCAGCTTGATTAAGCTTTCCGGCACATTGATGCTGATTTTTAGCGTGCTAACATCCTGAACCCTAACCACGGCTTGGTTTGGTGACACTTGGGTGTGGTTGTCGGTAAGGCGACGCGTGATCAGCGCATCGAAAGGCGCGGTAATTCGGGTGTAAGACAGGTTGCGGCGGGCATTGTCCAGCGCGATCCGGCGCAGTTTATAGGCGGTTTCGGCTTCGTCCAGCATGACTTTCGCAATGGTGTTCGACGCAGCCAGGTTACGTTTACGGGTAACGTCGAGTTGGGCGAATTGATAGTGTGCTTGCATTTCCCGTTCAGCCAAAATGAAATCAGCGCTGTCCAGCGCGGCGATCAATCCGCCTTTAGGGACCACTACGCCTTGTTGCACCGATAACTCTTTCAAGCGTCCGCCGACCTGAAACGACATATCGACTGTGCTGAGAGCCTCGACGCGCCCGACGAAACGCCGTTGCGCCAGAATTTTGCTTGCCGCTATCGTTTCGACGCGCACGGTGCGGATGATTTCTTGTTCGGATTCCGCGTTATTATTTCCGCAGGCCGTTAACAGCAGGGTAACGGCTAGTGCAGAAATAGAGCGTTTTATCTGTAAACTGCGGTTGTACGATAGAACCGTTGTCGCTTTGCCCATTCTGCAGGTTCCTTTTGAGTATTTATGGAAACCGTACTTTAGAGCCATAGGTATGGCGTCTTCGATAATGGCTTGCCGTTTTGAGTGGGTAGGCTCTGAAGTCATTTGAGATTGGGATAATTAAATTATTAAATAAAGTGAGATAGTAAACTAAACCGTTCAGTTTTTATAGGGATAATGCCGGTTGATTTTAATAGGCGAGGAGAACACTCAGCGAATGTTGATTTCATCAGAACATCAAAAAACAGTCCGGGTGATTTGCCGGGGACAAAATTTTCTGAATACATAGTGATAGTTTACAATAGCGACAAGTCAGATCGCTCCTGCTGCTGGGGCGCAAGTAAACAGGATGTAAAACAATCAGATGAAAAAATTGAAATGCGCTGTTATCGGTACCGGTTATTTGGGCAAGTTCCATGCTGAAAAATATGCGTCACTGCCGGACTGCGAACTGGTCGCCGTCGTCGATATCAATGAGGCGGCAGCTTATGAAGTCGCTAAAAAACACGGCGCCATAGCGCTGACAGATTATCAATCCTTGTTAGGCGAAGTCGATGCCGTGAGTATTGTGGTGCCTACGACCTTGCATCATCAGGTATCCATGGATTTTCTCAATGCCGGTGCGCATGTGTTGGTTGAAAAACCGATTACCGTAACGGTTGCGGAGGCCGATGAGTTGATCGCTGTCGCCAAGGAAAAGAAGCTGATTTTGCAGGTCGGGCATTTGGAACGCTTTAACCCGGCGATATTGGGTCTGGACAAAGAAGAAAAACCGCTGTTTATTGAATCGCACCGCTTGTCGCCGTTTAATCCTCGCGCCAATGATGTCAGCGTCGTCCTGGATTTAATGATCCACGACATTGATATTATTCTAGCCTTGGTCGATTCCGAGGTGGAACGTATCGACGCCAGCGGTACCGCAGTGTTAACGCAAGGCACCGATATTGCCAATGCCCGGTTGAAATTTAAAAACGGTTGCGTGGCTAATGTGACGGCCAGCCGGATCAGCATGAAGATGGAGCGCAAAATGCGCATGTTCAGGCCGAGCTCCTACGTCTCTGTGGATTTCCAGAACCGCATCTTGACCAAACATTGCACCGGCAACAAGGAAATGTTTCCCGGCATTCCGGAAATAGAAACCGAAGAATCCATTTTTGAAAGCGGCGATGCGCTGCTGGAGGAAATCAAGCATTTCGTTAACTGTATCCATACCGGTGACAACCCGTTGGTTTCCGGCGTAGCGGGAAGGCGGGCACTGGAAACGGCGATACAAATTACCCGGTTATTGGGCGATAAATAACCGGGTAAATACCGGGTGCGGCATTGGTTTGTCGGGTTACGCGATAAAACCGCTAATCCGATTAGCGTCATTCAACTAAATAATAGGCAATAACAACATGATACCCATGGTAAACCTGAAGGCTCAATACGTTGGAATTAAAGATGAAATTGAGCGTGGACTGGCTGAAACAATCGAAAATTGTTCGTTTATATTAGGCCCCAATGTGCAGGCTTTTGAACAAGAAACGGCCGATTATTTGGGGGTAAAACACGCCATTGCCGTGGCTTCGGGAACCGATGCGCTGCATCTGGCCTTGATTGCCGAAGGCATCGGCGCCGGCGATGAGGTGATTACCACCGCGTTCACCTTTATCGCGACGGCGGAAGCGATTAAATATGTCGGTGCGATTCCGGTTTTCGTCGATATAGATCCCAAGACGTTTAATATTTCGCCGGAAGCCATAGCCAAAGCGATCACGCCAAAAACCAAAGCCGTCATGCCGGTGCATTTATTCGGTCAACCGGCCGACATGACCGCTATTAAGCAATTATGCGACCAGCATAAGCTAAAACTGATTGAAGATTGCTGCCAGTCGTTTGGCGCGAGCATCAACGGTAAACAAACCGGTGCTATCGGTGATTCCGCCGGCTATAGTTTTTTTCCGAGCAAGAATCTGGGCGCGTTCGGCGATGGCGGTCTGGTCGTCACCAATTCCGACGAGACGGCGGCAAAACTTAAAATGTTGCACAATCATGGTTCGGATGTCCGTTATTACCATGACGTGATCGGCTATAACAGTCGCCTTGATGACATGCAGGCGGTGATATTACGGGCCAAGTTGAAACGTATCGACCAATACAATAAAGACCGTCGTCGCGTCGCGCATTATTATTCGGAATTGCTGATCGATTTGCCGCTGACCACACCGTTTGAAGATGGTTTGGGCGAGCACGTTTATCACCAGTACACGGTGTTATGCGAGCGCCGAGACGAGCTGCTGAAAGCCTTGCAGGACAAGCAAATCGCCTGCGCCGTGTATTATCCGGTACCCTTGCATCGGCAAAACGTGTTTAAACAGGAATATGCAGCCGTCAGCTTGCCGGTGACCGAATCTGTCGCGGCCAACTGCCTGTCATTGCCGATTTGTCCGTTCCTTGAGGGTCATTCAATCCGGGAGATCGTGGCGGTTATTCGGGATGTTTTGACAGCATGATTTACGCAATGCTAAAAGTGCTGGTAGCCGTTAACGACTTCTCATCTTCGCCTTTCGCCTTTCGTCTTTTACCTTGAATCCTTTAAAAATCCTATTCAGCGCCGGAGAATCATCCGGCGACCAACACGCCGCCAATATGTTTCTGGAGCTGAAAAAACAGCAACCGGACATTAAAGGCCTCGGCATGGGCGGCGCAAAAATGGCTCACGCGGGCATCGATATCCGTTACGATTCGACCAATATCGCGGTCATCGGCGTGGTTGAAGTCATCAAGCATTATGCCGAAATCCGCCGTGCGTTAACGTTGATGCAGGAACTGGTAGCGACCGAGCGCCCCGACTTGCTGGTTTGCGTAGACTACAAGGAATTCAACTTTAAGCTAGCGCGTTACGCCAAACAGCAGGGCATTAAGGTGTTGTTTTACGTCAGTCCTCAAGTATGGGCATGGCGGCCGGGCAGGGTTGTGTCCTACGGCAAGGTCATCGACATGATGGCGGTGATCTTCCCGTTTGAGACCGCTTATTACGATGCCGAAAAAGTGCCGGTACGCTATGTAGGCCATCCTTCGGTAGATAAGGTCCACGCCCGGTACAGCAAAGATGAGGATTTAAGCCGTTTCGGTCTGGATAAAAGCAAGCCGATAGTCGGCTTGCTGCCCGGCAGTCGTGCCAACGAAATCAAGCGCCTGTTGCCGGTGATGTTGGCTGCAGCAGAAAAAGTGCAGGCCAAGCTGAGCCAGTGTCAGTTTGTTTTACCGCAAGCCGATTCGATCGGCGACGCATTGCTTGACGACTGCCTGCGTCAGTCGCCGTTAAGCGTTACCGTCATCAAAAGCCAGCCTTACGACGTGATTCAATGCTGCGACGCGGTGATGACCACCTCAGGCACAGCGACCTTGGAAATCGCCTTGTTAACCGTACCGATGGTGATTGCCTACAAGCTGTCGCCGCTCACCTATTGGCTGGGGAAATGGCTGGTAAAAACGCCGTTTATCGGCTTGCCGAATATCGTGCTGGGCAAAAGTATCATCAAGGAACTGATTCAGCAGGATGCGACAGCCGAAAATCTGTCCGAAGAAATTACCCGGATTTTGACTGATCAGGCCTACGCCGATGACATGCGCCAAAACCTGAGTCAGGTTAAGCGGCAGTTGGGGCAGGGCGGCGGTTCCAAAAACATGGCGCAGCTGGCATTGGAGATGCTGTCGACTTAGCCGTATTGTGGCTGCGAAAAAACCAGGCAATCGGGTAAGCTTTTCTGTTACTGTCTACCGGCAGGTCAATCCAGATTTATAAATTTGCCAAATGAGGAGGTAACGATGGAAATTGGAACTGCATTTAAACTGCTGGCTTTTTTGCTGTGGCCGTTTTTACTGGTGTTTTTATACTACCTGTTTGACCGGAAAGGTTTTAATAAGCGGCTGGAAAAATTTAAACAAGACGGCTTTAAATAAGCTTGTAGGCGCATCAGGCGGTTTTGCCGTCTGATGCGCCGCTGTTTTTAATATCGCGGTACCGAGCTATCGCAAGCGCAAGACCAGGCATCAATGCCTCCGGTTAAATTGACCACCTGTTTAAATCCTGAATTAACCAGATACTGGCAGGCTTGCAAACTGCGCACGCCATGATGGCAAATCACTACGATTTCCTGTTGCGGATTCAGCTCACCCAGTCTTTGCGGGATTTGATTCAGCGGAATCAATACGCTGTTTTCAATGCGGGCGAAGGCAAACTCATGGGGTTCGCGCACATCCAACAAAAATAAATGCGGTTCATGTTGAATTCTGGTTTTTAATGCGGATGCTGATAGTTGTGTGACGGTCATGGTTATCCTTTGTTAATAAAGCGATCTAAACGTTGCATGGCGACAATCATTCTATCTATCGACGTGGTATAAGCAAAGCGGATGTAGTGATTGGCCTCATTGATGCCAAAATCCTTTCCGGGCGTTACGGCAACGCCTTCAGCTTCCAATAAATCCAGCGCGAATTGAAAACTGTCATCGGTAAACTTTGAACAGTTGGCATAAATATAAAACGCGCCGTCCGGTTTAATCGGTATTTCAAAGCCCAGATTCAATAAGGCGTCATAAAGAAAATCACGCCGTCGTTCAAATTCGGCGCGTCTATGTTCAAGCTCAGTCAGCGTGTGCGAGTTAAATGCGGCTAATGCGGCATATTGCGAATGGGTAGCCGTGGCGATAAATATATTTTGCGCCAGCTTCTCGGTGGCATCGATAAACGCCTCCGGCACGATCAACCAGCCGACCCGCCAGCCAGTCATGCCGAAATATTTGGAAAAACTGTTGATCACAAACACATTGTCGCTAAATTCCAGCGCCGTGGTCGCCTTATCGTCATAAACCAGTCCATGATAAATCTCGTCGGAATAAAAGCAGCCGCCCAATGCATTCACCGTGTGAACCGCCTGCTTTAATTGCTCCGCAGTGACAAGGGTTCCGGTAGGATTCGATGGCGATGCAATCAATACGCCTTTGGTGTTTTTAGTCCAATGCTGTTTGATCTGCGCGGCGGTCAGTTGGTAGCGGCTGGTAGCATCGACCGGAACGGTTCTGGCTTTGCCGTCGAATAGCCGGATAAAGTTGCTGTTACAGGGATAACAGGGATCAGCCATAAGCAGTTCTTCCTCTGGGTTAAGCGTAACGCCCAAAGCCAATAAAAATGCCCCAGAGGCGCCTGGCGTGACAAAAATACGCTTCTTGTCCACAGTCACCGCATAGCGCTGCCGATAGAACTCGGCTATTTTTTCACGCAGTTCAGGCAAACCGGCAGCTGGGGTATATTTCACTTCGCCGGTTTTAAGCTGTCGAATACCAGCCTCCATAATGGCCGGAGGCGTTGTAAAATCGGGTTCGCCGATTTCCATGTGAATGATGTCTTTACCCAGCGCTTCCAGCTGTTTGGCGCGTCGCAGTAACTCCATCACATAGAAGGGTGAGATTTCCTGTGTTCGCTTTGCCAGTCGTACGTCCATAATTTTGCCACTTATCACAAAAGCCTAGAATCATAGCAATAAACCTTGCTATCCGGTTGCTATTCTGCTAAAAATGCGCGGTTTTAATTAATCTTGTCTTAGGAGTTAATGGATGACCGATAGTACTAAAACTGGCGACTCACCTTTCAGTTTTAAGCCTTATCAAGCAAAAGAAGGCGAAGAGTATATGAATAGCGCTCAATTACAACATTTTGAGAGCATTCTTAGAAACTGGAAAGGCGAATTAATGCACGAAGTGGATCGCACTGTGCACCACATGCAGGATGATGCCTCTAATTTTCCTGATCCTAATGACCGAGCGTCTCAGGAATCGGAGTTCAGTCTGGAATTAAGAACCCGTGATCGTGAACGTCGATTGATCAAGAAAATTGATGAATCCCTTAAAGAAATTGAAGCGGGGGATTATGGTTTTTGTGAGTCTTGCGGTATTGAAATTGGCGTACGCCGTTTGGAAGCCAGACCCACTGCCAGTCTGTGTATCGACTGCAAAACACTCGATGAAATTCGTGAAAAACAAATGGGTTAATTCTGGATAAACAACCCCCTATCGGCCGGTTTGCACCTTCGCCCACCGGCCCTTTACATCTCGGTTCCCTGTACACGGCTCTGGCCGGTTTTCTTCAAGCCCGCTCACAACAAGGCCGCTGGCTACTGCGCATTGACGATCTCGACACGCCAAGAAACATAAAAGGCGCCGCCGATACTATCTTAAAAACCCTGGAGGGCTTTGGCCTGCATTGGGATGATGAGATTTATTACCAAAGCCGACATATCGATATTTATAACGATATTCTCAGCGACTTGCAAAGAAACCGGCTTATCTATGCGTGCACCTGCAGCAGAAAAAAGCTGACGGCTAACGCTAGAAAGAAAGCGCCGCTCGATATTTACCCCGGCATTTGCCGAGCCCGACAAATGCCGCCTGACGGCCTTTATGCATGGCGCATTAAAACCGATAACCGCGTTATTGCCTTTCGGGATGAGCTGCAAGGCCTGGTTTCCCATAATATCGCCGAGCAAGATGGCGATTTTATCGTGCAACGCAAAGACCGGGTTATTGCTTATCAATTTGCCGTGGTCATTGATGATAACTTGCAACACGTGAACCATATCGTTCGCGGCTTTGATTTGCTTAATGTAACGCCTAAACAAATTTATCTGCAACAGTTGCTGGGGTTTGCTACTCCGGGCTATATGCATGTCCCGATTATTGTTGACGAACAAGGCTATAAACTCAGTAAGCAGACGCAGGCGACGGCCGTCGATTTAACAGCGCCTCATGGGGTCATCTTTCAGTTGCTAGTCTTATTAAAGCAGAATCCGCCGATTGAGCTACAACAAGCCTCGGTCACCGAGTTGCTTAACTGGGCGATTGAGCATTGGCATCCGCTGTTGTTAAAAAATACCCCTGTCGTTTAGTTGATTTGATTTGATTTGATTTGATTTGATGCTTTATCGATAAGTAGCGTAAAACCCCGCCGTTCAGGGCATAAGTCGCTACACAACTTATTGGCTCTCCCGTGGCACTGTCATTAAGTTAGGCTGAAAAGTAGGCAGGAATAAGACTGCTCAAGCGTAGCGCGTGGTAGCGTTTTCGGCACATTTCGGAGCGCCGGAAACACCGGTTATCGCTATCGCTTGAACCGGCTTATTCCTGGCTACATGCCTACGTAGCTGTAATGTCTAGTGATGATTGAACAGTGTGGGCGCGAATTTATTCGCGCATTTTGCTGTCACTGCGCGAATCACTGCGCGAATAAATTCGCGCCCACACTAATCAAGCCCTTAATCTAATGCTGGTAATGTCACCCGCGAGGGAACGAGAACATGCTTTTTTAATATTGGTGCATGGGCAGGCAGTCCAGTCAAGATACAGTAACTTGTGTCGATAGCTATCGCTTTAGCTGGGGGAGAATGTCAAGTGGCTACGTATAGCAAGCTATCATTTCCCCTTTTATTTAAACCAAAACGCTCAATTTTTTTATAAAGCGTAGTGCGAGTGATGCCAAGCTTTTTTGCCGCAATGGAAATATTACCGTCACAGTCTTTAAGCGCTGTTTTTATGCCGCACAATTCCCAGTCCATCAAACTCATGACCGGCGAATTATCCATCAGCGTCTCAATTAAAGTTGAATTAGCCGCACGGCTATCATTAACACTAAATTGCTTAAGTTCGGCGACAAAATCAACCGGTAAATCTTGCAAAGTAATAATAGGGCCGATGGCAGTATAAAGGGTTGCTCTAATGACGTTAATCAATTGACGAATATTGCCCGGCCACGGATGCTGTTCGATTAACTTGAGTACTTCTGGACAAATTTGAATTTGATCATCAGCTGCAAGAGCATTTAGCTCTCTCTGCAAAATAGACTGAATAATGGATTTTTTATCCGGTCTGTCACGTAATGGCTGTAAATGAATTTGTGCGCCATTCAGGCGGTAATAAAGATCGCGGCGAAAACGCCCAGCCTCGACAGCTTCCAATAAGCGTACATTGGTTGCGGCAACCACTTGCACATCAACCCGAATTGGCTTACATCCTCCCACTGGAGTGAACTCGGATGTTTCCAGTACCCGAAGTAAAGTTGATTGCAAATCAAAGCTCATATCGCCGATTTCATCAAGAAATAAGATGCCTTTGTCTGCCAGCATAAATTTTCCTGGTTTGCCGCCGGACTTTGCGCCGGTAAAGCTTCCTGTCTCATAACCAAACAGCTCGCTTTCAATCAAATCATGAGGGATAGAGGCGCAGTTAATGGCTATCAGCGGCCCATCTTTCCTAGGACCGGCATTTTTTAGCAAGTTCACAAAATGATCCTTGCCTACCCCTGATTCACCGGTAATAAGAATGGGGACTTTATGATTTTGTAGCTTAACGGACTTTTGTATGAGTGTCTCTAACTCGCCGGAAACCGACGAATTATTGAATGGATATTGTGCTTTTCTTGCTGGATTAAAGCGAATTTTCTCCAATACCCGCTCTTGTGCAGAAGGATTTTTAGCCAAAGGCAAGTCGGTATTCACTAGCACACAAATCAAATGCAAAAAAGCAAACAGGGAGTTCATGCTTTCTTGGTGATCGCTGATTAAACCAATGACGGCCAACAATTCACCGGCATCATCAAGCAAGGGATAGCCGACAGTCGTAAATGGATGTAGTGCACTGAGAAAATGCTCCATGCCCTGAAACGCCACCGGTTTTTTCAGGACTGCCGTGGAACCTATGCCATTATTGCCTAAAACTGACTCACTCCAATGGGTTCCAGTGGCATGCATGCGGGTCATAAATGAACTGGGGAACTGCTGTTCACCTGCCACGTATAGCAACCTGCCAGCCGCCTCCGTCAACACCATCATCACCCCGGCTTCTTTCAAAAAAACATGAAAATTGTGACTAAGTTGTTTAATCAGCTTTTCAATATGTGTGGTTGGAGGCGTCTTTCTAACGGTGGAGTCAATAACGGGATAGCTGTCCCAATTGGCGTAATTACCCAAAGGTAAATCATAATCATCAAGACAACGGCTCCAGGCATCAGTGACTTCAGGCCGAACCCAATCGTTTTGATCAGGAACAGAGCGCGTCTGATTCATCCATTGCCAGGCTTGCACCGGGCGGTCTACTTGAAACGCAACGGTATGTCTGAGTAACAAGGATTCATGGACTATCTTAACTTTGTGTGGCATCTTCAGATCTATATCCATTTAATCTTATTGGTTTTTTTGACACAAAAGGATGTCAATTTAACTCGAAAATCCAAAGCACAATAGTTACGTACCACCATTCCGCACCCTTGAAAAACAAGCATTAAAAATCAATTAAATGAAAATCATGTTGCTATTTAGCAAAGAACAATATGATTTAATCTCAATGAGATGCTAAGGGGTGGGCTGAATGTCAGTTACGTAGCAGACTTTAAATTTTTAAACATCATGTGATTAAGATAACAACATAAAAAAAATAGGCAATGTGACATACTGTCGCATTGCCTCTATTCCACGGAGGAATAAGGAAGGTCCCTGGTTACAGGGATAGGTAGATATGAGGCGCGATGTTTCAATCCACACCCGACCTCATCCGTCGAGTGACAACAGCCGACGGATAGAGATCGGTGGATTGTTCCTCCCGGTGAACAAGGAAGTGACCCAAAAAGATAACGATGCCAATGCATCGTTGTCAAACTCAAATAATCCCCTGAAGGGGGAGGTTTTAGACCAGCGAAAAAATTTGATGAAAGCTGGAGAAAGCCCAGGCATGTTGTTTACGATTAAGTATGCCGACGGGATTACCTGGAGGTAATAGCGGCTTATGACCTGGGATCTTCGCGGGTTGCAGCAGCCCACTCAGGGGAATAGCCGTCCATAATCGATAAATCCGGTACATCCATGATGACGGTTTCTGTGGTAATCAGTGTTGTTACCACGCTGACTGCATTGCGTAGTGCTAAGCGCATGACTTTAACCGGATCAATGATGCCTATTTCCAAAAAATTGCCATAACGATGGCTCTGCATATCGACCGTTACATGATCGTCATTTTCAGCATTTAGCTTGGCAATAACGGCTTCCGGGTTTAACCCGGCATTGCGCGTTAAGTTTTTCAGTGGGGCTGCCAGCGCCAGTTTCATGATGGTAATACCTTGTTGTTGCTCGGTATTTTCGGCTATTACCGTATCGATTATTTTTATGCAGCGATACAAAGCTGTACCACCGCCGGGTAAAACACCCTCTTCAAGCGCCGCTTTGGCTGACATATAAGCATTTTCTATCCGCACCAAACGCTCCTTGATTTCAAAATCGGCCATGCCGCCGACGCTGAAAACACCGGTTTTTCCAGATAGTAGTGCAATGCGTTCCTCTAATTCTCCAAAATCGTGTCTATTGCCGGTTGCTGAACCCTGACCTGGTTTTTTCGCCAGAATAAGGTCAGCCTGGGCTCGCAAAGTTTTAATCAACTGTTTTGCTGCATGCATATCACCCTTGGCACCGATGATGGTCGTCGTACCTTCGGTAACGACGACCCGTTGGGCCTGGCCCAGCATCTCCAGCGTAACGTATTCAAGTTTCGGACTGCTGTAATCATCCAAGATAGCCTTGCCGCCGGTCAACAATGCCAAATCCTTAAGCCGGTCAATACGCTTGTCGCCAAAGCCTGAGGGTTTAACGGCAGCCACCTTAAAAATGCCACGTACATGATTCAGCAATAATCCGGTCAGCGCCTTTTCGACCACATTATCAGCAATAACCAGCAAGGAACGACCTTGGGCTTTCACCTCTTCCAAAATGGGAATCAAATCCATCATGTCATGAATTTCACGGTCATATAACAGGATGTAGGGATTGTCGAGTACCGCCTCTGCACGGGTTGTATCGGTGACAAAATAAGGTGATAAATAACCTTGTTCATAGTGAATGCCCTCAACAATATCGAGTTCATCATTGCGACCATTGCCCAATTGAAAGGTCAGCTGGCCTTCGCTACCCAACGCTTCCAGCGCTTTGGCTAACAAGCGCCCAACTCCGGGTTCATCCTTCGTGGCAACGGCGGCAATTTTTTCAATCCAGTCTGCGGTCACGCCGGTGACGGCAGTATCCAATAAATGTTTTTCCACTAATGTCAGTGCCAAATCTAAGCCTTTTTTCAATTGCAAAGGATGAAAGCCTGCTGCGACACTTTTTAAGCTTTCCTGAGCAAGCTTTTGCGCCAGGACAATCGCCGTGGTGGTGCCATCGCCCACTTGCCGGGAGACTGCGCCGGCAACATCGCGCAACATCCGCCCACCTAAATCGGTAATACGGTCATCAAAGTTAATCGATCTGGCAACCGTCACGCCATCACGGGTAAACACCGGCATGATACCGTCAGTGCGGTGTTGGATCATCACGGCAGGGCCTGCATTACCCATAGTCACAATGGCAGCACGGGCAACACTATTAATGCCATGCATCATTTTTAAATGGGCCTCGGGGTTATAAATAATCTGTTTGCTCATGGTTTTTTTACCTGTGCTTCTAATTAGAATTCGATTTCATCAATGCCTGGCCGACTTGCGCCCGAGTAAGATGAGCGCGTTTAGAGCGCGCCCAAATGCGAAGCAGTATTTTGTCCCAGTAATCCAGTGTTAATGTGAAGCGTTTTTCTTCCTCCTCTGATAATGCCTGCCGCCAATACTCTGTTAACTCCTCGACGCGACCGTCGCCTATTTTATGGGCGACGGCTTTTTCTTCGATAACCAATTTTTTGATGGTTTCATCCAGCTGAGTGGCCATGTTGTGAAGAAATTCCTGATCCGCTTGCTTCACATTGCCTCCTTGGGACTACCGACTAGGAGCCGCTAGGCAAAAACTTTTCCAGGTAAATGCGTTCTTTCGGAATACCCTGTTGTTCACAGACCGCGAAAGTAGCATCGACCATGCCGGGAGGTCCGCACAAATAAATGTCGGGTTGGACACCGGTTTCTTGCAAATCACGGCGTAAAATATCGACCACACTGCCTTGTTCACAGTGCCAATCATCTGAGCATTTCCACACGCAGTTTCGAAGCTCCAGCGTTGGCATTTTGGCCGCTAGCTGATCGAGTTCGTCCAGATGAAAAATCTCGGCCTCCGTATTGACACCAAAATAGATCACGCATTTTTGCGGTTCTTGCCATTCATGCATGTGCCTGACCATAGACAATATGGGCGCAAGTCCGGTGCCGCCAGCAATGAAATAGCGCGGTGTAAAGCCATTTTCTTTTAAACCGAAAATGCCTGATGGGCCTTTGACCTGTATTTTTTGCCCGATGTGGGCGTCACTTTTTAAATACGTTGAAAACTTACCGTCATCGACTATTCGAATTAAAAATTCCAGTTCACCGTCTTTATTAGCCGTGTTTGCCGGTGAATAAGAGCGCGTGGTGGTGGTGCCTGGAATTTCCAGATCAAAAAATTGCCCCGCATCAAATTTAATGGTTTTATCATCACCTGTGCGGCGTAGTTGCATTTTCATCACGTTGATAGAAATCTGTGACAGCTCAATGATTTCGGCGGCAAATGATAAGCCTTCGGGTGAAAATGAAATCCGCTCATAGGTATAGGGAACTTCCACTTCAATATCGGTGGTGGGATAAGTCCGGCAAAGTAACACTTCACCTGCCTCTTCCTCCTCATAAGGCAAGGCTTGGGAACTCACTTTACCTAATTCATAATCACCTTTCGAACAATAGCCTTTGCAAGTGGCACAGCCACCCTCACGGCAAGAGGCCATTAAATAAATATCTTGCCTCAACCCTGCGCTGATGACATCTTCATCCGAACGGCATTCGAATGTTACCGATTCGTCATCCTGGGTAATGATTTTTACTTGATGTGTATTGACCATTAACTACAGCTCCTGTTCTGCCTTGTTGTTCTGGCTTTTCATGTTAAAAAACGCCATCACCTGTTTCACCGAACGTTTTGACGCGTCTAAGGTCAACGAACATCCTTCTTGGATCAGTGTATGGTCTCTATAGATAGTCCACCGCCACATAAACTCCAGATCTTCTGTGTAGGCCGTGTAGGGTTGTGTATCATAGAGAACAGTTAAGTCGGAATTGGGATTATGCATGTCCTGGTTTTGTGGATGGGATACTGAATCTAGTGTTTCTATCATGGTTCACCGTATTATTTTTCCTGGAAAAAAAAGACGCCCACGAAAATCACTAAAAACACAAAAATAGTCAAAGTGCTGTCTAACTATTGCAGCTTGATTTATTGGTTGTCTTTGGTGATTTTCATGGATAAATAGCCGTTTTTAGGTTTATGGATTCAAAGAAAAATCACTACTGTAAGGTGATGACTTTTACGCCACGCACTTTACGTAATTCCTCTAAAGGCAAAGCGTAGTAATCCGTATTTCTAAGTTCCATTAACTTATTGCCTAACAGACGATCAGTATCCAGGAAGATATTGACCGGCATGATAGGCGGCTTGTTAGCCAATCTGAAGTTGACATGGATTTTTTCCGCAACGTATTGATCCGTACACGCATCCATTTCAGCAACCACTTTATCGGCGATTTTCTGAGCCTCAGTGCCACAGGTGCAATTATTCAAAAATTGCTTGTCGTTAAATTCCTGGTGTTTTAACAGCGCCACTTTTTCTTCGATTTTGCATTCAATCCATTGACCGTCCAGTTCCAAAGAAAAATCAGTTTTAAACGGACTCAAGTGTTTAACACGAAAATCGGTTAACAACGCAACGCCTGCTGCCAATGTGGTCAGACCTGCGATTTTTTTAACCCATTCATCACGGTTAGGGTTATCATGAATTTTAGCCATTGTTATCTCCTATGCTTTTTCCAAGTCTTTCAGTTTGACATCAAGACCCATCAATTCTGACGTGATAGTAAAGGTTTCACCCAAGGTATAAGCGCGACCAATGGTTGAAGACACATCCACTAAAAAATCATAGACACTGAAGCTCTTACCAAGCAGTTCGGCGACTTCATTGCAATCCACTTCAATTTTTCCGGTCGCTTTCAGCCACCAGTAACCGGCACGGTCTTCCACAATCAAGGTTGGATTATCCGCTTTGCGATCACCTAATAAAATTTCCTCAACCACTGAGTTCATTTCATCGGATTTTTTCAAGACTAAAACCACTTCGTTACTTTCATGAACGACTTGGTTTTCTTCAGAAAAGTATTCGTCAGCAAAGGCTTTGCCCGTCTTTGCCATAATACCGGCGCCGTACGCATTTGAACTTGTAGACATAATAATTCCTTATTTAAGACCCGTTAACACGGTTTTAATGAATGCGCTTGTATCGACTTTATAGCCGATTGGATCAGCATAATCACGTTGCCAATCATCAAACACCCGTTCTAAAGCGGCTTCGATTGCATCTTTACTGGTGACGCCTTTAATTTCAGGAATTTTTGCAAAAATACCCATGAAGTCTTTCAACGCGTTGACGGTTCTAGGCAACCATTTATCGCTCCATGCCCGCATCAAACGATCATTGTATTCACCAAAGGTCGGATCAGCACTGAGACAAGTGTGGAACATGTCAGTGGTAATGCCTTTAGTTTGCGAATGATACAACTGCATTTGATTGATAAAGAACGGGGTTAAGTTGTCGCCGTAGTAAGCCGACAATCTTAAGAAGAATTCTCTACGCACAAACTGACCGAATAAAGGGTCATAAATCATGTGACCTGAGAACAATATTTCGTTCCAGTCATAAGTGCCTTGCCAAATTTCTTCAACCGTTTCCCTTGCGCCTTTATAGATGGAACCTTTCGTCCATTCATTTTTAGGTACATCGGTAGACTCGTCAAAACCAGGGACTAATTTTGCCAGAAAGGTTCTTTCTGCTTGAATCATTTGTGCGTTATCAACCTTATCCAGGCCGATCATGGCACTACTCATACGCAGGGTGTCGCCCAGGCAATCACGCACCACAGAAGAATGAGCGTTGAACAAGCCATATTCACTGAAACCAAAGGCGCCTAAATAATCACCTAGCACTTCATCACGCCAAATCGGATCAATTGAGCGCACATGACCATCAGCAGAATAGGCTTTCAAAAAACGGTCGGTATAACGCCATTCTTCGGCTTTGTCTTTCACATACAGTGCGTGCCAGCGAAATGCGGGATCACGGTGTTTGTGCCAGTCTGAGCTGTGCATTTCAGTTGATTCATTACTCCAGGACGGACGACCACCGTGGAATTTTTGCGTCCAATCACCCCAATCCAAACCACCGGGGATCCAGTCTGGCGTGGGTTGTGTATAGCAACATAACACTTCATATTCGTTTAAACGACGACCGCGAGGTTCAACGAAATAATTCATTTTACGGTTGGTTTCTAACGGCTTATCAGGAATGGCGGCTAAAATGACGGCGGCAATTTCTGGGTCGGTTAGACCGCGTCTACCACCAGCAACTACAATTGACATAGGTTAACTCCTTTATAATTTAGTGAAGGGCATCGTTAATTCGGTCGGGATTAAACTTGCTATACCCAACTAACAACGCCTTGTTTTAAAGAATGATTACAGTGATTTCAACGGATCAGCAAATACGCAGCCAATCTTTTTAAGGTCATCTAGCGTCCAGAGTTTTCCGTCTTTGCTGGTATGGGGCTGGGCAATCAAGGTAAAACCATCGCTACGCACGCCATGTCCCTCGGCAATCACTTCTGATAATTCCCGGCCTTCATACTGTTCAAAGATATTTTGGCATTCATAACGCTCTGGCTCAGACAGCCACATGCGTTCACCCCATTGGTCACTGAAAGAATGTTTTTTGCCATTAAATTCAAGCACACGCAGGGTGCTGGCACCTTTGCAATAGCTTGGACAGAACGGCACTTGTGATACGCGGTCTATATAGATAGGGTGGTTATTTTCGGCAAACCATTGCAGTGGCAAGAAGCCGCTGTTGGGGTCTTCACAGCCACGCGCACGCCATTCTTCGTACACTTTGCCGTACATCTCGTACCAGCCAGGATAGTTAGCTTCGTACCATTCCGCTTCTTCAGCCGTGGGCAAAGTCAAACGGAAAAAACCAGTGGGCCATAACGCATAAGCAATCATGAATAAATCATGATGTGCCCAGTAAGCGTCTTTTTTTGCATCGCGTAAGCTGGCAGGCGATTCAACACCGTATTTGCCTAAACGACCAATCCAAATACCACCCCAATCTTCGTATACCCAACGATTCCAGGTTTTAACCCATGGCTCAACTTTAAAATGACTACCGTACTCAAACATCATGCCCAATACCGGTGTAAAGTATTTTTGTTGCGTCCAAAACGCATTGTTTAAATCGGTGTTCAAATATTTTGAAGCGGCTTCATCGTTAGCAATCGAGACAATGGTTTGATAACCGTTGGCCATATGGCGTAATTCGTCAGTTTCGATAGACAAAAATACCGTTGGCGTCATTTCATCGCCGTTAGCCGATGCCCATTCAGTCACCGCAACGATTAACGGATTGGTAAAACAGGCCTCACCGACCAGTTGTAAGTTAATGGAACACTCAACCGCATCACCGGAAATAAAACCATCCGAGAATACCCGTTTCATGCCTTTCCATAAGGGGCCGATAGCACGAGTACGACGAGCATCGTTATGACCTGCCGCGTCTTGACCGTGTTTAGTGAAATAATAGTTGACATAGCCGCATTGGTTGGTATGACGAATCTCGTCCAACACCTGACCTAAATAACCATTTTTTTGCTCTGGCGCGGTCGCTGAATCCCATAACATACCGGTTGCGGCAATCGCGTTATATTCGCCAACTTCCAAAAAGTTAGAAATCACTTTCATGGACTCGTTCCATTTTGGATGGACACGGTTGCCAGCATCTACGCGTGTCAACACGTCTTGTAAGCTACCGAATTGACGCTCGTCTTTCACGGATTCCATCCGCGCATATTCTTTAGCAATCAGCTTAAACTGCTCTTTGGTATCATTGGCCATTTTGTACTTGGTCGAATATTTAGTTCGATTTTTTTCAAAATCCCAAGTGAAGCTTTGTAACCATCGGTGAACTTCTTGTGCACCTACGCTGACTGGTGCGCGATTAACGGCCAAGGCATCGGTTGCTGCTTTTGTAGCTGAACTTATAGCCATACTGGGTACTCCTCAATGTATTTTGTTTTAAGTACTAAGTTAAGTAAGGCCATCGTTATGATGCAGTTAAAGAAACATGACACGTCTTAATGTGGATTCTCAGGATGAACGATGACCTGAAGTAATTAAAGCAAACACCATGCCAAATTTTATTTAATAAAAAATACTAATAAAAACAAATAGATGGTTTAAATTTTCAGTAATGATGGGGGGCTGGATAACTGTCCAATTACTGAACACTGTCCAATAAGTAAACGTACAGTCTGCAATGACAGCTTAAGCGGCATTGATTAATGCCTTTTAAACTGCAAAATAATCTGCCTGTGACAACCTGTCGCGCGACAATATGTCATATTTACCTGAGGGGCAGGGAGGGCTAACATTGCCCCACTCTTGTTTATTACTACCTCCTAAAGGGTTTTAGAGTCTTTCATGCGGTCAATTTGACCGCATTTTTTTTGCCTGCCGTTATGCCTACTCATAAGGCAAGACGCAAAAATAAACCGCTACTTTTGTAGGATGTGCTGAACGGCAGTGAAGCGCATCATTCGTGATTGAGCGATGCGCTTCACTGCGTTCAGCATATCCTACGGGGGTATTTTATTTATTGCGAGTTACCTAACAGGACGCTATCTTAGACAGTTGAGAGCAGCTAATTGATTTAATGCGGTTAATCTGCTCAACATGAGAATCACCGCTAAGCCACCCGATTATTGAGACACTTTGTCGCGCGGCAAGATGTCGCATGTTTAATTTCCTTGGGTCAAGCTAGAATCCAGTGTCATTATTTAGCATTTTTGTACAGACTCATTAAGGAATATGTCCATGTTTAATGACCCGAATTTTTTTACCATTCGCCAGCTTGATCTGGAAAACAAGCTTATTTTGCCGACAACAAAGCTGTATGACCAAGTGAGTTTTCAGCTTAATGCCTTGTATCAGGATATTCGTAGCGTATTGATTGATGCTCATTACCTTGTGTCTGCTACTGCCAAACAGGTTTACGAGCATCCGGTTACAACAATGACCGCTTGGTATGAGCAGGCGGTTTATACCGGCGCTACCGTTTATGCCCAGGCTCAGACGGTTATGACACCGGTTTATCAGCACTGGCAAGTTCAGGTGACCACGGGCAAGGAAAAAACAACCCAGTTTCTACAGGCTTTTTGGGCAAACCCAGAACAGGTGACCCTAGCGACCTTTGAGCCGGTGACGCGTTATGTGACAGCAGTCACCGAGCAGTCTGAGCGGTATTGGCAATTGTTTATAGACAGTCCCGAACAGTTTACGGTGACGGCGCTCGCGCCGGTAACCGGTTATCTGGGTTCACTTAGCAACGATGCGGAAGCGGTGTTAATTAGCAGTTATTATGCGCTGGCAGATTTATTCAGTTTGTTGATGGCGCAGCCTTCCGCGACGGTACAGGCTTTATATCACAATACCCTGTCGGCTTTGCTTGATGTCTATTTCGATGTTATTTCGTCATTAGTCATGGTGTAAAATATTGTATCGACGCACTTTCAATGGCTTAGCCTATACCAACAACATCGACGGATAATTCGACTTGAGTCGAATGCATGATTACTCGATTACGACCTTCCTGCTTGGCGCGATACATGGCCTGATCGGCGGCGGCTATCAGTGAAGCGAATTCCACGCCTGCATGTGTCGAGTCAGATACGCCGATGCTGATGGTACTGCTCAGCGCTTCGCCGCCGAATTCCATGACCATTGCCGCATAGGTTTGACGCAGGCGATCCGCCAATATCCAGGCATCTTTTTCGAGAGTAGACGGCAGTAGAATACAAAATTCCTCGCCGCCATAGCGGGCGAAGTAGTCATCACTACGAATGGTTTTTTGCGCCACCGCCGCCAGACGCCGCAATACCTCATCTCCCACCGGGTGACCGTAGCGGTCATTGATAGACTTGAAGTGATCGACATCAATCATCAGTACTGCCAGGGTATCGCCGGTACGGTTACAGCGTGCTGACAGACGGACGGCTTCCTGTTCCAGGCTTCGACGGTTCAGCGCCCCGGTCAGCATATCAGTCGAGGCCAGTTTTTGCAGATCCGTGGCAAGTCGGTAATTCAGCATCAATATCATTCCGAAGGCCAGGCACATTTGCGCCATGCTACCAATAAAAAAGCTTGCCGGATTGATGGGCGTTTGCGCATAAAGGCTATAGGTATCGGGCGGCGCGAGAAAAACGATGACCGCTCTGGCCAGAAACATCGTGGCAACGACAGCGAACGACGCGCCGGTAAACCAATACGCAGTCCGTAACGGTTGTTCTATGCGGATGAACAAAGCACGGGCGCAGGCTGCGTTGCCGATGGAGAACGCCAACGAATTGGCGATCACGCGGGCATGAATATCGGGATGAAGAACAACGAACCAAATGCTTTGAATAAACACCACGCCGACCAGCAACCATGGAATATATCGGTTACAGAGCCCTGTCTTGAATGCCTGAATTCCGTTGAATTGCAAGCCTATTCCCGCCGCCATTAAGGTGGCGCCAAATGACAAAACCCAAGCGCTGTCGAGTCCCAGATGGGTATAGGAAAAGCCTAGGCCTAGTCCCATGCATAGACTGCCTGTTGCCCAGTGTTGAACTCCACGAGTGTTGCCGCCATGTAATCCGGCCAGTGTCAGCAGGGCGGAAAATAGCACGCTCAGCGCGGATACCATCACCATCATCGTGCGGATGTCGAGAGTCATTGCGGATACCGGATAGTGGATAGAATTTTATAGAGAGGGTGCATTTTATACCTAATTTACAGCCGGTGTTAGGTGATGTCGGCTATTCTCCACCGGCGCTATGATCCATTTAACAAAAAAATCATGCCCTCCTTCGTCCGTGGCGTCATTGCTATGAGTTAAGGGCTAGTCGTTAAATTTATGCGCGGATTTATCGGCCACTGCGCGAATAAATTCGCGCCCACACTATTCAGTCATCACTGTCTTTTCAGTCTAACTTAATCGCAGTGCCACGAGAGAGCGAATAACTTGTGTAGATAGCTATGCGTCTTAAGTAAGAAGTCTGCAAAGATATGGGCGATTAAACGGCTATAGCATACAATAAAATACAAATATCGAATTCGCACATTATTTTGTCGGGGTGAATTGCAGCTATGAATGATTTTACGAAAAATACACCGATACGCCAGCTCATTCCCGGTATTTTACTGGCTGGACTTTTATTGTTGGGCTTTATGGTGCTGCATGAGTTTTTGCTCACCCTGACTTGGGCGCTGATTATCGCCTACGTGGCCTGGCCGTCTTACCGGCTCTTAAGGCATCGACTCAACGGCAATGCCACGCTCAGTGCGGCGCTGATGACGACGATGATTGCGGCAGTGATCTTACTGATTGTCTACTGGCTAGCCGCGATGTTGCAAGATGAGCTGAAAACCGCCTATCAAAACCTTAGCAGCGGCTTTAACCCAGACACTTACCGTTTGCCCGATTTCATTAAGGGCATTCCGTGGTTGGGTAACACCGCGCAACACTGGTTAGACAGGGTGATTGACGATCGAGTCGGCGTGGTCGCGCAATTTGCCGACTGGGCACAGCAGCGGTCTGGCGAATTTGCCAAGTTCCTTGGCGGTATCGGCCAGTACATTATGAGATTGGGCGTTATTCTGGTGACAGTGTTCTTTTGTTTCCGTGACGGCGACGAGGGCGTTAGGCAGTTGCATCAAGGCCTGGTACGGTTTCTGGGGAAATATCAGCATGTTTATCTGCAAGCCGCCGGACACACGACCCGAGCCGTCGTTTACGGTCTGGTGCTTGCAGCGTTGGGGCAGGGCATGCTGGCCGGATTAGGTTACGTTGTTGCCGGTGTCCAGGCGCCTGTTCTGTTGGGTACCGTGACCGCGTTATTGGCGCTGGTTCCGATGGGCGCCACACTGGTGTGGATGCCGATCGGTATCATGCTGATATTGACGGGACAGTCTTGGCAAGGTGTAGGCTTGTTGCTCTGGGGCTTTCTGGTTGTGAGTACCGTGGATAATGTTATCCGGCCCCTGGTTATCAGCGGTGCCAGCCGGGTGCCTTTTTTGGTGGTGTTGTTCGGCGTTCTTGGCGGACTCACGACTTTCGGCATGGTCGGCCTGTTTTTAGGGCCGGTGATTCTGGCCGTGCTGTTATCCGTCTGGCAAGCCTGGTTGAAGCTGCAACAGCATGAACAAGATACCTCAGGATCGGCATCCGCCCCAGATTTGAAAGGTCAGTCGGACTGGCATACCCTGCCGGTCGAGGCAGCGCTTTCTGCACAGAATTCCGATTCGGTCACTGGCTTGAGCCAAACAGCCGCCGCAGACCGTTTGAATCGTTACGGCCCTAACCGGCTGGACGAAAAACCGCCGCGTCCGATCTGGCACCTGTTGTTATCGCAGTTCAAAAGTTTCCTTATCCTGGTGCTGATTGTCGCGGCTATTTTGGCCGCCATGATCGGCGATTTAACCGACGGCATTGTGATTTTAGTCGTTGTAACCATCAATGCGCTGCTGGGGTTTTATCAGGAATTTCAGGCTGAAAAATCGCTGGCGGCGCTTAAGAATATGCTCGCGTTGCAGGCCGAGGTGCGCCGTGATGGTCGCACTGTTCAACTGTCTGCCGATCAACTGGTGCCGGGCGATATAGTCATCCTGGAACCCGGCGACAAAATTCCCGCCGATGGCCGCATTATTTCCTGTCAGACATTGGAAGTGGATGAGTCCGCGTTGACCGGCGAGTCGGTACCCGTTGCCAAGCACCAACAGCCAATTGAGCCGATAACGCTACCGATTGTCGAGCGCAGCAACATGCTGTATATGAATAATGCCGTTACCCGTGGTCGTGCCGAAATGCTGGTGACCGCTACCGGTATGAGCACCGAGATCGGCAAGCTGGCGGGACTGTTGGCCGAGGAAAAAGACGGCGATACCCCGTTGCAAATACAGCTCGACAGTCTGGGCAAACGTCTGGCCTTGATAGCCGTTGCAATCATCGGGGTGTTGTTTATGTCCGCCTTGTGGCGCGGCGAGCCGTTGATTCAGACCGCCTTCACCGCGATTGCCCTGGCGGTGGCGGCCATTCCCGAGGGCTTGCCGGCAGTGGTCACGGTAACCCTGGCTTTGGGAATGCATCGCATGGCCCGGCAACGCGCCATCGTCAAACGTCTGTCCGCCGTGGAAACCTTGGGTTGCACCACGGTTATTTGTACGGACAAGACCGGCACCTTGACCGTTAACCAAATGACTGCGCGGTCGATTTTTTATAAAGGCCAACGCTATAAGGTCAACGGCGAAGGTTATGACACTGCCGGCGATATTTTGCCATTAAAACAAGGTAGTGCTGCGGATGATTTAGCGGATTTATTGCTGCCTTTAGCGCTGTGCAACAACAGTCATTTTCAGGGCAAACAGGTGGTCGGCGATCCTATGGAAGGCGCATTATTAGTGCTTGCCGCCAAAGGCGGTATCGACCAGGATCAGGCCATCCAGCAACTACCGCGCATCGCCGAGATCCCTTTCGATGCCGAGCATAAATTCATGGCGACTTTTCATCAACAGGGCGACCAGATCAAGGTATTTATCAAGGGCGCGCCGGAAGTCTTGCTTAAACTGAGTCAGTCGATCATTGATAACAATGGCAACTCGCTGCCGCTTAAACAGGAGCAACTGCTGGCTCAAAACCAAGACATGGCAGGTACAGGTCTGCGCGTGTTGGGCGTAGCGGTGCGCACCCTGCCCGCAGGCGACTTTCGACTGCCAGGGATGGCGGCCGAGACTGTTCCCGACAGTCCTCGGCATTCCCCCCATCCTTGGAGGTCAGAAGTGTCGCAAGAGGTAGGGAACCAATGCGACAAGGCAGATAACGACTTGTTCCAGTACATCCAGGAGCTTAACTTTGTCGCGCTGGTCGGTCTGATGGATCCGCCCAGAGCCGAAGCCCGCGAGGCCATCAAGCTTTGCCAACAGGCCGGTATTGCCGTGAAAATGATTACCGGCGACCAGAAAATAACGGCCTTTGCGATTGCCCAGGAACTGGGTTTAGAAGGCGAAGTGATCGAAGGCGAAGAATTGGCCGGACTGGATGATGAAGCCCTTGCTGCACGTATCAACGCCATTACCGTCTTTGCCCGCATTGCGCCGGAACAGAAAGTGCGGATCGTCAAAGCCTTGAAAATCGATGGTCATGTGGTGGCGATGACCGGCGACGGCGTCAACGATGCGCCCGCCTTAAAGAGCGCCGATATTGGCATCGCTATGGGCATTACCGGCACCGATGTCGCCAGGGAAGCCGCATCGATGATATTGACCGATGACAATTTCGCTACCATCGTCAAGGCGGTCAAAGAGGGCCGGGGCATATACGACAACATGGTCAAATTCGTGCGCTTCCAGCTGTCTACCAATATCGGCGCCATCCTGACCGTAGCCGGAGCGCCGCTGCTAGGGTTGCCCCTGCCGTTTACCGCCGTGCAATTGCTGTGGATCAACATCATCATGGACGGTCCGCCGGCGATGTCGCTGGGCGTCGATCCGGTTCGCACCGGCAGCATGGACGAAGCGCCGCGCAACCCTGAATCGCGAATACTGTCATTGCGGCGTTTCGGCAACCTTTTCAGCTATGGCCTGATCATGGCTATCGGCACTCTGGGAATTCTGTATTACGACCTGCAAACCGGCGAAAGCCAGTCGGGAACGGGCGCTGGACATGCGACGACCCTGGCGTTCACCACCTTTGTGTTGTTTCAGGTGTTCAACGTATTTAATGCCCGAGCGGAAAAAGGCACGACTTTCAACCGGCATTTTTGCGCCAACCGCTTGCTCTGGCTGGCTATATTCGGGGTAGTGCTGCTGCAAATACTGGTGATACATTGGCCGCCTGCGCAGTTAATATTCCATACTACGGCGTTAACAAAACTGGATTGGCTGATGGCGGTTGGCATTGCCGCCTCGGTGCTTGTTGTTGAGGAGTTGCGTAAATTGTTGGTGCGGGTCTGGGGGCGAAGTTAAGCTGGACCGGGCTTCTGATGGTTTAAATTACCTTCGAATTAGCACAGCACTTGAGATGTGATGAGATTTTAACCCGTTGTTGGTACGCATTTTTACGGATAATGCAGGACTGCTTATGAATGACGCAATAGAACAGAAAGCTAACTTTTCCGGTAGGGTTAAATCAGTTAAAGGCAGTATCGTCGATGTGTCTTTTGTGACCGATTTGCCGGGTATCAATCAAATGCTGTTGGTTGGCGCTGAGCGGAATATCGTCCTCGAAGTTGCCGGGCATTTGACAGCGACCGACGTCCGTTGCATCGCTTTTCATTCTACCGAAGGCCTGGAGCGGGGCGCTCCGGTTGTCGGTTCCGGCGGCTTTATTTCGGTGCCGGTCGGTGATGCGGTACTGGGTCGGATGATGAATGTGTTCGGCCAGGCTATCGACGGTAAGCCGACGATAGCCGCCGAGCAAACGCGCTCTATTTACCAGCAATCGTTGCCGTTGGCACAGCGTAGCGCCAGTTCCGAGCTGTTCGAAACCGGTATTAAAATCATCGACCTGCTTGCGCCGCTGGAACGGGGCGGCAAAGCCGGACTGTTTGGCGGTGCGGGAGTGGGCAAGACGGTGATTATTACCGAGCTGATCCATAACATGGTCGGTCATTACCGGGGCATCAGCGTTTTTTGCGGTATCGGGGAGCGTTGCCGGGAAGCGGAGGAGCTTTATCGAACCATGGATGAAGCCGGGGTGCTGAAAGATTCGACGCTGGTTTTCGGCCAGATGAACGAGCCGCCCGGGGTGCGTTTTCGTGTCGGTCATGCTGCGTTGTCGGTCGCCGAATATTTTCGTGATGAATCCCGGCGCGATGTGTTGCTGCTGATTGACAATATTTTCCGCTTTATCCAGGCGGGCGCTGAAGTCTCGGGGCTGATGGGCAGGATTCCGTCACGGGTGGGTTATCAGCCGACATTAGCGACCGAACTTGCGGAACTGGAAGAGCGTATCTGCAATACGGTCAGCGGCAGCATGACCTCGATTCAGGCGGTTTACGTGCCTGCCGACGATTTTACCGATCCTGCGGCCACCCATGTTTTCGGTCATCTTTCCGCTTCCATCGTCTTGTCCCGCAAGCGCGCCGGGCAGGGCTTTTATCCGGCAGTCGATCCGTTGGCTTCGCGTTCCAAAATGCTCAATGCGGCGATAGTCGGCGAACGTCACTATAGGCTTGCCGTTGAAGTGCGCCGGGTATTGGCCGAATACGACGAATTGCAGGATATTATCGCGATGCTGGGTTTGGAAGAGCTCAGCGAAAATGACCGCGCCACCGTCAATCGGGCGCGGCGACTGGAACGTTTTCTGACCCAGCCGTTTGCCACGACCGAACATTTTACCGGCCGCAAGGGGAGTTTAGTCAGTCTGGCCGACACGCTGGACGGTTGCGAGCGGATTTTGAATGACGAATTCGCCGATGTTCCCGAACAGGCTTTGTATATGATCAGCCATATTAATGAGGTCAAACGATGAGGTTAAAACTGCTGCTGCCCAGTCAGGTTCTGCTCGACGAGCCGGTGCAAAAAATAATCGCCAAAGCCCGGAACGGTTCGTTTTGTCTGGAGCCGCGACATATTGATTTTGTCGCCGCGCTGGTTCCGGGGGTATTAACTTACGTTTCCGAAACCGGGCAGGAGGTTTTTATCGCTATCGATGAGGGAACGCTGGTTAAATGCGGGCATAGGGTGCTTATTTCTACTTATAATGCGGTGATGGGCGATAATCTGGAGACACTCAGGGACACTGTGGAGCAACGCTACCTGCAACTGGACGAGGCCGAACGCACTGCACGCTGTGCGTTGGCCAGACTGGAAGCCGGTGTGGTGCGACGCTTTACTCAAATGCAAGGATAAATGCCGATGTTTCAATCCACACCCAACCTCATCCGTCGAGTGATACTCGCCGACGAATAGAGGTCAGCGAATAAGCTGGCTAGTATAAAGCATTAGCGGCTTAACCATTGCTCAAAATGCACTTTAATTTGTTGTGCAATTAGCTCAGGGGCAATCTCAGAAGTACCCACGACTAAATCGTAATTGCCGAGATCTCTGAATTGAATGTTATACAATTTACGAAATCGGTCATCTTCAATCGCTTGCCGTTGGGCATTATTTTCTAGGGTGGCTTGCAGGGAGGGATTATGTTCATCACTGCGTGAAGCACTAAACACGCGCTCCGCGCCTATCAGCGGGTCTACCGATAAAAACACTTTAAACGCGCTGGGAATAAAATGCCACGCCAGTCGGGAATCAATAATTAAATTGTCGCCTGTTTTGCCTAAGTTAATGACGAAGTTATCAATTTCATCATCAATACTGCGGTCGGTTTGCGAGATTTTGTTGAGTTCCAAGGTGGTTACGCCGCGCTGTTGTGCTATAGAGCGTTGTATCGTACCTGTACCGATGATTTCGTAACCTGTTATTTCTTTCAGTGCGGCAGCCACCGAGGATTTACCGCCGCCAATATCGCCTGACAATGCAATGATATGTTTCATATTGATAATCTATATAAAATTTTGAAGTATAAAGCCAGTGGTGTAGCGTTGGCAAAACAAACACGTTTAGTTATCAGGCGTTGATTTTCAAATCGGATGTTTTTACGTTGAGACCTGACTGGCAATCCTTCAAGAACGGGCAGTCATTACGCACCAGCCCCTAAACACTTCCTATCCTGTGTATTTTTCATGGGTATCAGTTAGCCTTTGCCAAATTTGACCCTTAACGTACAATTGCCCACATCAAAATAGCTAATCAACCACATAAAAACTTATGGGAATACTCAGCCTACTACTCTGGACACCCGCTTTAGGCGTTTTGCTTTTAGCGTTTATACCCAAGCAACAGACGCGCATTATTCGCGCTCTCAGTCTGCTGTTTACCGTACTGGCTTTTTTAGGCAGTTGCTGGGTGCTGGGTCTGTATGATCAGGCGAATGCCGGTTTGCAATTCAGTGAATATTTCCCCCTCAATCCTGACTTGGGCAGTGCTTACGCGCTGGGCGTGGATGGTTTATCCATGCCGATGCTGGTATTAGCCACCTTATTAACAACTATTGCCCTGCTTGCCTCTTTCAGTATTACCGATGGCATTAAGGGCTATCATATTTGTATTCTGTTGCTGGAATTCGGACTGTTAGGCGTGTTTTTGGCACAAGATTGGGCATTATTTTATATTTTCTGGGAAGTGACTTTAATCCCGCTGTTTTTCCTGATAGACCGCTGGGGCGGACAACGGCGACATTCTGCCAGTCTTAATTTTGTGTTGTACACCATGGGCGGCTCGGTGTTTATGCTGATTAGCTTATTGGCGGTCAGTCAGTACGATCTGCAACAGGGCGGGTCATTAATGACTTCCATGAATCAAATCGCTCAAGATATGCCGCTGACGGAACAAATTTTGGTGCTATTGGGCTTTTTAATCGGTTTCGGAGTAAAAATGCCGATTTTTCCGTTACATGGCTGGCTGCCGTTGGCACACGTTGAAGCTCCCAGCCCTGTGAGTATTTTACTGTCAGGTATTTTGTTAAAAATGGGGGCGTATGGCTTATTACGCGCAGTGGTGATGCTGCCCGAAGCGGCGCAGGTGTTACAACCGCTGTTACTGTTTTTAGCTCTGTTCGGTATGATTTACGGCGGCTTGTTAGCGTGGCGGCAAAGTGATTTAAAAGCCATGATTGCGTATTCCTCTATCAGCCACATGGGGCTGGTATTATTGGGTATCGCCAGTTTAACTGAGTTAGGCATGACAGGCGCGGTCATGCAAATGACCGCGCACGGCTTGATTGCAGGCGCGTTATTTTTGCTGGTCGGGCTGTTGTATGAACGCACCCACACGCGCAACATTCAGGACTATCGTTCCTTAATTCAAGTGATGCCGCGCTTTGCGTTGTTTATGAGCTTCACGTTATTTGCGGCAATGGGACTGCCCAGCACTGTGGGGTTTGTTGCTGAACTGCAAATCCTGATGGGCGGTTTTCAACAATGGGGCTACTGGATGGTGTTTTTCAGTATCAGTTTATTAATCAGTGCCGCCTACGCAATCCGCACCATCGGTTTGTTATTTACAGGGCATAGCAGTCCTGCCATGCAGAACATTGACGATTTACGCCTACCCGAAATACTCGCGGCAAGTGTGCTGGTCATCAGCATTATCGGCTTCGGTTTACTACCCGCACCACTGATTGATTTATCTGCCAGTACGCTCAAACACATCAACATTCTGCAAAGTAAACGGTTTTTATAGGACTTATCATGCCACACGCCGCTTTAACCTCCGACGATAACCGTGCAGTCATCCTGTCCGCACTGGCACACCTCAATCATGTCTTACCTGCACAAGCACCGTTACAAGATTTCGTACATCACAATACCCTGCACGGTTATCAACATCTCAGTTTTGAACAGGCATTGGAAGATAATGCCGCCTTAACGGGCATACACGGCTATCTTTCCGAAGCGCGTTATCGACAGTTTTATGCTGAGGGACGTATTAATAACGCGGATATTAACGCGGCGTTAGCTCGTAGAGTGGGCAATCCCCACCCTACGATAACAATTAACGGTAAAGACATTAAACATCACGATATTTTATCCATCGCGCTGTTGGTGGATTTATCCGCTATCAACGTCAGTCAATTTATCTGGCAAGTGGAAGAATTAAACGCCTTAAGTTCCGTACAAGCGGATGTTCCTGCGGCGATTGCCCACAACTACACCGCGCAAAATATCCGCGCCTTATGGGAAGCTATTTTACTCAAACTGGATTTACAACAGGCGGCTTATCATCCTGAAACCCTGCTGGATTTATCGCTGGAACAGACCGAAGACTGGTTAAGCGTCAGTCATTCTGATGCCTCTATTCATGCACAAACCCGACAACACGTCGCGCTGGAAGTTGACGAACTGCTGGCACAAGTCGGTGACGAACTGAGTTTACGCGGTTTGGTGTTGGCATTAAGCGGTAAAGACAGTCTGGATTTTGTCCGCCCTAAATTAATACGCATCTGCGCGTCGGTACTGGATGAAGGGGTCGCCGCGTGGCATACACCTAATGCGGAAAAATTAGGATTGTATGCTGCGTGGCGTGCCAGCACCGATTATGACATCAGTCTGTTTCTGCATGAACTGCCCGACTGGCAACAGATTGTCTCCAGTCTGCCCACAGATGCCATTGATACCATCATCCTGCATCTGACGGAAATGGAGATTCCCAAAGAAAAATGGGGTGGATATTTACAGCGCGTCGCCTTGGAACTGGCGGGCTGGTCGGGCATGATTAACTGGCGCGAACAACATCCCGATTATCAAACCGAACACAACACCCCGATTCATCTCGCCGATTATCTGGCGATTCGTCTGACATTGGACAGGCTGTGGCTGAATCAAATCTGCCACGAAATATGGAAAGTGGAAGCCAACTTAACCAGCCTACAACATTATTTCCGCAAAAATTTATCGGAATTTATGGTGCGTCGCCATCTGTATCAAGGCGATTTACCCGAATACCTCAGCCACAAAGCCAAATCGCTTACTACGGAGGTCAATTCAGAACGCAGTCACCGTGAACAATGGCAGGTATTAGCCGATGCTATCTGGACGTGGCAGTTCAGCCCGATGGCAGACAGCAAAAATACCCACTCGGTATTTAACAGCGGCTGGAGGTTGTTTCGCTTATGTCAGCATTTAGGCTTACAAGCCAATCACATTGAGCAGTTACCCGCGAGCGAGTTATACGCGCTCTTAACGCAACTCGATGAATTTACCGCCACTGAACGCAGTAAAATCTGGCTGACCGCTTACGAGTACCACTATCGGCAGCAGTTTTTTAACGCCCTCACCGCCAATCATCAGCGCGGACGCTGGGCAACACGCGACACGCGCCCCGAAGCGCAACTTATTTTCTGTATGGATGAGCGCGAAGAAAGTTTCCGCCGTCATTTGGAAGAACATAATCCTGCGCTGGAAACGCTGGGCGCGGCAGGATTTTTCGGTGTCGCGATGAATTATCAAGGCTTAGATGACAGCACCACCACCGCCTTATGCCCTGTGGTAGTCACGCCCACCCATCAGGTGCAGGAAATACCGCTTGCCGAGATGGAAGACACCTTGGAGCATCATAATCGCGGTCGCAAACTCAACCACCGTATCACTAATTTATTACTGCAAAGTTCACGCAGCAACCCGCTGTTATCACATCCTGTCATCGACTTGTTTGCACCGCTTACCCTCATCGGCTTACTGGGAAAATCGCTGTTCCCCAAAACCCAGCAACAGCTTATTTCAAACATTGCCAACAAAATATCGCCGCCCGTTGCCACGCAACTGGATTTTACTTTCGACGCTGAAGACACACCTAAACAACCTAATTTAGGCTTTACCGACACCGAACAAGCCGACCGCGTAACTAATTTACTGCGCGTCATGGGCTTAACCAATGTATTCGCGCCTTTAGTGGTGCTGTTTGGACACGGCTCAATCAGTCAGAATAATCCGCACCGTGCCGCGTATGATTGTGGCGCGTGCAGCGGACGACACGGCGGCCCCAATGCGCGGGTGTTTGCCGCTATGGCGAATCGTCCTGAGATTCGTAAACTACTGGCAGAACGCGGCATTCACATTCCCGCTGATAGCTGGTTTATCGGCGCAGAACACAATACCTGTAATGAAAATATTGATTGGTATGATTTGAGCGAATTACCCCCTGCCCTGCAACCCGCATTTAACAAACTGCAAGGTGATTTAAACCACGCACGGTATTTATCCGCACATGAACGGTGTCGGCGTTTAGCCTCGGCACCACGCAATCCCAGCTTTGAAGCCGCTTTGCAGCACATTCAGGAACGCGCCACCGATTTTTCACAGGCACGTCCTGAGCTAGGACACGCGACCAACGCCGCCGCCATCGTTGGACGACGTTCATTAACCCAAGGTGCGTTTTTTGACCGCCGCGTGTTTTTAATTTCTTACGATCCCACCCAAGATAGCGACGGAAAAATTCTCGAAGGCATTTTATTAGCCGTCGGCCCAGTCGGTGCGGGTATCAATCTGGAATATTATTTTTCCAGCGTTAATAATGACCGCTTTGGCTGTGGCACAAAAGTACCCCATAATGTGACGGGTTTTTTCGGTATCATGGACGGCACCAGCAGCGATTTACGCACAGGCTTACCGCAACAAATGGTAGAAATTCATGAAGCTATGCGTTTGCAGCTGTTAGTGGAAGCGAAAACCTCCGTGCTGGAACAAATCTATGCACGGCAAGACAGTTTGCGTGAACTGATAGCGGGCGGCTGGTTGCATCTCAGTGCCAAAGACCCCGATAACAGCGATATTTATGTATTTGAACGCGGTACAGGTTTTGTTCTCTGGCAAGCGGACAACATCGAATTACCGACTTATGAAAAATCACCGAATTGTTATAAAGATAAAAGCGAACCTGTCGCTCCTGCATTAATTAAACAAAGCGACTATTATTAGTGGATAACACCCTTTTTCTGGGTGTAACCCATTTAAGAAAAACTAATTGGCAGACGAATGCACCAATAAGATGATGTAGGGGTATAACCATATTGAGGTCAACAGGATGATAATTATTCTGAAAAGAGTGTCTGCAAAAACCAAAAAACACGATGTAGTAGACTTTCTATATCCTGAGGTAAAAGGCAGCTGGTTTAGTAAACGGGGAAAAATCCAAAGTATTTTAGTGCTGACGCAAAGAGATACGCAAACACGCGCCGTGCATCATCATATTTTAGCGGACATCGTGCCTGATGCCGTTGCTGAACGGGTGATTAAAAAACTGAACCGAAAAATGATGGTCGGCACTTATATAGCCGTGTGTGAATATAAGGTCAGAAATTGGCATAATGATCCGCGTTGTAATCACGACTATGCAAAGGCATTTAAACGGGTAAATGACAAGCGGGTCGCCGAACGCAGGGGACAGTATGAAGAAGTTATTTCAGAAGAACCGACCATTATCAGTAAAAAAGCCTTTCATACCAAGGGCTGGTAATAGTGAGTATTTTTAGCAGATAAAAAAGGCGGGATTAACCATGCCTGTTGCAACTATTGTAGGTGGGGTGAACGACGGGGCTCGAACCCGCGACAACCGGAATCACAATCCGGGACTCTACCAACTGAGCTACGCTCACCACAATATAGACACTGTATACAGCAAGATTGATACTTGTTAGGTATCAGCCGAAACAGCCGCTTATTATAGAATGTTCAACCAATATGTCAATAAAAATATTGGCTCATGCTTGTTAAACCACATCCACGCAAAAACCAATCGTTTTTAGTTTTTGTCCACGAAAGACACGAAAAGCAGAAAAAACCTGTGTTTGTTTCGTGTCTTTCGTGCTTTTCGTGGACGATATTTATATTAGTTTTTTTGAAATAATGCCATGGATTCCACATGAGCGGTTTGTGGAAACATATCCATTACGCCTGCTTTCACCAAGGTATAACCCAATTCATTCACCAAAATCCCAGCATCACGCGCCAGCGTAGACGGGTTACAAGATACATAGACAATCTGTTCAGGCTGCCATTTTTTAAAATACGGCAATACTTCCGACGCGCCTGCTCTGGACGGGTCGAGCATGATTTTATTGTATTTGCGATTTGCCCACGGCGCATCGCTCAAGTCTTTGCTTAAATCTGCCGCATAATATTCCACGTTAGTGATGTTATTGTGGCGGGCATTTTCTTTCGCATGATTAATCAACGGTGCATCACCTTCAACACCAACCACGCTACCCGCATATTTCGCCATTGGCAGGGTAAAATTACCCAAGCCGCAGAATAAATCCAGCACGTTGTCGTTCTCGTTTAACTGCAAAATATCCAGCACGCGGTTAATCATTTGCCGATTAATCTCGTAATTCACTTGGGTGAACATAGCAGGTCTGAATTTGAATTCAATACCGTGATCGGGTAGTGCGTAAGTCGGTATGACCTCAGGTTCGCCGTCTAACGGCACGATGGTATCAGGGCCTTTGGATTGCAGACACAGCGTCAGCGGGTGTTCCCGTTCAAAGGCTTTCATGATGTCCATGTCTTCGGCTGTGGGCGGCTCTAACACGCGAATGGATAACACGCATAGCTCATCACCGATGGCGACTTCAATTTGCGGAATTTTATCGCGAATGCTCAACTGACCTATCATTTCGCCTAAGGCAATCAAGCGCGTACCGACTATCGGGTGCATCACAATACAGCTGTCAATTTCCGCCAGATACGGATGGCGGCGTTCTCTGAAACCCACCAGCACGCGGTTGTTTTTCTTGGCGACAAATTTAACGCCCATCCGCGCTTTACGGCGATAACCCCAATGCGCACTTTCCAAGGGTTGCCATAATTCAGGGATTTCTACTTTGCCGATGCGTTTGAACTGGTCAAGGAGTAAATCTTGTTTGATACGGATTTGTGCATTGGATTCAACGTGCTGAAAACTACAGCCGCCGCATACACCATAATGCGGGCATAACGCATCCACGCGGTCTTCGGCGCGAGTCAGTACCTTGACGGTTCTGCCTTCGGCATAATCTTTGCGAATTTCGGTGTAGAGGAATTCGACTTCTTCAGTGGGTAAGGCTTCATCAATAAACACCACTTTACCATCAACATGAGCGACACCGCGTCCGTCATGGGTTAAGGATTCAATAGTGACTTTAATCGGCGTAGTGGGTAAGGGTTTTTTTCTTGCTCTGCGTGACATTCGTTTGTGCTTCCAATAGTAAGTGAGTGTTTCCACGCTCCAGCATGGAAATAATGATTATTTGTTCGTGTGATTTTGCCCCAGCAATAAATACACCGCTGGTACCACAAATAACGTGAACAGTGTACCAATTGCCAAACCTGAGGCAATCACCAGTCCCATATTAAACCGCGCCGCCGCACCTGCACCTGTAGCAACAATCAGCGGCAATACACCTAACACCATCGCGGCGGTAGTCATTAACACAGGGCGCAAACGGGTACTGGCGGCGATTTCAATGGCTTCACGTTTGCTTTTGCCTGCCAGTTGGCTTTGATTGGCAAACTCGACGATTAAAATACCATGTTTACTGATTAAACCCATCAAGGTGACAAAGCCCACTTCGGTATAAATGTTCAGCGTGGCGTTGCCGATGCCTAAGGCGACAAAAATCAATGCGCCTGTAATCGACATCGGCACCGATACCAAAATAATAAACGGATCACGAAAGCTCTCAAATTGCGCCGCCAAGGCAAGAAAAATAATAATCAGCGCGAATAAAAAGGTGAACATAAAGGAATTGGATTCCTGCATCACTTGCCGCGCCTGCCCGCCATAATCCACTGAATAACCCACAGGCAGGGTTTTATCCGCCAATTCTTTTAAGCTGTGCAATGCGTCACCCAAGGCGACATCGGGCAACGGTACGCCTGAAATGGTCGCCGAATTCAGCTGTTGAAAATGGTTTAATGACTGCGGCACGGTTTCAGTTTCAATGGAGGCAATACTGGACAGTGCCAATGACGCGCCATTGGCAGTACGGAATTGATAATTAAGCAATTGATCCGCATTGAGTCGCGCCTGTTGCTGTACTTGGGGAATGACGCGATACGAGCGTCCCGCCACGCTGAAATAATTGACATAATTACCGCCCAATAACGCACTTAATGACGCGCCGACATCCTGCATGGTCAAACCCAGCAAGGCGGTTTTATTACGGTCAATCATAACGCGCGACTGCGGTTGATCGACTTTTAAATCACTGTTCAGAAACATGAACATTCCGCTTTTTTGCGCTTCCTGCATAAACTGCTCGGACACCGCCAGCATTTTAGTCGGCGATTCAGTGGAATTAATAACAAATTGTATCGGCATTCCGCTACTACCCGGCAAAGACGGCAATTGAATCGCCGCCACCCGACTGCCTGCAATCGCATTCAGTTCTTGCTGTATCATCGGCTGCAATGCGTTAGAATTCAGCTCCCGCTTATCCCACGGTTTCAGCACCATGCCTGCAATAGATTGACCGGGCATATCCAACTGAAACACATGATCGGTTTCGGCGTGTTTTTGAAAGATATTCAGCACCTGCCCTGCATACATTAACCGCTGTTCAAGCGTTGCATTAGGTGCGCTGGTGGAAAATGCCAGCACAATGCCCTGATCTTCTTGCGGAGCTAATTCACTTTTAGCACTTTGATAGAGAAAATAACTGCTGACCAGAATAATCAGCGCGAACAGAACTGTAACGGGCAAATAATTCAGCGAACCATGCAGCATCCGTGAATAGGTATGGCTGAGCTTGTCAAAACTACGGTCAATGAACTCAATGGTTTTTTCTTCCCACCCATGACGGCTATCATCATGGGGTTTGAGCATTTTTGAACACATCATCGGTGATAAGGTGAGCGCGACCACGGCGGAAATAGTCACCGCGCCTGCCAAGGTAAAGGCAAACTCAGAAAACAACGCGCCCGTCAGTCCGCCCTGAAACCCCACAGGCACATACACCGCAATTAATACCACCGTCATGGAAATAATCGGCCCTGCCAACTCACGCGCCGCCAATAACGACGCAGCCACGGGAGTCATGCCGTGTTTTAAATGACGATTGACGTTTTCGACAATAATAATCGCATCATCAACCACCAAACCAATCGCAATCACCAACGCCAACAGCGTCAGCAAATTAATGGAAAAGCCCAGCCATAACATCATGCTGAACGTGCCGATTAACGACAGCGGAATGGCGATGACGGGAATCAGAATTTCACGCGGCGACCCCAGAAAAATAAACACGACCAGAACCACAATCAACAACGCTTCAACCAGCGTGTGAATCACACCATCAACCGCGCTTTTAACAAACTCAGTGGTGTCGTACACAATTTTTGCGTCTATACCTGTGGGCAATTGCGCCTGAATGTCTGGAAGCACCGCTTTCACACGCCCGATCACTTCCAGCAAATTGGCATCGGGGGCGATTTGCAAGCCGATATACACCGCTTTATTGCCGTCAAACGCCACGTTGGATTCATAATCATCCGACCCTAAGGTCACGTTAGCAACATCTTTCAGGCGTACCAGTACTCCGTTTTTTTGATAAATAATCAGCTGTTCAAATTCTTCAACGCTGTGCAAATTAGTCGAGGCCGTTAAATTGACCTGCACCATCGTGCCTTTGGTATTGCCTAAACTGGATAAAAAATCGTTTTTTGCCAGTGCTGCATTCACATCGGTAGCAGTCAATGAATACGCTGCCAATTTGTTCGGATCTAGCCACGCGCGTAACGCAAAATTTTTGCCGCCCAGAATTTCTGCCAGTTGTATGCCGCTGACCGACTGCAATTTGGGCTGTACAGAGCGCGTCAGATAATCGGTGATATTGTTGGCGGGCAGGACATCACTGGAAAAACCGATATACATGGCATCGGTGGTTTCGCCGATTTTGACATTGATAACGGGATTTTGTGCTTCAGGCGGTAATTGATTCAGTACGGAATTTACTTTAGCGGTAATTTCCGTCAGCGCATCATTACTATCGACATTCAGACGTAAATTCGCCGTGATGGTACTCATGCCTGTATGACTGGTAGAAGTCATGTAATCAATGCCATTCGCCTGAGAAATCGCATTTTCCAAGGGCGTAGTGATAAAACCCGCAATCACTTCTGCATCCGCGCCGTAATAAGCGGTAGACACCGTAACCACCGCATTTTCGGTGCGCGGGTATTGCAACACGGGTAAATCACTTAAAGACCGCAAGCCCAGCACCAGCAGCACCAGACTAACCACGGTTGCCAGAACGGGCTTATGTATGAAAATATCAGTAAATGTCATGGTATGTCTTTTGTATATTTTACGGTTGGAGGTCAGGCTTTGCCTGACTGTCAGGCAAAGCCTGACCTCCATGAATAATCAACCACGTTATTAACTCAAAATCCGCTAGTGAATTGACCTGTTTTTTCTCTGGCATTAATACGCCCCCGCGTCCCGATAATACACTTTGTTGACCCTTATTTTTTACCACCGTCACTAATTCAGCGACCGCTAGGTTCAATAACTCGCTGTAATGACTCATATCCGCACCGTTTTGGGTTTGCTGATTAAATAACTGGCACAAGGTTTCACAAGCGTGTTCTTTATCGTCACACAAGGTTTTAAAAATTTCTAAAATTTGTTTAACGTGGCTGTAGTGATAATGCACCGTGCCATTGTCACCGATATAGACCAGAAAATACGGCGTTAAAGGATTTATTTTTTGATTATTATCGTGTTGGGCTGTTTGTCGTAAACAAAAAATCACACCCGATGGCATTCCATTCTGAGCGGATACCAGCGCGTATAAACCTAGCGGGGCGTTGAGAAGTTGCTGACGCTGATTATCAAACTGATTCAATAATTCATGCTTGAAATCGGCTAGGTTAAAATCTGTCAGTGATAAAGATTCATCCATATCTTCAAGGTCTAACACTTCATGCTTCAATTTTTCCAACTGTTGATGACGGTATTTTAATTCACTGTCTATTTCTTCTTCGATAGTCAGTAAATTATCTTCACCCGTTGCACTGGCATCAACCAACGCCATACGCGCTTCGACTCGCGCTTTTAAATTAATATAGTTATCCAGTTCTTTAGTGGGCCAAAAATTAACTAATTGAATGCAAGTATTTTGACTACCTAAGCGGTCTATACGTCCAAAGCGTTGAATAATGCGTACTGGATTCCAATGAATGTCGTAATTAATTAAATAGTCACAGTCTTGTAAGTTTTGCCCTTCGCTGATGCAATCAGTCGCAATTAATAAGTCAATTTCAGCCGTTTCTATTCCAGTGCGTTGTTTTGCGCGTGGTGAGAAATGCGTCAAAATACTGTTGTAATCATTTTTACCATAACTGGTTTTGGTACTGTTGCCACAAATCAACGCACAATGTAAATTAAATTCGCTGGCATACCATGCACTTAAGTGTTCATGCAGATAAATCGCCGTATCTGCAAACGCGGTGAAAATAATAATTTTTTTATTATCGGCATTAATGGGCTGAGCGATTTTTTCACTAATTAAACATTTTAATTTATGCAGTTTCGCATCACGCTCTGGGGTAATCGTTAGCGCATTTTTAAGCAAAGTCTTTAATGCCAATTGATCTTGCCGTAAATCAAACAGCCAATTATCCAACTCAAGATCAGCCAGATTAAATTTTAATTTTTGACCTACCCAGTCTTCGTCTAATTCATCGTCAAGCAGGAGGTCAAGCTTTGCCTGATTCTGGAGGTCAGGCTCTGCCTGACTGTCAGGCAAAGCCTGACCTCCTTGAAAAGCTATAATTTTATGTTCTATATCAGCAATTTTGGCGATGGTTCGCTTTAAAGACAACGTAAAAGACGCAATTGAACTTTCCAGTCGTTTAAGAAAATTCACCTGCATCATACCGACTAAATTATGCTCACGCTGCTTACCCAACGTAGCGTGATATTTAGCTTGTTGCTCTACTTTTAAATAAGCAGACGGATTAAAAATCGCCAGTTTATAGCCGAGAATTTGTTGATTCAATACTTCATAACTGGGAAAACCGTGTTCTGTATCAATATCGACATACACAGACAACGGTTTATTACGTTCTGGAAATTGTCCAATCTCCGCTTCCAGATCATAAAAATGCTGAATATGTCGGCGTGAGCGAGCAATGGTTAATTCATTTAAAATAGTAAAAAACCCAGCATCCAACGTAGCCAGTAATTGTTTCATATTTCGCTGCGGGTTCTTTTTAGCATCTGCCCAATTAGTAAATTGATTTTGTGCAGTTTTCAGGGTTTGCGTGATATTTTTAATCTGAAAATCACTCAGTGCGTCTTCTTTGCCTTCGGTAATTAACGCAATCTGATTGCTTAAATCGCGTAAATTATTATTAACAGGTGTAGCGGACAGCAATAACACCTTAGTTTTCACACCCGATTTAATAATTTCATCCAACAACCATTTCGCTCGATTTAATACCTTATCGCCATTAGCGGTAGTTTTTTCCAAAGGATTGCCGCGAAAATTATGCGATTCATCAATCACCACTAAATCATAAGCTCCCCAGTGAAAATTACTTAACGCTATGCCATTAGCACTGGATTTCCCTGTCGTTCTGCCTAAATCAGTATGATGCAACACCGTATAATCAAAACGGTCTTTTTTCAAAGAATTTGCCGCGTGATTTTGCCGTGCCTGATACAGCGTCCAATTGTTACTCAGATTTTTCGGGCAGATTAATAACACCCTATCACCGCGACATTCAAAGTATTTAATCACCGCCAAGGCTTCAAAGGTTTTTCCTAAACCCACACTATCGGCAATAATACAGCCGTTGTGTTTAATGATTTTATTAATCGCCGCTTTAACGCCATCTTTTTGAAAATCATACAAACATTGCCAGATTTGTGTGTCATAAAAACCGATTTTTTCCGCAATCGCCAAATTATTTTCCTGCTCGGCAATGGTATCGGCAAACAAATGATAAAGCGTTTTTAAATAAATAAATTGCGGACTGTTATCCCGATAAAACTGCTCCAAATAACGCAACACCTCCGCCTTAACATCCTGTACCAAGCCAGTCTCATCATTCCACAGCTTATCAAACCATGCTTTCAATGCCGCTCTATCACGGTCACTGTCAATAATGACATTCAACTCAATATTCTTACTACCGCCCAGTCCTAAACCATTTACGGTAAAATTAGAACTACCGACAATCGCCTTTTCTATGCCACTGGCTTGAGTGATGTGATACAGCTTACCGTGCAGAAAATTCGGTTTCACCATCGAACGAATATCCGCCTTAGCGCGTAACCAGTCCGCGCATTGCTTGGCAATCTGATGTTGACTTAACCGCTCTTTCAGCGCGATAACAAGCTGTTCATCCTCGATTTTAAAATCACGGTAGTGTAACTTGCTGTCATTTGCATGAATAAAGGTCGGCTCACCAAATAAAAACCGCAAATGCTCAATACCATCCAGCCTGTTTTTTAACGCATGGTAAGCATATAAAGTGAAATAGGCAGACACAATCGCCACCTCAGAATCGGGCAACAGGGTATCCTTGAGAAACTCACCGACCGTACCGTGCTGATAATTATCGCGTATCATCGAAGTCAGACTCCGTTATTGGAGGTCAGGCTCTGCCTGACAGTAACATGGAGGTCAAGCTTTGCTTGACAGTAAAAATGACAATCAGGCAAAACCTGACCTCCTGAGTAATTAAAATTCATCTTCATCCAAAACCAATGTTTTATAATCATCATATTCTTTAAATTGCTTGGCTAATAATTCACGCCCCTGTTTTTCTAGCATCGTATTAAAACTGGAATAAGGATAATAGCGTAAGTTATTCACATAACCATGTTTAATCGGATTATTAAATAAATAATTTAGCCGAATAAAATAATCCTTTTCATCGCGTGGACAATAATCCCAATAATTCCACCAAACATGAGGAAGTTCAGCATGACGTTCTCGAATGATCTGCCCTGATTTATAATGCGCCCGTCCTATTATCTTGCCTAAGTCTTCACCTTTATGGCTGTGTACCATAATATGATAATGATTATTTAAAATAACCCAATGGTCAAACCGCCATAAACAGCGTTCAAATTCTTGCCGCAGAATAGCTAATAATTGAATTTTTATTATGTCATTTAATAAGGGGCGTTTTTCATGGGTGCTGGCAGTAATAAAATAAGGGCTATGATCCAATAATAAATGTGCGGGTCGATGGGCTTGTTTTTTCAGCATAGTAATCAGGAGGTCAAGCTTTGCTTGACCCTATCAGGCAGAGCCTGACCTCCCCTCCACAATGGCTATTTCTGCATCGGTCAAACCATACAACGCATAAACCAAGGAATCTATTTCACGCTCCCACGCATGGAGGTCAGGCTTTGCCTGACAGTCAGGCAAAGCCTGACCTCCAGACTGTTTAGCCGCAAGGATTTTATCCACTAGATCGATGAAGGGTTGTTGTTGGTTGGGGGGGATTTTGGGAATGGGCAACTCTTTAATTTCATAACCGTTAACATGGTTATTTGTGCTTGTTTTTCTAAAATACCAATCCATTAACGATGAATTAATACAGGCAAGCAAAAATTTTGAATTTGCATTTTCTTTCACATAAACCTTTATTGTCGTATCTAAAAAAATCAAATCATCTTGTTTTTCAAATAAGCAACTATGAATTCTATGTAAATCAACCGTTCCAGTGATATTTTGAAATGCAATAATTGACTGTTCATGATTCTTTTTTTTCATTAATTCTGTTTTGTCATTGATTTGGACAAAATCAAAACCTGATTTACAAAAATATCGTTGAATATTATTTCCTCTGATTAACTTGTAACCTTCTACTTTTTCAAAAAATAATTTTTTATCTGTGTCTGAGCTTATATCGCCTTTTTTAATACCTGTAATAAATTCAGAAAGTGGTTTCGATTTGTTGAATACGTTTTGAGCAAGGTTAAACTCATTAGGCATTACTAATGGGATAAAAAATCCATTTGGATAAATTTTGATAAGTTCGCTTTGATTCAGACTATCAAAAATCAGATCGTTAATTGTTGTAACGTCATTGTTTATTGATACATTGAACGATGTTTTTTCATCTGGCTGTTCTTTTCTAAACAAATATACGCAAGTTCCTTGTAAAACATTTTCAAAAACTTGTCCGTCAGCATTACTTGATTTTTTAGGGAATTCAATAAAAAAGCTAATTTTAGTTTTTGTTAATAACAATTCACGAGTGTATTGTGATGACACGTCAGCCATTAAAGAACTTTGTACAATCAGTGATGCAACTCCACCATTTTTAATTAAATTAAACGACTGTTCAGTGAAAACTTTGTATAAATTTTGTTTACCTTTGTCTTTGCCTTCCGAATATGGAAATTGCGACTCACTGAAAATTCCTTTTTTAACCTGAACATAAGGCGGATTACCAATGACAATATCAAAGTGTTTAAATCCAAACATCCATTCACTATCAAAAAATCCGCTGCTGGCATTTTGGTCATAAGGACTCCATCCCGCAAGTTGGCTAGCCGTGCCTGCTTGCCAACCATCTTGAATCAATAACGCACCGATTTGTTCACGCAAGGCTTCATCTTTAGCGCGTAATTCCCGTTTGGTTCGGGGCGTTTTGGCACTGAATAAACGATGCCGCACGTCTTTTAATTCATTTTCCAAAGCTTCAATGTCGGTGTTATCAAATAGACTGCGTTGCGCTTTGGGTTTTTCAATGCCGATTAAGGTATTCGCCGCGACAAACTTGGTTTCTAAATTGGGCAGTGGCAAAATACCGAAATTATCTTTATCAGAATTAACGATTTGATCGACGACTAAGGAGATAAAAAACCGTAGTTTGCTGATTTGTATGGCAATGGCTTGTATATCGATACCGTAAATGCAGTTTTCAATTAAAAATAATTTTCGCGCATAGTCGGGATGATTGACCGCACTGTCAAAGGCGTTGTTGATTTCTTTGAGTTTGTCGCTGAGTTCTTTGTTGTCCTCAATGCTCATCGCTGTTTGGGTATCGTGCAGTATTTTTGCCCGTTGCACCGCTTGCCATTGTTTATTATCAGGGTCGAGTTTGTGTAAGCAATGTACCAGTTTATGCAATATGCCCATCGGAAACGCGCCAGAACCACAAGCAGGGTCTAAAATTTTGCAGTTGTCGATAGCGTGAATTAATACTTGCGTTGCGGCGGGGTTGAAAGGATTTCCCGTGCTGTTATAACTCAACAAATCCCGCAGGAGGTCAAGCTTTGCTTGACCGTCAGGCAAAGCCTGACCTCCATCACGCGGGAGGTCAAGCTCCGCTTGACCGTCAGGCAAAGCCTGACCTCCAAAATACGCTAACAGGGATTCATCAATCATGTAGTTGACGATTTCACGCGGGGTATAAAAACTGCCCGTTTGTTTACGCGCTGTTACCCCTGTTTCAGGATTGTAACTGGCAAGCAGGTTTTCAAATACTTGCCCTAATAATTCGGGGTCTAGGGCTATGTCTTCTTCAATCGGGGTGTTTTCACTGATGGTGAATTTATACGATTGTAATAAATCAATCAGCCCTTTGATTTCGACCGATTTGCTTTTATTGCCTAACTCCGCGCTTAAATCAACCTGTTTGTGTGTGCCGAAAAAAATAAAATCAGGGACTTTTAGGATGTTGTCGGCACGGTCAGAAAAACCGTCTTCGTAGGCAATCACATCGCCGCCTTGTTTGCCTTTTTTATCAGGCACGACTTTATCCAAGCATTCAAACAAGCCGCCATTCATAAACGGTACAACGGCTTCAAGTAACTTTACGAATGCGTCTGGGTCGTTAAAGTAGTTTTTATAGCGTAGCAAATTGGTGATGTTGCGGTGTTGTCCATCTTTACGAAATTCGCGTTTGCCGCGTGTTTGATTCAGCGTTGCAAAAAACAGGTTTTGTAACACAGCGCGGTAATAGTGGCTTTCATTGCCTTGCGTCGCTAGCGTAGTCGCTTGTGGATTAAAGTGTTTAAGTTGATTTTTTAACCAGTTTTCTTTGAATAATTCATCGGGAATCAGGTGTTTTTCTTTGATAAACCAAACAAACAGCAAGCGGGTTAGTAAACGAATTAAGTTTTTAGCATTGTGTTCGTGGACTTTTTCAGAATCAGCAAAAATGCCACCTTTTAAGGCTTCGGCTTCAGCGTCAGGAAAATAAACGTGTTTGCTTGCCCAGAAATACCAGTTGGATAATTCTTTGTAAAAGCGTTTATTCAGTGCGTTAGTGTCTAAGGTTTTTTGCCATGCTTTGTGCAGTTCAACAAAATTGGTGAAATGGTGCGTGTCGCGTAGTTTTGCTAGGCTTAAGTCATGCAGGATTTCAATATGCGCTCGGTGTGTATTTTCGATGCTAATGTCTTTAATCAGGGTGACTTTTTCCAATACGTCTTTATCGGCATTTTGTTTGTTTAAACGACGATGGACAATAGCGAGGGTGAGACGGTCGCCATGTTTTATCAGCAGTAACACGGGCATCGGAAATATTTTGTTGAATTCGCGGGCAATATTAGCCAATTCAGTGCGGCTATACTGGAGGTCAGGCTTTGCCTGACAGTCAGGCAAAGCCTGACCTCCAATACTTATTGATCTGTCACCTGCGGCGCAACGTTATTGTTAGGCTGCACCGTGTTATTAATAATCACAGGTGAGCCATTGCGTAACTTGATTTGTCCCGAAGTCACTACCGTATCGCCTTCTTTCAGCCCTTTAATCACACTCACTTGATCGCCGCGTGTCGCACCTGTGGTGACAAACACTTGTTTAGCAGTCAGCTTTTTGTCCTTGTCGGTTTCAATTAAAAATACCGTCGAACCGTAGGAGTTAAAACTAATCGCCGTGTTGGGTAAGGTCAACAGGCGTTGCGCGGCATCGGTAGCAAGATTCACCGTCGCGTACATCCCCGACAATAATTGATGTTTGGCATTATCCAGCTTGGCTCTTATCTGCACGTTGCGTGTGCTGGTATCGACTTTAGGATTAATCACTGCGACAGTCGCGACAAAATCCTGCTCAGGATAGGCATCGACTTTAAGATGCACGATTTGCCCGATAGCCACTTTAGCCAGCATTTGTTGCGGCAGATAAAAATCCACATACAAGGCATCCAAGGCTTGCAGGGTGACGATTGCCGTACCTGCATTCAAATACTGCCCTGTATCGACCAAGCGGATACCCAAGCGTCCGGTAAACGGTGCGCGAATCAGTTTTTTATTCACTACGGACTGCTGTTCGGCAACATTGGCAGTTAATTTAGCCAGTGTTGCTTTATCGTTGTCGATGGTTTGCTGACTGACGGCTTTTGCTGCCAATTGCGCCTGATTACGTTGATAAGTGAGTCGCGCCAGTTCCTGTTCGGCTTTTAAACCGTTTAATTTGGCAATATCATCATCAGCGCGTAGCTGCACTAAGGGCGTACCTGCGGCGACTTCATCGCCTTGCTGAAAGAAAATTTCTGTCACCATGCCCGATACTTCGGCACTTAAATCCGCACCGCGCACAGCGGTTAAACTGGCAATGGTTTCGGTACTCGGCGACCATTGTGCATAACTGGCGGTCATGGTGGATACGGTTTGTGGTGCGTTGCCCATACCCGCCATATATTGCTTAATCATTTTGGTTTTAAAATTAATAAAGCCAAAAATGCCGCCAAATATCAAACCCACAATGACCAGCATAATCAGTAATCGTTTTATCATTTAACATTCCAATCGAAAAAAGGTAACCATGAGGTCTCAGGTTTTTTGTGCAGGGCGGCTAATTCCCTGCCTAAATCAGCGCGTTGCCACCAGCCGCCGCCCAAGGATTGAAACAGTGCGGCGGTATCGGCAAGTTGGGTGGCTTGCGCTTTAATGTGAGCAATGCGCGTTTGTTGATAGGCGTTTTGCGCAGTCAGCAAGGTTAAATAACTGACCGCACCGACTTTATATTGGGTAGTGCTGAGTTCTAAACTCGCTAATGCGGCGCGTTCAGCGGCGGTTTGAATGTTGACCTCATTGGCATCACTGTCTAACGCAGTCAAGGTATCGGCGACATTTTGAAACGCCAGCAATACAGTACTGCGATACCGTGCCGCCGCCGCTTCATAAGCGGCTATCGCGGCATTGCGCTCGTTTATATTTTCACCACCGTGGAAAATCGGCTGTAATAAATTCAGTCCTGTATTCCATATCGCACTGCCTGGCACAAATAAATCACCGACTTTGGTCGCAATACTGGCGGCACTGGCACTGAGGGTAAAATCAGGAAACATCTTGGCAGTAATCACGCCAATTTGCGCATTAGCGGCTTTTAACAACGCTTCTTGTCCGCGAATATCAGGACGTTGCGCCACCAGTTTAGACGGTAAGCTAACGGGTAATTGTGCAGGCAGTTTTAAATCAGCCAGTTTAAATTGCGCGGCGGGTGCAGTGCTGGGCAAATCACCGACCAGTACCGATAATCGGTGGCGATTTTGCTGTAACTGTTTTTGCAACGGCGGCAAATTGGCGCGTTCCTGTTCCAACGCGGTTTGTTGCGCTAATACATCGACTTGTGACGCACTGCCTAACTCAACTTGTTGTTTAATAATCGTCAGTTGCTCAACGCGCAACTTAATCAGCTCTTCAATGACGCTGATTTGCTCGCGTAATGCCGCTTCTGCTATTACTGTAGTGACAATATTGGAGGACAGCGTTAAAAACGCGCCTTCCAGTTGAAAGCGTTGATAATCCGCCTCCGCCATCAAGCCTTCAATTTGTCGCTGTACACTGCCGAATACATCCAACGTATAAGACACGTTGACCGAAGCATTGTAAATACTGAATAACGAACCTGACGCGCTGGGATTACCAAATTGCGCCCCCGAAATTTGTTGCCGTTTTGCCGAATAGCCTGCATCCAATGCGGGAAATAACGAACCTTGTTTCGCCTCTGCCAGTTCTGCGGCTTGGGTTAGAGTAGCTTGCGCGGCTTGTAAATCGGGGCTGTGTTTTAATGCTTGGGCAATTAATGCAGTTAATGGCGGGGAACGAAACAACATCCACCACTGCGCGGGCATTTCTTTGCCCATTAACACGGTTTGCCCGTTCACTGGTTTTGGCAGTTTTTCGCTGGTGTAGTTTGGCGTATCTGGACTGTCTGGACGCACAAAATCAGGGCCAAGCGTACAGGCGGATAGTAGCGGCATTGCCACGCAGAGCATGGGAACGAGGAACACGCGCGTTTTAATGTTAAACATAAACATCGCCTAAGCGACTGAGACTCCATTCAGCTCATGCAGCTGCATATTGATAATTTTCAGTGCGGCTAACACGGCGGCAAATACCTGATTGGCATGAACGCCGCGCGTTTTGCGCAATTCACCGTCACAATCCCAAGTAATCACACATTCGGTCAATGCGTCGGTATGCCCGCCTTTAGGAATTCTGACTTCATAATCGGCAAGTTTGGGTAAGCTATAGTTATGCAGTTGCATCACGTTGTTCATCGCATCAATAAAAGCATCAAAACCGCCATTACCTGCACCTGTGGCAAGGTGTTTTTCACCGTAGACATTGACGCGAATACTGACGGTAGAGTCTAAATCCAGACCGCTGGTAATCGAGCAGTTCAGTAATTTGATATGTTCGTAATCTTTGCTTTCCAGCACGTCAGCAATGATAAACGGCAAGTCATCGGTGGTGATAGTTTGTTTGGAATCGCCCAGACTGACGATACGCGCCAGCACTTTTTTCTGATTTTCTTCGGATAATTCCAGTTCCAATTGTTCCAGATTTTTCTTCAATGAGGCTTTGCCGCTCATTTTACCTAACGCATAATGACGAATGCGTGAAAAACGTTCGGGGCTGAGTTTAGTTTTATACAAACCGCCTTTTGAATCGCCATCGGCATGAATCCCTGCGGTTTGGGTAAACACATCCGCGCCAATAATCGGGGCGTTTGCGGCAACGCGCTTGCCTGAAAACGTTTCAATCATGTTGCTCAGGCGGAAAATATGATGCTCATCAATCGCCAAATCCATGCCCATTTTATCGCGCAATACCACGGTGACTTCTGCCAGTGACGCATTACCCGCACGTTCACCCAAGCAGTTAATGGTGCAGTGAATGGAATTCACCCCTGCGCGTACCGCCGCCATCACGTTAGCGGTTGCCAGTCCATAATCATTATGCGGATGAAAATCAAACTGCGCTTCGGGATAACGAGAACACATATCGCTGAAACTGGTGAATACTTCTTCGGGTGACAATACGCCCAGCGTATCAGGCAACATGAAATGCACGATACCGACATGACGCAAATTATCCATTAAGCCGTAGACGTAATCTGGGCTGTTGGCATAACCGTTTGACCAGTCTTCCAAATAGACATTGACCTGCAAGCCTTGTTGCTGCGCATAGGCAACGGTTTGTAAAATATCAGCGGTGTGCTGTTCCAGCGTTTTGCCCAGTTGCTCACGGCAATGTTTTTCACTGCCTTTAGTAAGCAGATTAATCACCTGTCCGCCTGTGGCAACTATCCAATCCACGCTTCTGGTGTGGTCAACAAAACCCAGCACTTCCACGCGACCTGCAAAGCCCGCCTGATTTGCCCAGTTATTGATATTGGTAACCGCCTCTTTTTCGCCCTCGGACACCCGTGCCGAAGCGACTTCAATACGGTCAACGCGCAAGTGTTGCAACAGTGCCTTGGCAATATTGACTTTTTCAGCGGGAGTGAAAGAAACGCCTTGCGTTTGTTCGCCGTCACGCAAGGTGGTGTCCATCAGTTGGATGGTTCTTAAAGCGGTGGACATGATTTAATGCCTGTCATTTTCTAGGGTTGATTGTTAATTGTGTTAGTTTGGGATTTACCTGCAAACTACGAGCTATGCGGCTAACCGCACTATGATACGTTTATAATATGACGCGCCCACGTCGGAACAGCACGCCAAAAAGCATGAAACCCTTCAGAGAAACTGCCGAATGCCAGCTGCTCCTGCTGCGCGATAACGGTAAGACTTTTGTTTGAATACAAACTGATATGCCCGTTTCTAGGTGCAGCATACCACCACGTTAATCGCTCATGACGTTTAATATGTCCATCTGATAACATGGTGCTGAATAAAATAATGCCCTCATCACTGAGCAGTGATACCAATTGTTCGGTAAGCGCATCAACCGAAGGAACGTGTTCAAATACTTCAAACGCAGTAATCAGGTTGAACTTCCCCAGCTCCTCAATAGTTAGCTGTTTATCAACAAATGGATCATACGAGGTGGAATCAAAACCTTGTTCACGCAATAAACGGCTCAGCATTCCCTCACCGCCGCCGTAATCAAGATGTCTGATCGCGGCTTTTTGGTCAGCAAACATATTCACCACAGTGTCCGCATTCTGTCGGGGGCGACTGTCAACATAGTCGGGGTCAACCATTACATAATCGCTGTTATAAATTTTTGTCGCAAAGTCATCCATTGACCACGCGCATATTTCAGGCGCGAAACAGAATCCGCAGTGATCACACAGAAAGTAATAAATGGGCATACCCGACAGTGCCAGATAACTTTCCCTCGCTTCTTCACAACATTTATTAAAATCCACCACATCCAACGCGGTAGACATTGAGGCGCACACAGGGCAAGATTGCTGGTTCATTGACAATTTAATTTAGTAAGTTCTTAACAATAAGTCAGGATGTATTTCTGAATACTGGAGGCCAGGCTTTGCCTGACTTGCAAGCGAAGCTTGCACTCCAAACACACGCAAACTTATTACTACACATTTATCGAAGCCGAGATTAATATAAACCCAGCGAATTAATAAGATATTGATACTGGCAAAGCTGACCACAATCAACGATATATGTCACTGAAACCGGCAACGTTAAAGCCATCCATGCGTTCCTGACCGATAAATATTACCGGTACGCCTTTGCCGCCAAATAAATCATACTGACGTTTAGCATCTGCATCGGTTTCTATATTATATTCGGTATAAGGAATATTGTTTTTAACAAAATATTCACGCGCCTTTTTGCAATAGCCGCACCAACTGGTTGCATACATTTTCACCTGCTTTACCGAAGCAGTGGCAGTGGTTTTGGGCTTATCAACTTTCAGGATGATTTTTTCCGCCTTTTCAACCGTTTGCCCTTTATCACCAAAATGGGTATGACCTGCCGCGTCAGTCCATTTGTAAACATCGGCCGACACTGTTCCTGTACAGATCAGGAAAATGAGCAATAAGTATTTCATAATAACGTTTCCTTTTAATGAACAAATAGCCGAGTTAAAAAGTACCACAGGACGTAGCGAGACAGGAGGCACACTATAAACAATTCAAACCATTCTTAGCGATTAAGTTCTTAGACCTATTTCTGAACACTGGAGGTCAGGCTTTGCCTGACTTGCAAGCGAAGCTTGCACTCCAAACACACGCAAACTTATTACTACACCCTTATCAATGTAATCTTGTGACGTACGATTGCCAAATTTTCTGCCTCATTGAACACAAATGCCGCTATATCCGCAGGAAAATCAAAAGAGGCACCCATGAAATTAACAGTTCAATTGTTCCAGATTGATTGACGGAGATATTTGCCCCTGCCTGCAAAGTCTTTAAGACCTTGCGTGTTTGAGTAATTTGATGAAACCTGTGTACATCCTATCTTGCCAAATCTATGCTGGATAAGAGACTGCCCCTAATCCTTTTTCAGCCGCTTCCCGATAAAAAATCCCCAGTCTATCGAACTGCGCCAGCAAATAGTCTTCATCCTCTTGAAATATTTCAAGATGATATAAATCCGTGTCCGCATCCAAATTGCGTAATCCCTCTAATACTTGTTCGCGTGTCCAATCGGATAATTTTTGCGCGTGGTCTTTGACAACCTCCGCTGACATCAACACACATCCATTACTCAGCACATCATCAAGATATGGATAGTCAGGAAACCCGACACCACCGAGTATGACATTCAACACATCCCATGCAGTTTCCACATCCGTTGCCAGTGAATAGGTTTCATCTTCCCAAATCCATTGATCAATCAGGAGGTGATCTGCATCCATTTTATCAAGTTCCTGTGGCGTAAACGCGCGAAAAAACATATTCATACTCATAATAATTATCCTGAAAATGGTAGTGAGCAGTCCAAATGGAGTGTGGTATTTTATGCTGGGTTACCAAAAAGCGGCAACTCATCTGACAAATATTAGCCCGCTATCTGTTTAATCCAGCGTGCGCTGACCCAGCCAGATTTGCATTTACCTTGATAGGGTTGCGCTGGGCTGATTGGACTAGATAAACCGCAATCAAACTCTTTATTCCCTTGTGCATAAACACCGTCGAACTTATTGCCGTCTCAATTTCAAAAACCAATCAAAAAATAAATGAATGAACAGTGCGATGAGAATGAAAGCCGTGCCGAGAATGACTTTTTGCGTGAGCAGTTCATGATTAACCGAGTACCCTAAGAGCAGCGACATAACAGGACATATCAGCGTTATCAAGGCGACTTGCGTGGTTTCCAGTTGCGTGAGCAAATAATAATAGAGTACAAAACCCAGCGTGGTTGCTACTACGCCTAAATAAAGAATAGAAGCTAAACTGATGAACGATATGTCGGTCGGCAACTGTCCGCCGAATACCTGCCACGTCAATACATAAGCCAGTAATGCCAATAACAACCCGCCTGCAACCTGCACCAGCGCGGGCAATTTTGCATCAATACGTTTAACCCAGACCGCGCTAAACGATTGTAAAAATACCCCCAACAACACCCCCGCCATACCCAGCACCGCATCATAATTCATGTCAAATGCCGAGCCGAACAGAATAACCAAACCAGCGATACCCATAAGATAAGACAACAACTTGCCCAGCGTTAAACTTTGTTCGCGTAACCAGATAGCGGCTAATAAAGCGGTAATCAGTGGCGTTAAACCTGCAATCACCGAAATCCAGCCCGATGGTATAAACTGCGCCGCCCAATAAATAACCAGCATTGAGCCATAAATTTGCAATGCCACCGCCGCATAAGTCAATTGCGCTTTACCATGCCAGACTAAACGCTGTTTTGATAACAACAAGACCAACAGCACACACAATGTGCCGATAGCCATTCGCGCCGTCACACCAAATAAAAACCCCGCACTTTCAATGCTCCATTTAATCGCCAGTGGCGTGGTTGCCCACAGCAAAATGACACTGATATAAGCTATAGCAATACGCATTAGATATTCCGATTTACATCAAAATAGTTAAAACCCATTGTCACAAAGCCCCTGTATTTTTTAAAAGTGTGAACACCGCGTCCGCCAGACGTTGATAACCTTGCGCGTTAGGATGCACGTCGTCTGATTTCAACTCGCGGCTGGAGATAATAGCAGGCAAGGATGTTAAATCAATCGGCACGTTTTCAGCCTCAGCCACTTGTTGATAAAGCGGGTCGCTTTCTAACGAAGACAACCCCACCGCAGAAAAGAGTTGCAGAGCGGGTACGCCCAACATCACCACTTTAATATTGCGTTTTTTCGCCTCGGCAATCATTGCTGTTAGATTGGCAACCGTTTGTTCATGCGGGATTCTGCGTAAAATATCATTACCCCCATGAATCAAAATCAAAAGTTGCGGCTTTTCTTCGTCCAGCACAGCGGGCAACCGCTTCAAACCGTCGGCACTGATTTCGCCTGCCACACCAGAATTTATCACAGGATGAAAACTCAGTTGCTCAAGAACGCTCGGATAACTCTGCTCTTCATTGACATTCGTGCCATACGTCAGGCTGTCACCAAACGCCAGAATGACTGTATCAGCGGGAAGTTTGTCAAAAACCTTTTCTGATTTACTGCAAGCGGTTAATAGGAGAATTAAAACAAACAGCAAGGTTTTTTTCATAAAAGAGGAGCAGGTCATTAGTGTTAAACGCTATTTCAAAATCTGGTAGTGATGAACATTGAGTAATTGGAGTACAAACCTAGGTTTGAACTCCTCGCTATCGAAAATATAAACATCACTCAGTATTTAGAACCACCCATTATTTTATTGATTGTGAACTATATGCAATCGACCCAAACCAGACGTTGCAATGCAGCGTCTCTATGTTTTTTAAACCAACAACGGTCATACCATGAAAAAAAAATCACTGATTATTCTCTGCGCCTTATTGCTCACCGCGTGTGCGGATAAAAATCAATATGAACAAGCTGTATTAGAACAAATGCAGAAAGAACAAGACATTAAGGATTATAAAATCGCCCCTGAAGATATGGTGAAGTGCGTAGTAGCACAAACATCCGACAAAATGCCGGGCATTTTTGCACTTGATCCGACACGTTTAACGGCTTATCGCAACTATACAAAAATGTTAAGTTTAGCAACACCGCAAGACCCGAAATCAACCACCGATCAAAAGGCGGTAATGGAGCAATTACGCACCGATTTTGGTTCACCCGAAGCACTCGCTAAAGCGCATTCTAATTATATGGAAAGTGTAGTGGAATGTTATTCGGTGGTTATTTCAAAATCAGAAGATGCGGTAAAAACCAAATAAGCAACCTCACTACTCGTAAACGTTAACACCCTAAAATCGCCATGCCTGAATTACCCGAAGTTGAAACAATTTGTCGTGGTATCGCGCCGCATATCATCGGTCAAACGATTAACCAAGTGCTGGTGCGCCAGCCCAGATTGCGCTGGCCTGTGTCTAAAACCTTGGCTGTCGATTTAGCAGGCTTAACGATTCGTTCGGTAACACGCCGCGCCAAGTATCTGTTATTGGTGACGAACGGCGGCACATTGCTGGTGCATTTGGGAATGTCGGGCAGTTTGCGACTTGTCACTACCGATCAGGAAGCGGCTAAACACGATCACATTGATATACTTTTTACGGATGGTACGGTGTTGCGTTATAACGATCCACGACGATTTGGCGCGGTGTTGTGGACGAAAGAAGTCGCGAATGAACACAAATTACTAAAAAGTTTAGGCGTTGAGCCGTTATCGGAAGCGTGTAACGGCGAATTACTGTTTCAGCTGTCGCGTAACCGTAAAGTGCCTGTCAAATCGTTCATCATGAACAGTCATATCGTCGTCGGTGTCGGTAATATTTATGCCAATGAAGCGTTATTCATGGCAGGCTTATTGCCTACACGCCACGCGGGAACGTTGGATTTGGATGATTGCCAACGCTTGATTGAGTGCATCAAAAGGGTGTTAAGCAACGCGATTGAACAAGGCGGCACAACCTTGCGTGATTTTGTCAACGAATCGGGTAAGGCGGGTTATTTTCAACAGCAATTGCGCGTTTACGGGCGTAAAAACTTGCCATGTGTGACCTGTCAACAGCCGCTACAAGAGGTGCGCTTGGCGAATCGCTCCACGGTTTTTTGTTGCGAATGTCAAAAATAATGTTGCTTTATTACGACACATCCTTATAATCGCCGCTTGCTTTCAGGTTCAAGCGATGGTTCACATCAATTGATTAAACGGGAAGTCGGTATAAGCCGACGCTGCCCCCGCAACGGTAATTAAGTAAAGAGTCATTAGTATGCCACTGTGTTTACGCATGGGAAGGTGATGATTCAGGCGCAAGCCACTTAACAGCCCGGAGACCGGCCTAAAAGTACATTCGGGACAGCGGAGGGCTGTGCTATCGAAATTAGACCGCTGTTCTCTGTCCGCTTTCGTTTTCTCGTCCTCCGTTGTCAAATACCTACTCATCATGCGCGGGCGGCGCAGAGGACAATCATGCAAAAAATTATCGCCAGTTCCTTATTGCTTGCGGGTTTTAATACCCCCGCATTTTCACAAGACACCCCAGTAGAACCTTTACCTGATGTAGTCGTTACCGCGACACGTTCAGAAACCGCTAGAAATCAATTAGCCACTGCTTCCACCGTGTACACCCGCAAAGACATTGACCGTCTACAAGTCAGAACCGTGCCTGAATTATTACGCGGCAGTGCAGGTATTGATATAACGCAAACAGGCGGTTACGGTAAAAATTCCAGCGTGTTTATGCGTGGCACCAATTCCGACCATATCTTAGTGCTAATTGATGGCGTTAAAGTCGGTTCAGCCACCACAGGCACATCACCGTTTGAGTTTATTCCCTTAGACCAAGTTGAGCGCGTGGAAATTACCCGTGGGCCAAATTCCAGTTTATACGGTTCAGAAGCCATCGGCGGTGTGATTCAGATTTTTACCCGTAAAGGCGAGCAAAAAGAGAAGCCCAGTATCGTCATAGACGCAGGTGGCGGTTCTTATGATACTTATCGCGTGTCAGGTACAGTCAGTGGCAAAGTGGATAATACTTGGTATACCGTCGGTTCATCTGGCTTTGGTTCGCAAGGCTTTAATGTCCAGCAACCGACATCAGGTCGATTCGGCATCAATCAGCCAGACCGCGATGGTTATACCAACGCGGCGGTCAATGCGCGAGTCGGGCATCATTTTGATGCTCATAACACCGATATTGAAGCCTTTTTTACCCGTGCGCAGGGCAAAAATGAATATGACGGTAATACCGTTAATAAAACTGAATTTATCGAACAGGTTGCAGGTACAACGCTCGCCACCGATATAATGGATAATTGGCGTTCCACTGTTCGGTTAGGGCAAAGTTTAGATTGGGGTGATCAATTCACCCCTAAAGGTGTGTTTTCTTCCCGCTTTGACACCACGCGCTGGAATGCCAGCTGGTTGAATCAATTCCAGATAACCGATGCACATCAAGTGCTGGTCGGTTCAGATTACCGCTTGGATGAAGTGAGCGGCACGACTCAATACAACGAAAGCTCGCGTTATGATGTCGGCGTATTTACCGAATTGCACAGCCGTTTTTGGGACGACCATTTTTTAAATGCCTCGATTCGTTGGGATAAAAATCAAGCCTTTGGTAATGCCGTGACAGGCAGTATCGGCTGGCGCGATAACTGGCATTATGGCAAAGGCAATGACAGCATCAGCACGTTTGCCAATTTCGGTAATGCCTTTAAAGCCCCAACCTTTAATCAATTGTATTTTCCTAACTTTGGTAATCCTAATCTACAAGCAGAAACCTCTAAATCCGTTGAAGTCGGTTTAGCAGGCGATCACGAGTCGGTACAATGGGAATTACGCGCCTACCATACTGATATTGATAACTTAATCGCGGTTGTGACCAATCCAAAAACCTTTGCATTAACCTCAGAAAATATCGGTAAAGCGCAATTAGATGGCTTAGAAGCAGAAATCGGCACCCAAATACTGGGTTGGAATGCTAAATTAAACATGAGCTTATTAAGCCCGAAAAATCGCATCACTAATTTACGTCTGCCACGCCGCGCCAATCAAACCTTAGGCTTTGATTTATCACGAAGTTTTGGCGATTTTGATGTCGGTACTCAGGTGGTGGCACAAGATTATCGTTATGATGATGTTGCCAATAAAACCCGTGTTGGCGGTTATATCACCGTTGATTTACGCACGGCGTACCACTTAAATAAAAACTGGCAGTTTGATGTTAAGCTGAATAATGCACTGGATAACAAATATCAAACCGTGAGCGGTTATAATACCGCTGAGAGAAACTTTTTTGTTTCAGTTCATTTTAATAACTAATTTTTTACTATCACGACTGCCAATCCTTTAAGGACTGGCAGTCGTTAAATAGTTATCCCACACTTTTTGGAGACCCCCCTATGAATACAAAACAATGGTTATCAGCGCAAACGCTCACTCTGCCGCTGATTGCCCTGATGGCATTAACGCGCTTTCATCATTTTGGTGATGCGTTTTCCTTGCCCGATGCGTCATTAGCCGTATTCTTTTTAGCAGGTTTGGTTTTTGCACGTCGCTGGTGGTTACTGGGATTTTTAATGCTGGAAGCGGCAGTGATTGATTATGTGGCGATTACCCATTTTAGCGTCAGTGCATTTTGCGTGTCACCTGCCTACCTATTTTTGATTCCAACTTACGCAGTTTTATGGTTTGCAGGTAGCTTCTGCGCAACATTCAAAACCCTGACTGCCAATGAAATTTTGTTATCTATGGGTGTAATGCTATTGGCAACGTCAACCGCATTTTTAATTTCTAACGGCAGTTTCTATCTGCTGTCAGGTCGTTATCCTGATGCTTCATGGGCGCAATACAGCTCGCGTGTACTGCAATACTATCCACCTTACGTCAGTGCCGCATTGTGTTATGGCGCGTTCGGCTTGCTGGTAATTAAGTTAGTTAAAGCATTACCTGCTTTGATGGCTCATAAAGCGGTTTAGTGTGTGTAGGTTGGGTTGCGGCTCTTTCGCAACCCAACGAATTACACGGTAAATGTTGGGTTGCCAAAAAGACGGCAACCCAACCTACCCCGCTACTTCATAAGACATAATGAAAATCACCTTACTACTCTCATCATTAGCACTCATCTTAATACTAGCGTTATGGGCTTTTTGGTTTGAACCCTCCCGCTTTATCACCACAAAAACAGACATTACACTACCCCATTGGTCTCAACAATGTGATGGCTTAAAAATTGTCATCCTGTCTGATTTACACGTCGGTTCTCCGCACAATAACCTTAATAACTTAGTGAAAGTTGTTGAAGCGACAAATGCTCTGCATCCTGATTTAATTTTATTAGCGGGTGATTATGTTATCCATGAAGTCATGGGCGGCACGTTCGTAAGACCTGAGCCTATCGCGCATGAACTGAAAAGTTTAACCGCAAAATTAGGTGTGTATGCCGTATTGGGCAATCACGATTGGTGGTACAGCGCACCTCGTGTACAGGCGGCGTTTAAACAAGAAGGCATTCCACTGTTAGATAATGCGGCGATAAACATTCAAAACGGCAGTTGTGATTTTTGGTTAGCAGGGATAGGCGATTACTGGATGGGGCAACATGATATAAACAAAGCCTTACGCCCTATTCCCGATACCGCCACAGTGCTTGCCTTTACGCATAATCCAGATATTTTTTATGAGCTGCCTAATAGAATTGCACTGACTTTTGCAGGGCATACGCATGGCGGGCAAGTCAATTTACCTGTGTTAGGTCGCTTAATTGTGCCTTCTCGGTATGGCGAAAAATTCGCCATAGGGCATATATCAGAAGGCGGCGGTAATATGTTCGTTACGACAGGCATCGGCACCAGCATTTTGCCAGTTAGATTTAGAGTGCCGCCAGAAATAGCTGTCGTTGTACTCACTGCGTTAAAAACGTAACAACAATACTAACAACAAGATAGTCATGTAAGTCGGAATAAGCCTTATTGAGCGATAGCGAAATAAGACGTTTCCGACAAACTCGCGCGATGTCGGAAACGCCCGTCCTGCGCTATCGCTTGGACGCTCTTATTCCGACCTACAATTACTTACACCATCCACAACTTTTCAAGCTGATAATACTCACGCGCTTGTGCAGTCATGGCGTGAACAATCACATCGCCCAAATCCAATAATATCCAATCCGAGCCTAAATCGCCTTCTGTGCCTAAGGGTTTAAATCCGTCTTCTTTGGCTTTTTCTTCGACATAAGAACATAACGATTTCAAATGACGGTCAGATGTGCCTGTGACCAGCACCATGTAATCGGTAAAGCTGGTTTTATCGCGCACGTCCATAGTGACGATGCCTTGACCCTTACGGTCATCTAAAACGTCTTGGACGAGTTTCAACAATTGTTCTGTGTACATAGTTTTCCTGATAAATAATGAGACTAATTCGTCTCGTAAAGCTGGTTGTGTGTAATGTAATCTACTACCGCATCGGGTAATAAAAAGCGTGGACTACGCTGTCGGGCAATCAACTGACGTATCGCAGTTGCCGATATGTCCAGCTGGGTAATGGCTTGAAAATATAATTTTCCTGCGCGTGTGTTTGCCAATGTTGTCGGGTCTTCCGTATGGCGGGCGATAAAAAAATCATCGAGTGGTTGGCGGGTAAAGCTGGGTCTTGTCATAACAACCACATGGGCAAAATCAAACAGTCGTTGCCATTGATGCCAACTGGTCAACTGATTAAACGCATCCGTACCGATAAATAATAACAGTGGCTGGTCGGGAAAATCCTGCCGTAATGATGCCAGCGTATCAACCATATACGACTTGCCATCCCGCTCAAGTTCTCTGGAATCACAGATAAAACTGGCTTGCGCTTGTATCGCCAGTGCGACCATATCGCGGCGCATTTCTGCACTGGTCGCTGGTTGCGCGCGGTGCGGCGGAGTCGCGCTGGGAATAAAACGTACTTCCGTTAAACCAAAAATCTCTTGTGCTTCTAACGCGGAACGCAAATGCCCGTAATGTATCGGGTCGAATGTGCCGCCGAATATGCCTATCACTGCCGAATATGCCCATCACCCAAGACGATATATTTTAATGACGTAAGTCCCGTTAAACCAACTGGGCCGCGTGCATGGAGCTTATCGGTACTGATACCGATTTCTGCCCCTAAACCGTATTCAAAACCATCGGCAAAACGGGTAGACGCATTGACCATGACTGAACTGGAATCGACTTCACGCAGAAAACGTCGCGCCAAGGTGTAATTTTCAGTCACAATAGATTCAGTATGCGCAGAGCTGTATTGATTGATATGCGCAATCGCTTCATCAATATCCGTCACGATTTTAATCGACAAAATCGGCGCGAGGTATTCGGTTTGCCAATCGGTTTCCGAGGCACGAAGACAATCGGGAAGCAAAGAACAAGTTTTTGCACAACCGCGCAACTCCACCTCTTTAGCGCGATACTGCTCAGCCAAAATGGGCAGCACTTTGGTAGCAATATGTTCTGCGACTAATAAGGTTTCCATTGCATTGCACACCCCATAACGGTGAGTTTTCGCATTCATCGCAATGGCAACCGCTTTGTCTATATCCGCCGTGTCATCAATATACACATGACAAATACCATCCAGATGCTTAATGACAGGAATTGTCGCTTCTTTAGAAATGCGCTCAATCAAACTTTTGCCGCCGCGTGGCACGATAACATCCACATAATCATTAAGCGTAATCAGCGCACCAACCGCCGCGCGGTCAGTCGTTTCAACAATCTGCACTGCCGCAACAGGTAAACCAGCGGCTTGTAAACCCTCAGTAATACAGTTGGCAATCGCACGATTAGAATGAATCGCCTCTGAACCGCCGCGTAAAATACAGGCATTGCCCGACTTCAAACACAACGCCGCCGCATCCACCGTCACATTAGGTCGCGACTCATAAATAATGCCGATAACACCCAATGGCACACGCATTTGTCCAACCTGAATACCGCTGGGCTGATATTTTAAATCCGTAATTTCACCGACAGGATCAGGCAACGCCGCGACTTGTTTCAAGCCCTCAATCATCGCATCAATACGCGCAGGCGTTAATGCCAAGCGATCCAATGACGCGGCATCCAAGCCATTTATCTCACCTGCGACTAAATCTTTTTGATTTTCGCTACCAAGCAACGCACGATTACCCTCAATCGCTTCCGCAATATTTAACAACGCCAGATTTTTTTTGTTTGCATCGGCACGGCTAATCTCACGCCCTGCCTGTTTTGCCTGAACCCCAAGGCGGTGCATATAATCTTGAATGTCCACTCTGTAACTCGCTGAATGAATAAAGTAACAGGCGATTATAACGGTTAATCAGTGTATTTAATAGTAGAGTCCGCTTGACTATCTTTAAGATGCAGGTTTAATTTTCAGATTGGCAAACTTATCCGCGTATTCCTGCACCTTATCTTTCATCACCACTTTCAGCGGGTGGGTGTTGTCGATAACCTTAATCAATCCCTCGGTAGTTAATGCGGTACGATTATTCACAAATGCCATTTCAATCGCTTCTTTTACTACCGCTTCAATATCTGCACCTGAAAAGCCATCGGTTTTTTCGGCTAATTTTTTCACATCAATCGCGCTGGTGTTTTTCTTACGTTTTTTTAGATGAATGGCAAAAATGTTTTCCCGTTCACTTGCATTTGGAAAAGTGACATAAAAAATCTCATCAAATCGCCCTTTGCGCAACAACTCAGGCGGCAACGCGGAAATATCATTCGCCGTCGCCAACACAAACACCGCACCCGTCTTATCCTGCATCCACGTTAAAAAATAACCAAACAGCCGCGTAGCAACTTCTGAACCAGCACCACCACTGCCAATACCGACAAAGGCTTTTTCCAATTCATCGACCCATAACACACACGGGCTAACTGCCTCGGCAAGTTGCAACGCACGGCGCATATTCGATTCACTTTCACCGACATATTTACCCATGAGCGAGCCAACATCTAAACGTAATAAGGGCAGTTTAAATAAGGACGCAGTAGCTTTGGCGGTTAATGATTTACCACAACCGGGCATTCCAACAATCATCACACCTTTGGGAGCTTCCACACCAAAATCTAAGGCATCATTTAAATTATGCAAAACGTGGGCTTTTTGTTCCAGCCATGTTTTTAACTGTTCTAAACCGCCAACATTATCCAATTGTTCAGCCGTTGCCACCATATCGAGAATGCCCGATTTTTTGATAATTTGTTCTTTTTCTTTTAATACCAACGCCACATCATCACTGTTAATTTCACCGTCTTGCTGATAACCGCGATACAGTAATTGAGTAATTTCATGTTCACTCAAACCCCGAAACGCCAGCGTTAAATCCGCTAACGATTTATCATCAATGCTCTCGCCCAGCTTGCCAACAAAGTCATTAATCACCGAGCGAATTTTTTCCTCATCAGGCAACGGCAAATCAAACAGGGTAATAAACTTTTCCAACTCAGGCGGAATACAGGCTTGCGAAGACACCAAAATCACCGTGGCATTGGTGTCAGTATCATGCAGTAATTTATTGGCTAAGGCTTTTAACCGCGCAACCACCAACGGATTATCGCGCATGGCTAAGTGTGCATCTTTAATAATCAAAAAATGCTGTGTCAATTCATCGTCCAACCAATTTTCCAGCGTTTTGGCTAACTCTTGATAGTCGATTAAGGGTTGTTTATGGTCAAAACTCACCACGCCCCGCGCCAGATTCCATTCAAAAATTTTGCGTTTATCTTCGGCAGCAAGGCGGGTAATCAGGGCATCGGCTTGTTGTTCTTCAAACGTAACCAGATACAACAGTGGGTAATTCGATTCGATATGAGCGCGGATGTTGCTCTACAGGGTTTCGGTCATGGACATAAAATTTTCTAGTTTAGTAAATTAAATCGTAGGTCGGGTTAGCGATAG
>JAURYI010000140.1 GCA_030654015.1 Methylococcales bacterium | reverse complement strand
TTAAGGCAAAGGTATCTACACATCTTTGATAACTCTTTGTAAAACAATGAGTTATGAAATTTCTTTAAGCTAATGATTTCTTTTAAAATCAAGTGCTTATGAAACTTGTGTAGATACCAATGCCTTTAAGGACTGGCAGTCTTTCCACATAAAATACATCTGCTCTTTCATTACTCCCCCCACAACAGCATGGAAATTAAATTAGTCCCCACACTTAACAATATGGGCTGGATGATTGCCCAAGAACTGGATTTTTATACCGAAGCCTTCATTCATTATGCGTTGACCGCTAACAAGTCTGTCTTGGAAGTCGGTGCGGCTTATGGAGTCGCCGCGCCGCGTATTTTGCAGCAAGGCGGACGAGTGATTGTCAATGATTTGGACGGACGGCATTTAGAGACTTTGTATCAGCACACCCCGCCGCATTTACAGCCTAATTTACAATTGCTTGCAGGTTCATGTGTTGATGAAATTGAGGTTCAAGATCACAGTCTATCCGCCATTTTGTGCGGGCGGGTATTTCATTTTTTTGATACTGAAACCATCGCGCTGTGCTTGGCTCGTTTTGCCCGCTGGTTAGAACCGAACGGCAAAATTTTCATTGTTGCTGATTCTATTTTTCACGGCATGAATGAAGGTCTTCTGGCTGATTTTTTACAACGCAAAGCCGAAGGTCATCCAAACCCCGCTAAAGTGAGTTTAGCAAATAATCCGCGTTTAGCGGCACAAGCCAATAAAGACGAAATTCTGCAAGCCATGCCTGAGTATTTCAATTTTATCGACATTGAAACCATGGCGAAATTATTCAACCAAGCAGGGTTTTTAGTGGAACACGCCAGTTATTTTCCAGCGAAATATTATTATGACGTGAGCTTGTGGGACGGACGCGAAGGCGTAGGTTTGATAGGTGTAAAAGTGTAATGGAGTCCAAAACACCTTTTGGACTCCCATTGGTTAATACATTGCTTAAACAGCAACATTGTTCAGTTTGGAGTCACCAAAAAAGCATCGGCGTAAATATCGGCGGATGATGCACCTTTAAGGAAAGTCATACGTTTAGCTTGATTAACCATATCAGGATGACCGCAGAGAAATACCCTCCAGCCTTTCAAATCAGTCAGCGTCGCTAACGCAACATCGTTGGCGCGTCCGTGCGTAAATCCGTCAGGAACATGATTGCTAGATATACAAGGGATGTAATGAAAATTTTCATGTTGCTGAGCCAGTTGGCGCATTTCATCAATTCGGTACAGGTCTTCAACTTCACGACTGCCATGAAATAGGTAAATAGGGCCAGAATGACCGTGTGCCAGTGCATCGGTCAGAATACCTGCTAAGGGTGCTAAACCTGTGCCTGTACCGACTAGCAATATGCCTTGTTCACGTCTTTCGGGTAGATAAAAACAATGCCCGCGCGGTTCAGAAACTGCGATAGTATCGCCTACTTTGATGTCATCATGCAGCCACCCGCTGAATTTACCGCTGGGTAAACGGCGAATATGAAATTCTAAGGTATTGTTTTCTTGTGGCGTATTGGCAATTGAATAACTGCGCGTTAAGCCGTCAGCTCTTTGTAAATTAACAAACTGCCCCGCGTTAAACTCGAACGCATCTTTAAACGCGATGATTAACAGCAACGTATTTCTATTGAGCATATCGTTCACCACCACCGTGCCTTCGGTATAAAATTCCGATGAGTCGGGCAGTTTGATAACCATGTCTTGTTCTGGATGACACAGACAGGCAAGAAAATGATGGTGCTTTTTCAGGGTACTTTTTAATCCAACTTGAGCGGCTTCTGGCGGCGGATTGTCCAGACTGCGTACCATACAACTGTGGCAAGTACCTTTTTTACAAGCGTAGGAAATAGCAACATTTTCCCGCAATAACGTATCGAGTACGCTTTCATCGGGTTGGCAAGTGTAGGTTTGTTCTGCAATGGTTAATTTATACATGGTTCTACCGTTAAAACGGACTCCCTAATGTTCATGGTAAAACATGAGGGAGTCGGGCTATAGTCTTTATCTGCCTAGAACATCGTTGCGGGTGGTTTCACAAATTGTCACGACTTCGGCAATCAGTTCTTGGGGAACATTTAATTCTTCCAATGTTGCCCCCAAATTTTCTACCACAGCGTCGAAATGACTATCATCCAAGCCCATTTTGACCAGATGAGCATGACCTTTGCGCATATCTTCGCCCGTATAGTTATGCGGGCCGCCAAATGCCATTGTTAAAAATGCTTTTTGTTTTGCCGCTTGTTTTTCCATATCAACATTGTCGAAAAAACGGTTGATACGATGGTCATTCAAAACCTTGCGGTAGAAAATATCAACGGCTACATTAACCGCTGCTTCGCCGCCTATTCTGTCGTACAGTGCTTGTTCATTTTTTGAGTCAGTCATTATTATTTCCTCAGTGGTCATTATGGATCGTTGGTAACCAAAAAACGGGGCTACACGAAAATAATAACAACTAAATTCAGCTTATACAAGTTATAACTGTTAAAAGTTATTTGTGTCAAGAATAGCGTGTCTGTTGTTATACTTTCAAACGATAGCGCGAATTAACAGAAGGTATTTTTATGACTGAGAAAATCAAACCACGGCAACAGCAAATTTTAAAACTGCTGCTGGAAAATAAAGCGGGACTTAGTATTGATGAAATTGCAACGGCATTGGATATTTCGCGTAACGCAGTACAACAGCATTTTACCGTGTTGGAAAAAGACGGTTATATACAAACGGGCGTGGTGAGTAAAACCGCAGGTCGTCCCGTGCGTAGCTTTGTATTGACCGAAGCGGGGATTAACAGTTTTCCAAAGCAATATGCGTGGTTTTCTGAACTCATTTTGACGGATTTAAAAAACGAAATGGGGTCTGAAGGATTTAAGCGTTACCTGCATAGATTAGCGAGTAACTTATCACAAAGTTTATTACCGCAATTTATCGGAAAACAGCCAGATGAGCGACTTGACGGATTACTCAATGTAATGGACAGCTTGGGTTTTAAAACCAAAAAAATCACAGATTCGGACAGTAATGAGCCAATGATAGAGGCGTGTAACTGCATTTATCATGACCTCGCTCAAAAACATGAAGAAATGTGTGAATTTGATAGAACGTTGATGTCTTCTTTGCTTGATAAAGACATTGAACAGGTAGAATGTATGGCAAAAGGCGGGGCTGTCTGTTGTTTTAAAATCATTGACACATAACTGAACGCAGCACATCATTCAAGAATGATGTGCTGCGTTACTTAATAGATCGCTCTAAATGGATTAGCGGGTTTACGACCGCGTTTTGCCTGACGGCGCATCCATTTTCTTTTCGTGTGGTAAATCCAAAAACTCTGAATGCCCACATATCCCGCTATTGAACAGATTACCCCCATAATCAGACAGCCTGTTAAAAACGGCATCCATAAACTGCCTGATAACACCGCATCCAGCGAAAATTCTGCCGTGGGCATATTCAATACCGACAACCCGACCCGATAGGAAAAATAAAACAGCGGCGGCATAGTAATCGGATTAGTCAGCCACACTAAACCGACCGCTATCGGCAAATTGCCGCGAAAATAAAACGCCCCCGTTGCGGCAAATGCCATTTGCATCGGTGTTGGAATCCACGCGCAAAATAAACCCACCGCAAAAGCAAGTGACACAGAGCGGCGATTGAGATGCAGCAGATTGGGATCGTGTAATCTTGCCCCTAGAAATTGCAGACTTTTATGATGTCTGATTACATCAGGATGCGGCATATACTTTCTAAAAAATTCTTTAAGCATCTGAGTCTCCATATAAAGTTAAAATCGTACTTGAATCGAGTTTATCAGGTTTTGATACACTCAAAAACACCAAGGAACTCAATGATTGCTGCCGCCTTATCGTTATTAGCAGGTATATTGCTGATACAACAACTGCCCTCGTTGCCAGAACCGCAATGGCTGATACTCGGCGGCATAGTAGCTGGCATTATGGCATGGTTGCGTTTTTGGCGTAGTGTGTTTTTTATTATCGGCATACTGTGGGCGTGTGCTTTTGCTATGGTGCGCTTAGCGGACAGATTACCCGCACAACTGGAAGGCATCGACATTCCCGTCACAGGGATTGTCGCCAGTTTGCCCGACGTTGATGAACGTCGTGTAAACTTTGATTTTCTCGTTACTGCGTCACAACAATCCCTGCCCCACAAGCTGCGTTTAAGCTGGTATGAAACCGACCAAACCATTAAAGCAGGTCAGCAATGGACATTCACCGTTAAATTAAAACGCCCGCATGGTAGCTTCAATACCAACGGCGCGGATTATGAACGGCAGTTATTTATCGCAGGTATCGGAGCAACTGGGTATATTCGCCCAGCCCCCACACCCGTGTTATCGGGGCGTGAAGCAGCGTGGTTCACTATCCAGATATGGCGGCAAACCATCACTGACCAATTGAGTGAATTATTAGCCAACCGCCGCAGTCTGGCATTAATCAAAGCACTGACTATTGGTGACGGTAGTGCCATTACCACGCCGCAGTGGGAAGTATTCCGCAAGACAGGCACAACGCATCTCGTGGTTATTTCAGGCTCACACATCGGCTTGATTGCAGGTTTGGTGTATTTTTTAGTGTTGAAATTATGGGCATGGACAGGGCTATTAACGCGCTCGCCTCAGCAAGTCGCCGCCGTCGTTGCGTTGCTTGTCGGTGTATTTTATGCCGCACTGGCGGGATTTTTTGTCCCTACGCAACGGGCAGTGATTATGTTGGCGGTCGCAATGGTAGCCATTATTGCCCAACGCAATACCCGACCGTTGCACATTTTAGCGACTGCTTTAGTGACGATATTACTGTTTGATCCGCTCGCCGTGTTATCAGCAGGTTCATGGCTGTCATTTATTGCCGTAGGTCTGATTATTTACACGGTTTCTGGACGTTTGGGACAACTGAAAATTATCTGGGAAACTGTAAAACTCAATGCGGTCATGTCGCTGGGTTTAGCCCCGCTGACCTTATTATTCTTTCAGCAAATCTCCTTGATTTCCCCCATTGCCAATCTGGTCGCCGTGCCTGTCATCAGCTTTTTAATCGTGCCGCTGGCATTATTAGCGGTGCTGTTGATGCTCGTGAGCAACACCTTAGCGAGTGGATTATTTTGGCTGGTGGACTGGCTGTTGCAACAACTGCAATACCTGTTAGACACGTTAGCCGCCCTGCCCTTTGCGATTATCAATCATGCTCAGCCGTCAATGTGGGCGTTGTTGTTTGCCATAGTAAGCATACTGATTTTACTCGCCCCCAGAGGCATACCCGCGCGTTGGCTGGGCGCAGTATTATTATTGCCGCTGATGTTTACCGATAGCCCCCGACCTGCAACTGGCGACATCAAACTGACGTTGTTAGACGTGGGGCAAGGCTTGGCAGTCGTGATACAAACCGCAGAACATAATCTGGTGTATGACACGGGGGCGAAATTTTCTGCTGACAGCGATCAGGGCAAAAACGTGTTATTGCCGTTTTTACATCAGCAAGGTGTGGCTAACCTTGACCGACTGATTATCAGTCATGGTGATAACGATCATATCGGCGGTGCGGAATCATTACTGCACGGCATTCATATCGACAATATTTTGACCAGCGTCCCTGAAAAACTCAGTGCCTATCAGGCTGAACGGTGCGTTGCGGGGCAGTCGTGGGTGTGGGATGGCGTGGTTTTTACGATTTTGTCACCCGCTGAACAAGCGGGTTCAGATAACGATAATTCTTGTGTATTACAAGTGCAATCGATACACGGTACGGCATTATTAACAGGCGATATAGAAGCTGCAGCGGAAACATGGCTGGTCAAAAGGTATGGCGACCGCTTAACAAGTGATGTATTAATCGCTCCGCATCACGGCAGTAAAACCTCCTCAACCCGCACTTTTTTACAGACAGTAAACGCAAAAAATATTTTAATTCCCGCAGGGTATCGCAATCAATTCGGGCATCCGCATAATGAAGTATTAGCGCGTTATCGAGACATTAGCGCTCACTGGTTAATCAGTGCCAATAGTGGTGCGATAACTGTTAGCGTTAATAACAACGTGTGGCAAATACAAACCCGAAGACAAACTAATAATCACTATTGGAATTTTAAACCGTAGAACAATGGCATAAAAATTCACAATTTAAAACTTACTAGGTTCTGTTGACATTTGGTAAAAAATTTAAGTATCAATACGTTACGTTTTATTGCAGATTTTTAACTGCTTAATTCTTAATGCCTATTATTGAAATGTCAACAGAACCTAGTAGTCTGAACAATTTAGCCTCTCTCTATGAGATGCAAGGCAAATTTTCTGAAGCAGAGCTTTTGTATCAAAAAGCCATTGCTATTGCCGAGAAAAATTCAGATGTGGGTAATTTGACTACACAAGAATATAAAAAGCATTATGAAAAAATGCTCACAACAAAAAACGCTAAAATTTTAGAATATCTTAATAAAATGAAAAATTAGCAATCGTTTACAAAATCAACTTTAGATCAACGGGTAATTGCAAACAGGTTCTCGTTTAACGTGTCTGCAATAGGGTATTTTACGCTCATAAACTCCCTGCCAATACCCAACACCTATTTATTCAAGACTTTTTAAACCACGCCGCAAGCGTCGCTTTGGCGCGAACTTTAATGGCTTTCGCCCATTGATACACAGCTGTTTCGATAATTTTTTCATGCGCCCACCGTAACCAGTAAGTCACTGTGTTATAAACTGACGCAATGAGACGAAACGTTAATAACTGTTGTTTGGTCAACGTGAAAAACCGCGCGACAAATAAAGTACCCAACAACTTGGCGATTATTTCCAGCCCGATACCTTGTAAAATCAAGCCATTGGCTAATAACCAAAAAGCGGCAATATTAAGCGGAGTGACCAATAAAATGGGAATACTGATTGCTATTAACGCCTGATACGGCGAGGTTTGCGCTAACCACAGCTCAAATCGCGCCAGACCTAAATGATAAGCCAACCAGTGTCCCAGCGCGGAAAGCCCGTCCCACAACCATTCTTCAATGATAAGGATAATGGCTAATAATGATAAGAGAAGTTTTTTCATGATAGTTTTTATTTTCCGATGGGGTTTTTCTGGTTTGTACGCGCCACATTTGCCAGAACCTGCATAATGCAGCTCCATGCGAACTATTTGCTGTAATTTTTTACCAGATAATCGACGATAATTTTTTTATCAGCCTCATTAATCGGCGCGTTCATCATAGTAATCATTTTACTAACGGTTTTCTCCCAACCTGCCCGATCCAAAACGGTCGCGTTCATGGTGATATAATCCAGACTGTGACACATTGCACATTGACTGGAAACCAACTCTTTACCCTGTCCATGCTTCAATACTATGGCGTTTTCATCGGCTGCCGCTACGCCAGTGAAAACCGATAACAATAAAATCAGACGACGCATAATATTCTCCTCATACCACTTGAACGGCAATTTTCTGAACGGCATTGTGATGATAACCAGACGGATTGGCAACAGCCTCAAAAGGCTGACTATCGCCAGAATGACTGGTCGCTCGCGCCATAATCCTATATTGTTTAGTACGGTTAGGTACAAAATCATAACGCCATTGCCGCCAGGAAAATCGCCCGTAATCCTGTTGCAGCGTGGCAGACTGCCAACTGATACCGTCATCGGTAGAAATTTCCACCCGTGCAATACCACTGCCCGCATCCCAAGCAACGCCTTTGATTTCCAGCGGTTTTAATGCGGGTAGGGTTTGTCCTTCCAGCAGATTAGTGATTAAGGAATTGACCGCTATGTCAGTAATCGGCACCGTTGTCTCTATTTCCTGCGAGCTGAACTGTCCGCCCGCAAAAAGATTTTTCGGTACGCGATAGGAGGTCTTCATCCAAACATTATCAAGCGGTTTGGAAATAACATTGATCTCCGTCAAATGCTTCATCCAATACGTTGCCACCCAGCCCGAAACAATCAGTCGCACAGGAAAACCATTCCAGTGCGGCAACGGTTCACCGTTCATTTCAAAAGCAATAAGCGTATTTTCATCCAGTGCTTTTGCCAGCGGCAGACTTTTGATAAAGTCAGGTGTGGTAGTCAACAGAGCTGAATCGGCACCGTTAAGCGTCACCTCTAAAGCAGACGCATTAATACCCGCTTTTGCCAACACATCCCGCAGACGCACACCACGCCACAGCGCGTTTCCCATCGCTCCAGAATCCCACTGTATACCCGCAACCTGCGGCTCAAACGCACTGCGGCGATTACCCGAACACAAACACAAAGCGGCAATTTCAACAGTTTCAAAATCACGGCGCAATTGTTCGAGACTAAACGCCAACGGCGTACCAATCGCATCACCGCCGATGCGCAACCGCCAGTTTTCAACATTGACTTCAGGAATCAGCGCATGATGATAACGGACAAAAAAATGACTATTAGGCGTAAAAGGCGTATCAAAATAATTGACGGGGGTTTCGTAATTGGGTGGTCGATAGGTTTTTTTAAGCAATGCCCCCTTGCCAATCAATTTCTCTGTGCTGGTATCTAACGCCGTATCGGTAGCCGCTAAACCTGAACGCTGCAACAAAGACCAGCCGCCAAAAGCAGTCAGTCCAGCGATGACTTTTTTGATAAAATGTCTTCTACCATTCATAAAACATCTCCTAGATTAACTGTGATTGACCAACGCGGTAGCGGCACCAGCAATAAACGCAACGTGACCATTTGACGGCAATGCACACCAAACACTATTAGACACAACCCGACAGGTATATGCAAATCCAGTGAATGCCACCTCATACGCCGTTAAAAATTTTGCATAAGAGCAAGTTTTTCATTTCCACGCACAGCATCTCAGCGAAAAGCCGCACATTACGCTACACTTCATGCGAGCTGGCTGTATACGGCATAATTAACAATTATTTAATAACATTCCTATAGAATATGAATCTGACGCAAATAAAATGCCTATCTGTCTTTGCTATCTTTGCCATTATTGGTTTCGGACCTATTTCACCCGGTTGCCTGATTGGACTGTATGTGGTGTTATTCAGACCACAATGGTTCTGGACAGTCACGGTGCATTTATATGCAAACAAGCCACTGTCTCAAACAACAATCCAAGCCGCTACGACTATACAAACCAAGCAGACAAGGAAAAAATGCTTTCTCAGTATCCTAGGATTATTTATTATTGATATTGCGCCTGTTCCCGTTACGCCAGTCGTTGCTTTTGCGATTATCTTAAGCAGACCGCTGTGGTTCTACCGATTGGTCGCCAAAGTTTACGGAAAAGGTTAAACGAATTACAAGGCGATTAAGCATTATCTGATTCTTGACATCCTCACCGCCCTAAAGAGAGGGTGCTTTTTGGTAAAACGTGGTTCGCCAACGTACAATAGGTTGTTAGAAAGAATAGTTCTATAATAAATTCAATTAGTTATTAATTATTTACCGTTAGGAGGAAATACGTTATGTGTTTTAGTGCCAATATGTCGCTTAGCCTGGGTGTGGCCGGTGTGATTGCTTCCAGCATTACTTTTTTAGACAAATCTGAGTCATTTTGGGTCAGAATGGCGAGGACTTATGCCATTCTTCATTTTACCATGATGGAATTTATCCAGTATTTTGCTTACCCGGTCGCCGATCAATGCGGCTATGGAACTAATTTATGGTTGAGTGAATTATCCACTTATCATATCAGTTTACAGGCTTTTGCCATCATGCCTGCCTTAGCAACTTATTCAGCCGACCCCAACGCATTAAAACGCGCCACTCAACTCGGCGCAACACTCAGCGGTCTGTTTATTATCTGCAACTTTTTACCGCGACAATGGCAACTATCTGATATAGCACCTAATTTTATAGGTGATATGGTCTCTTGTTTATTTATGGGCAAATATCATATCGGTTATCACATTGGCAGTGCTTACGGATTATTTGTCACATGGGGGTCGTTATTCGGATTGGCGTTAAGCGGTTTTTTATGGAAACAAAATCATAGAATCGCCACTTATCATTTTGTTATGGCTGTCGCCACTTTATTCATGCCGCAATGGTTATTCGGTGTTTCGACAGGTGAAGCGGCGGCAATTTATTGTCTTTTTTCAGTTCCCATTACCATGAGTTTTATGCCGTACTTTAAAAAATTTTTCCAAACCAGATACCCTGAGTTTTCCGATACCGACACCTTAAAAACCGCTTATCAGTCTTAAAATGCCGCGAGTAGCGCAGATGACTATCGACCTGCGCTACTCAGGAACAGCGGCGTTCCTGTCGTAATCTTACGAGTTATCGTAATTAAGCATTTTGAGTCGAATCGGATGCACAGACTCCTTTGGAAATTTACGCGCGAAGAACTTATCAGAAAGTGACAGCTTATTAAAATCATCGGCTTCCAAAAAAGGCGGGCCGCTATAATTATTTATTCCGTTGAATGTATTGATAAAGTGATTGGAACTCATGATATTTTGAGGTCGAAGATTCAGAATCACAGTCTGAAAAAAAAATTCATCGGGGATTTGCATATTCTTAAAATGAATAATCACCTTGGGATTTTTCTTAATCCATTGAAGTATGTCCCGACAAGTCACCGATGAACAACCAAACCACTGGCTACCCGCATAACATTTGAATTCTCGTCTGAAAGGATGCGAAAAACCCAAACGACTGACCGCCATTTGCAAAGCGATATGTTGCAACAAAAACAAAGGGGCTTTCAAATATAAACTCACTTTATTTTCTGTTGTCAGTACCGCAAGTCCTGCAACCATGCGCACCTCCGTTTTACCGAATGCACATAAAAAATTAAGTTTACGCAATAATCTATGCCCTATGCTTTGCTTCTCTGAGAATGCCCGATAACCATGGTTCATCATCAATATCGGTTCATCCAATACTGACACATAATCAATATTTGCGTCTGGTTTCATTAAATTAATGTAATCCACGAACTTGTCGATAGGCTGAATGGGCAGGCAAGTGTCACTGAGAAGCTGAAAATAATCAAACTCGCCTTTGCTTTGGGCGGCTTCGATAAGACGAATTGTCGCTTCCACAAGCGACCAATCTCCCCAGCTGGTTTTCATATAATTTTCAATAATATGCACATTACTGCCCGTCAGACGAAACTCAGGCTGTTTGCTGAAATCGTGATGAACAATAATGGTGTGGTCAGAACCGATTTTATCAACTATTTGCTGAACAGCAGCGGCCGTATTATTGGAGGAAAGAATTCCGAAAATTACGCGCATCCCAGCACCCCAGAAAAATCTTTCGCTTGATTAATTTGGTTGTCTGCGGTTTGTGCGGTTATTATTTTTGTTATATCTATAGCTATCATTTGTGCTTACCATCTCTGTCAATGATTGTATAGAAGGCACATTGAGAATTGGTGATGCTATATAGGCGTTAAAACCAGCACGCAGCAGGTTTCAAGGTTTTTATAATCATTATTGTGCCTTAGCTATGGCTTGAAATTTTTTAAGCCAGCTAAACATTAATGAATTATAAAAATTTATTCTGTTCGTTATCATACATATACAGTGCCTAGCCTATTATAGGTCGCCAGTAAAATACGCAAAACGATGAGTTGAAAACGCCCGTTGCAGCAAAGCTCAAACAGGCGTTTTCGCTTTACTTCACGCGCTCCGTCAAGCGCACCATATCATTCATCACGCCATCCAAACCGCCGTAGACATTCAGCACATTAATATTGGCAGTGATTTTTTCCAATATTTCCAACTCTTTCAAGCGCAATAACACAGGGTTGCCTTCCATCACTTTGGCGGTGTTATGCAATGAACGAGTGGCTTGGGTTTCTTCTTGGCGTTTGATTAAATTGGCTTCGGCGAGTTTTTGCGCTTCCACCACTTGGGTCAAAATCGCCTTCATTTCACCGGGCAGGACAATATCACGCACGCCTACGCTGTTCACTTCAATGCCGTAGTTTGCCGATTTTTCCGCGACGATGCTCTGCACTTGATTATTAAGCGAGTTTTTATCGGCTAATAATTCGTCCAACGTTTGCGTACTGACAATGGTGCGTAGTGCCAGTTGTAATTCACGGTATAAATAATCTTTGGCATCGGCTAATTCGGCTTTCACCACTTCTGGGTGTTTTATTTGCCACGTTGCCGATAAATTAATGCGCAAGCTCACGCGGTCTTTGGTCAAAATTTCTTGTCCGTTGACTTCCATATTTTGTAAACGACCATCGTATAACACGACGCTGATATTGCGATTAAACCGCCACCAAACGTGCGTGCCTGTGCTTAATGTCGTGACGGTTTCACCGTCCACCACCAAAAAACCAACGTGATTTTCTGGCACTGTGGCAATGACAATCGCCGCCAGCACTGCACGGCGTAACGGCTCATCTTTGGCATTCGCTAATAACGCCGCGAGTTTTTTCGTTACGCTAAAGTCTTGGCTAATGTCCAGTTTTTCAATGCGTATGTCTTGCTGGGTTTTCCAGTACGCGCCACGTTGCGCAGGGGCTTTGATGTCTTTTAGAATATTGTTCACATAGACTAAGCCGATTTCCTGTTCGCCTGTTTCCCAGAGTGTCATCACCTCGCTAAAAGCCTCTGCGTGCAGTTGTGCTAAGTACAACAGCTCCTTGCTAATGGTGTCTTGCAGGGTGTCGGTAATGGTAACAATCTGCACTTGATATTGATTAAACCAATCCCACAGCGTATGCACACCAGCGGGTAAAAATTTGATAAATTGCTGCTCTTTGAACAACAAGCCCGTTTGCGTTTCCGCGATTATTATTTTTTTTCTTGCTTGCATTGTTGTCTCCTAATGTTAAGTGACAAAGCCCCCACACAGTCACTGGCTTCGGGCTTTATGACGACTGGGCAAACCCACAAAAAGCGGTTTGCGCAATCGCCAGACCCAGCCGAAAGGCAATGTCTGTGTTGATGTCCAATGACGTTCACTTGCTGGCAAACTTACGCCATCCTGTAAAAGCAATGTCGTTTGTTTAATCCTACAAATAATCGCCACCTTTTATCAGGAGGCTTTCTCTATGCCCTTTCGGGCGATGGTTTTTAAGCTACCGTTTCAGGGTAGTTTCACTAATTGGATTCGAACCAATTACCAGCTGATTCTATGTCAGGTGCTCTACCAGATGAGCTATAGTGATGGAGCAGCAAGTTGGATTTGAACCAACGACTTACCGAATCTTCGGGTGCTCTACCAGACTGAGCTATCGCCGCATTTGACTCCACTCAACACCGATACACAGTGACCTACAGGGCTGTGTCAGTTAGGCGTTTGAACCTAAACCGCTGTTGTTGGTGGGGTGTCAAATTCTTGTTGGTGTGTCGATGCGACAATCCGCACCGACAACACCGAAAATTTTTAACACTTCGCTCGTTCCTACGCGCTGTGCTTTTAAAACACACCGCACTTTGTAGGTCGGGTTAGGCTTGCCGTAACCCGACATAACCCACGAATCTGTCGGGTTACGCTACGCTAACCCGACCTTGTATATTAACCCTGTAACAAAAGACCAAGAATAAATAGCCCGTAAAAGCTATAGTAAGACTGATGT
>JAURYI010000137.1 GCA_030654015.1 Methylococcales bacterium | reverse complement strand
CTATGGATCGCGGCTGGGATGGCAAAGTGCTGATGAAAGTTCATGTACTTGCCAATGGCAGACCCGACACGGTGTCTGTGACCAAGTCCAGCGGTCATGATGTGTTAGACGATGAAGCGGTGCGAACCGTTAAAAAATGGTCTTTCGTTCCAGGTAAGCGTGGCGATACGCCTATTGATGGCTGGGTCACCGTTCCCATTGCATTTAATTTACAAAATTGAGGATTTATTTATGACAGAAACAACAACAACCGCAGTGACTGATATTGCACCAGTAGCGACTAAAGCCGCTGCTTCAGCAGCAGATGCAGCACCGATTGCCCACGATATTACGTCGGGCTTAATTGTCGATAGCACGTTGAATATCTTGATTGTTTTTTCAATCGTGACGTGGGCTTTGATACTCATTAAGGGCATACAACACATTAGGATTGCCCACCACAACAGACTGTATGGCAAGAAATTTTGGGGCGCGGCGGATTTTCAGACTGCTTCAACATTGGAAGGTAATAAAGGGCCAGCCGCCAGAGTTGCCAGCGTCGGTTTCACTACCTTGCTGGAAGCCGATGGCGGGACATCAACGCATGATTTGGAACATACAGGCGACCGTCAGGAATTGCTCGACCGCCGTTTACGTCAGCAAATGCAAAAAGAGCGCGGCGCGTTGGAAAGTGGTCTGGCTATTTTGGCAACCATCGGCAGTATCTCACCGTTTGTCGGCTTGTTCGGTACAGTGTGGGGCATTATGGGCGCGTTGACCAATATCAGTAAAAGCGGTTCAGCCAGTCTGGATGTAGTTGCAGGCCCTATCGGTGAAGCGTTGGTAGCAACCGCTGTCGGTATTGCCGTCGCCGTTCCTGCGGTTATCGGTTACAACTTTTTCATTCGTAGAAACAAAGTAATTTGGGCATTTCTTGATGATTTTTCTATCGACTTTGTGCATCTGGCATTGAAAACCTCGTTTTTAATTCAACGTCCTGCACCCGCGCCTATCGTAACAACCGCCAATACGGCAACACGCAGTAACGCAGCAACGGGAAATAATATCAACACAACCTTGCTTAGAAATAATCAAGAAGAATTCACTACAACAGGAGCATAAATCTCATGGCGTTTAAAACTCAAGATGATGGCGGCGATGATGTGATGGGCGAAATCAATGTCACGCCGCTGGTAGATGTGATGCTGGTATTGCTGGTGGTGTTTATTGTCACCGCGCCGTTATTGACCCAAGCCGTTCACGTTAATTTACCAAAAACCGCTGAAACCGCCGCACCCGAAGAAAAAGAAGCGGTGTATATCAGTGTGGATGCTAAAGGAAAAGTGTTCATTGATAAAACCGAGATAGCCTTGGAAGTTTTTGAAAAAGAACTGCTGGCACGCAAAGCCGCTGATCCTGAAATCGCCCTTAATCTTAATGCTGATGATGCGGTGCAGTACGGCACAGTTGCCAAAGTCATGTCATCTATAGAGCGGTCGGGTATTACCAAATTGGCAGTGCTGACTATTCAAGACAAGTAGTAATGCTACCGATTGCGTGGGGTAATCGGTAATAGCGCAGATGTAATTATTAAAAATAAGCTGGAGTAATCCCTTTAATTCAGTTTTTGGGTCAGTTAGGGAGAGCTATGCCCGAAAAAAAAGCAATTTTCATAAAAACTACAAATTTATCAGTAACTTAAAGAAAGGGTGATTCCGTGAATATCAACAATACAGAGAGCCGACAGGCGAAAGCAACAACATCGAAATCCGCGAAAGGGACGCAGATTAAAACGCAATCCCTCGCTGCTGAAGTCATTAATCAGTTTCGTGACCAGCCGCTATCATTCGATTCCAGAGGAAATTTAAGCCGCTTGAGCATCATTTTACTGGGAGCTTTTGTCATAGCTCCTAACTACAGTTTTGCTAAATCTAAAACCAGTTCAGCGGATTTAGCCGCCGAAGTAGCACAATTAAAAAAACAACTGGGCGCAACCCAACAAGAAAATCAGCAACTGAAAAACGCACTGGTCAACTCCAATAAAACGGCGGCTGTAACAACAGACAACGCGGTTAATGCTGCGCCGCAACCGACAGCGACTGCTGAAACAGTAGCAGCGGTAGCAACAGCCGAACCTGTTCAGGAAGATAAACCCGTAGAAGACAAAAAATTGACCGAAGTGGTCGTTACCTCACGTCGTCGTGAAGAAAAACTACAAGATGTGCCTATCCCTATTTCTGTGTTAAGTGGCAAAAGTCTTGAACGTGATAGAACTTATGACGTTCAAGATTTAACCAAACGCGCTCCCAGCTTAACGGCGACTACGCCGAATGCGCGTAGAACGGGTATTTCATTGCGCGGTATCGGTAAATCCAGTGGTAATGACAGCATGGAACCTGCGGTTGGGGTAATGGTTGATGATGTCTTCATGGGCAGTGTCGGCATGAGCTACCAAGATTTTACTGACCTTGACCGCGTTGAGGTTCTGCGCGGCCCGCAGGGAACGCTGATGGGTAAAAACACCACCATTGGTTTGATTAACTATGTCACCAAAACCCCCAGTTTTAAACAACAGGGTTTGGTTGAAGGCGAGGTCGGCGGTAATCAGCAAACAGGTGTATTACCTGGTGCTTTTAAAGGACGTGCGTCTTACAGTAACGCGATTGTTGATGATTTATTGGCGTTTCGCGCGTCCATGTATGTGAACAAACAACAGGGCGATATTAAAAACACCAATCTCCAAGGACAGGGTACTACCATTAACGAGAGAAACCGTTACGGCGGACGCTTGCAGTTCTTGTTAACACCCACCGATAAAGTCAGTTTCAGATTGATTTCTGATTATGCCGAAGGCAGAGAATACAGCAACATTAAACCAGCACAAGTCGATCCCAAAACCTTTGCGAACGGAACGCTTCGACCGATTACTTACACCAGCCGCTTAGCGCGTGATTATTTCGGCGGTTATAAACCGATTATCGGCTCCGAGGCTTGGGAGAGTAACGATTCAGGTCAGATTAAACCGCTGCTCACCAAAAATGGCGGTGTGTCAGGAAAACTGGATTGGGATTTGGGTAGCGTAGGTACGGTTACGTCAGTGTTGGCATATCGGGAAAATCATTTTGATGCCAAAAATGACAGCGATGAAACCAAATTTGATATTAACGTCGGCGGGACGAAAGTTGATACCAAACAATATTCTGGCGAGTTTCGTTTAGCCTCCAAGCCGTTTAAGTGGCTGGATAATCAGGGCGGCTTGTTCTTGATGCACGTTGAAACCAATTCCAAGTCCAGAACGCTGTATGGTCAGGATGCAGGGGCTTTTTTTGCAACCGATGCGCAATACAGAACGCTGAATACCGCAGCAAACAGACCTTTCCTAACCTCCGCGCTCAATAACGTTTATTCAACGACTTTAACCACACCAAAAACCGACAGTGTTGCCTTATTCGATCAGGTGAACCTGCATTTTACTGACAAAGCCACCTTAACCTTGGGTATTCGTCAAACTTACGAAAGCAAAAGCAGTGATCTAACTAAACAGGCAACCTATGCCGATGGTTCGTTTTTGCAGCCAACAACCAATGCCACTGCCAATGCGATTCGTACCGCCCAGTTGCAAAATCCCATTCCAACCACACCCAGAGCTTATGTGGGTGAATGGTCAACGTCATGGCTGGCGAATCCCAGTTATAAAATCAATGATAATTTGATGGTCTACGGCTCGGCATCGGGTGGTCAAAAATCCAGTCCTGTGGAATTCAACTCGACAAATGGGAGGTTCATAAAAATCAAACCCGAAAAATCTTTGGATGCCGAATTGGGCGTGAAAAGTTTGTTTCTGGATAAGCAATTGATGTTTAACGTTAATTTATTCTACACCCACGTTAAGGATTATCAGGCAACCACCAGTGTGGTTGATAACACTACCGTCACAGGTTATCGCTCACAATTGGGTAATATTCCAGGCATTGATGCGATGGGGGTTGAGTTGGATTCTGCCTATTATCCAACCTCTTATCTGTCTTTTAACGTTGGTGGCAGCTACAACCACGCCCGTTATTCCGATTGGGGTACTGCGACCTGCCCAGTGGAAAATACCACTCAAACGATTTGCGACAATACAGGCAAGCAAATCGTCGGCGCACCTGAGTTGACGGGTATTTTCGGGGTCGATGTCCACAAACCTGTCGATTACGGCTTAACCGCGCATGGTTGGGTTAATTCCGTAGTGCGTTCTTCGCAAAATCTGGATTCATTATTGTCCGCTTATGGCAAACAGTCTGCCTATCAGGTGACTGATATAGGTATCGGTGTGTTTACGGGTAAAAAGAACAAATATGAAGTCAATCTGGTGGGCAACAATATTTTTGATACCAAATACACCACCAGCGTCAATGCCTACAGTACCACGGGCCCTGTGGGTTATGACGGACTGGGAGCGCGTCGTTATGTTGGCTTAGTGCTGCGAGCGAATTTTTAATAATTAATCCGTTTACCTTGCAAAAAAGCAGTTCCAGAGTCAACCACGTTTTGGCTCTGGAACATTGTGCTGTGTGGTTATCTCCACACACCATGAGTACAAACGTAGATAAAAAATTAACCTTAAATTTGGAGATTTACCATGCAACAAAACACACGTCTTAAAAACCTAGGCTACCTCACGGGTGCGCTGCTGATGGTGACGCTTGCTCATGCAGAAAACACCGTCACACCTGATATTGCGGGGGTGGTGGCTAAAGATACCCCTATCGAACTCATCAAATCGGGCTTTGATGGCACAGAAGGCCCGCTGGGTTTACCTAACGGTAATCTGTTATTCACCGAAACCAAAGCCAATCGCATTGTGCAGATAACACCCGATGGCAAAGTGTCCAGCTATTTAGAAAACAGCAATGGTTCTAACGGTCTGGCATTAGGCAAGCATGGCGAATTATTTTCTGTACAACAAGTGAAACCCAGAGTCGGTATCATCTATCCTGTGAGCAAACAAAAAACCTTAGTCGAAAACTTTGAAGGTCAAGAATTTCAACGTCTCAACGACTTGGTGCTGAATAAAAAAGGCGGTATTTACTTCACTGACATCGGCACACGCAAAACCCCTGAAAACCCCAATCCACCTGCATCAACCCCCGGTCTTTATTATTTACCCCCCGCAGGTGCATTGAAACAAGTTGCCAATGATATTGAACGTCCTAATGGCGTGCAGTTAAGTCGTGATGAAAAAACGCTATATGTTGCTAACACAGCAGGCGAATATTTGCTGGCATACACTGTTGCCGCCGATGGCTCTATCAGCGGCAAACGCGATTTTGCCAAACTAGCAGGTTTTGCGTTGTCAGAAGCAGGCAAAGACCCATCCAGCGGTGCGGACGGTATTGCGATTGATAACAAAGGCAGAGTGTATGTGGCTTCAACTGCGGGCGTTGAAGTATTCACTGAAAAAGGCGAAGCCGTAGGCGTTATTCCAATTCCTAAAAAACCACAGAATCTTGCTTTTGCAGGCAAGGGTAAGAAAACCCTTTATGTGGTTGGACGTGGCGATGCTTACAAAATCAACGTATTAACCGCTGGCTTTAAAGGTCGCGCTAAATAACACAGACAGTATTCATAAACCTGCGAGGTTTTAAAAACTTCGCAGGTTTGCAACTTATCAACACGCAAAAGGGGAAACCATGTCACGCAAAACCGCCAAAGACTTCGATCCGAAAGTGCTGAATTTATTTGACCAATATGTACATGGTCAACTGTCGCGTCGTGGATTTTTAAAATCTGCCGCCGCGTTTACCATGGCAGGAGTCACTGCCGAAGGCTTACTTGAAGCACTGAGTCCCAAATTTGCTCAGGCTCAGCAAATAGGCGGCGATGATGCACGCCTTAATGCCCGCTATGTGGAATACCCATCACCGAATGGTTATGGAAAAATTCGTGGCTATCTGGTTCAGCCCAAAAATATTACGGAAAAATTACCTGTGGTGTTAGTTATTCACGAAAATCGCGGATTAAATCCGCACATCGAAGACATAGCCAGACGTATCGCGCTGGATAATTTTATTGCCTTCGCACCTGATGCACTGTTTCCCTTAGGCGGTTATCCGAATGATGAAGACAAAGCACGCGATTTATTCAAAAAATTAGATCAGAAGAAAACCCACGCTGATTTTCTGGCGGCTGTTACTGCGTTACGGGTATTACCCGATGCCAATGGTAAAGTCGCTGCGGTTGGCTTTTGCTATGGTGGCGGCATTGTTAATTTTCTGGCAACACAACTGCCCGATTTAGCCGCCGCTGTGCCGTTCTACGGCTCTCAACCGTCTGCCGAAGACACCAAAAAAATCAAAGCACCGTTATTAATCCATTATGCAGGTGCAGATGAACGCATTAATGCAGGCTGGCCAGCCTATGAAACCGCCTTAAAATCCGCAGGTGTTCGTTATGAAGCCTTTATTTATGAAGGCGTACAGCATGGTTTTAACAACGACACCACCCCGCGCTACGATGCCGCCGCCGCTGAGTTGGCATGGCAACGCACCATCCATTTTTTCAACGACCATTTGCGTACTTAAGAAAGGAAAATATATGTTTACTCGTAAAAAAATCACCCTGCTGGCTGTATCGGCTATCTTGAGTTCCAGCAGTGTATTTGCCGCAGAACCTGATCCAACTAAAAATCCACCTGCACCCGCAGCACATGGTGCTACCTTGGAATCATCTATCGACGCGGCAAATGCGGCAATTGAAACCTGTTTGGATAAAGACCAAAAAGGCGCGGCGGTCAGTGTGGTCGATGCGGCGGGTGTGCTTAAAGTGTTGTTAGCGGCAGATGGCACTTCGGAAAGAGGCGTATTGTCCAGCACCAATAAAGCCATAACCGCCCTGCATTTTAAAACCGCAACCAGTCAATTGTTCAAACAAAAAGACACCGACAAAGCACTGGCGGAAAAACTCGCTGAAAACCCGCATTTTAACGCCAGACCTGGTGGTATCTTACTGAAAGATGGCGAAGAAATTATCGGTGCTATCGGTGTAGGCGGCGCGAAAATTGACGAAGAATGCGCATTGGCAGGTATTGATAAAATTAAAGCTCGCGCAAAATAAAATCGGTTGCGTGGCTTTATGACTGCCAGTCATGCTTTACCGATAATAAACCAACTTTAGCTATGACTATGAAAATACTACACGTTCTTTTTATCGCCCTGTTGATGGGGTCAATGAGCTTTACTACTCAGGCGGCGGATTCTTTTGCCGCTACCGATCAAGTTAAGGTACAACTGATTGCCTCTGTCGATGGCGTACATTCGGGCGATGAAATTCTGGTTGGCGTGCAGCAACTGATTATTCCTCATTGGCATACTTACTGGAAAAACTCTGGTGATTCTGGTTTGCCGACCACGATAGACTATGAATTACCCAAAGGTGCAACGGTCAGCGATATTTTATGGCCAGTGCCTGAACACATCACATTAGGGCCTGTGACCAATTATGGTTATAGCCATGAAGTTATTTTACTGTCCAAACTGAAAATACCCAGCGATGCGGTGATTGGTAGCGCATTTGCTGTTAAAGCCAAAGTAAAGTGGCTGGTTTGCAAAGAAGAATGTATTCCTCAAGAAGCTGATTTACAGCTTGATTTACCTGTGTTATCGGCAGGTGTTGAAGGTGGGCACGGTAGCCCACTGATTGCCAACGCGCTCGCCGCGTTACCTTTAGATAGCCCTTGGCAATTCAGTCTTCATGCCAAGGGTGAACAGTTATTGCTGAATGCAAAAGGATTGGCGCAACGCGCAACGTTTATCAAAAAAATTCAGTTTTATCCCGATGAGTGGGGCAAAGTCGTTCATAGCGCGGCACAAATCCAAAGCGTTGATGGCGATAGTCTGCAATTGCAACTCAAATCAGGTGACGCACCGCTGACCCAAGATGCCGTTCTCAGTGGCATTTTGGCGGTTACCAAAGAAACAGGCAACGGCTCGATAACACGCGGTTACAGCGTCACCGTGCCGCTGACCGCCGCACCTGTTAGCGATTCAAAAGACACCGCCGCTGATTTGGTACTCAGTTCAGCCTTGTTGCTCGCGTTATTGGGTGGACTCATATTAAACCTGATGCCCTGCGTATTTCCTGTGCTGTCGATTAAAGCCTTGTCCTTAATTCAACACGCCGATAAAGACCCTTTGCACACCAGACTGCATGGCTGGGCTTACACCGCTGGCATACAACTCAGTTTCTTATTGTTAGGTGTGTTGCTGATTGCCTTGAAATCAGGCGGCGCGGAAATCGGCTGGGGTTTTCAATTTCAATCGCCGTTATTTGTGTTACTGGTGGCGTATTTAATGTTTGCGGTTGGACTGAGTTTATCGGGCGTGTTCACTATTGGCGGCTCGATTATGGGAGTCGGTTCTAATCTGGCAAACCGTTCAGGGTATTCGGGCAGTTTTTTTACAGGCGTATTGGCGAGTATTGTCGCCACGCCCTGCACCGCACCGTTCATGGGCGCGGCGTTGGGTTTCGCCCTCACACAGCCGCCGTTGATACAGATAGCAGTGTTACAGAGTCTGGGTTTTGGTTTAGCGTTGCCGTATTTACTGCTCAGTCATTGGCCTTCATTACAGCGACGCTTGCCAAAACCTGGTTTATGGATGGAACGTTTAAAGCAAGGATTCGCTTTTCCTATGTATGCCGCCAGCGTGTGGCTGGTCTGGGTATTGGCGCAACAAGCGGGTATCAACGCGGTAGCGGTTGCCTTGGCAGGTATGGTAGCGATTGCCTTTGCCGCGTGGCTTTATGAGGCAACCAAATTGTCAGCCACTACCGCACGGTTTAGCGGTGCAAGTGTGGCGAGTGTATTTCTGCTTGTCGCGCTGTTAGGCGGCATTGTTGCCATTAATACCTTGGCTGCCACTGCGCAACCTGACAACGTAGTCAGTCATGACCAGCATTGGGAAGCCTACAGTGCGGCGCGTCTTAAAGAATTACGCGCGGCGGGCAAACCCGTCTTTGTGAATTTTACGGCGGCATGGTGTATCAGTTGTTTGGTCAACGAAAAAGTGGCGTTAAGTCAGCAAACGGTTATCGACACCTTTAAAAATGGCGGTATCACCTATCTAAAAGGCGATTGGACTAACCGTGATGCTGAAATAACTCACATTCTTGCCGACTTTGATCGTAGCGGTGTGCCGCTGTATTTGTTTTATCCAGCAGGAACGGCAGAAAAACCCGTTATTTTGCCGCAAATATTAACCCCTGAAATCGTCACACAGACGGTGAGCGCAATCCAAGCGGTTGCCGTTATTAACCAATAAAGGAGTGTGTATGTTGTAGAAAAGTTAGCCCGTTGTATTCAAAACCACGGCATTGCCGTTTTATTTTTAGCCTTTATCAGGAATTATCATGTCACAAAAACATTTTTCATCATTTATTTTTGCCAGTTTGCTGTTGGTGTTTGCCACGTTCAGTGCGCAAGCAGAACCTGTTATCAATCAGCCCGCGCCCTTGTTTTCAGCTGCTACCGCTGACGGCAAAACGCTTAATCTTGCCGATTTGCACGGTAAAACCGTCATTCTGGAATGGACTAATCATGAATGCCCATTTGTGAAAAAACATTATGAATCAGGCAACATTCCAAACCTGCAAAAACAAGCTGCCGCGCAAGGTGTCGTCTGGTTACAAATCATTTCCTCAGCCGCTGGCAAACAAGGTTTTGTTGATGGCGAAACGGCCAAAAAAGTAAACGCGGAACGTGGTGCAACGCCCGCTAACACCGTATTTGACCCAGAAGGCACGATAGGCAAACTGTACGCGGCAACCAATACCCCACAGTTTTTTATCATTAATCCAGAAGGCGTATTACTTTATAAAGGTGCTATCGACAGCATTCCTTCCGCTGACCAGACAGACATCGCCAAAGCAGAAAACTACATCAGCGAAGCGTTGGTTGAATTAGCGGCAGGTAAAAGCATCAGCAAAAACACCACTAAACCTTACGGCTGCACAGTCAAATACGCTAGTTAAAATTAAGTGCCAAACAATCTGTAGAGGCTTAATCATGGATTTGAAACCAAAAACGCTGATAGCTGTGGTGGTGTGGGATTTGCCATTGCGGATTTTTCATTGGTTGCTGGTGGTGGGCGTATTAGGCGCGTACATCACAGCTAAACTGGGCGGCTCGCTGATTGATTGGCACGGGTATTTTGGTGTGCTGGTGTTGGGTTTACTGATATTTCGGCTGATCTGGGGAGTTGTGGGAACTGTCTATGCGCAGTTTGCCAGTTTTCTACCCACGCCAGCACGCCTGCAAGCTTATCTGGATGGTCGTTGGCATGGCGAAGGTCATAATCCGCTTGGTGCGTTGGCTGTGTTTGCCATTTTGGGTGCGGTGTTATTGGTCGCGGGTAGTGGCTTGTTTGCCAATGATGACATTGCTTTTCAGGGAACGTGGGTGAATCTGATTGATAAAGCCGTCAGTGATACGATTAGCGCGTGGCACAGTCTGACTTTTGATGTCTTGACGGTGCTGATTGTTTTGCATCTTGCCGCTATCGGCTTTTACCGTTGGCATAAACAACAAAATCTTGTTTTACCCATGCTGACAGGCAAAAAACTGCTTGCTGAATCGGATACCAATGTTTGTTCCAATCGTTATTTAAGCCGATTTTTATTCGCTTTGGTGCTTGCGCTTGCACTGACATGGGTTATTTATCGTGGCATCCCAGATTATTTTTCCACTACTCAAAGTAATACACTGCCCGCAGCTACTTCCTCTTGGTAAGTTAAAAACCCTTTATTCCATTCACAACAATACTCAAAACTATGAACATTAAATATCTCTTTGTTTTAGCCATTACCGTGGCAACCACAACGACAGTTCTTGCAGGACCTGTTGAAGATCAAATCAAAATTCGTCAATCCGCGTATGAATTTATGGGCTGGAATGCGAAAAAAATTAAAGCGCAGGTGGTCGATCATCCTGAAACTTATAACAAAGAAGACATACAAGCAGCAGCCAATGCGATAGCGGCAACCGCTAATTCTGGTCTTGGATCGCTTTATGGTGAAGGTACTGATAAAGGCATAGGTTGGCAAAAATCACACCTTAAACCAGAGTTTTTTAAAGATCAGGACAAGGCAAAAGAAATCGGCTTAAGCCTCAATAAAGAAGCGACAAAATTAGCAGAAGTTGCCGCAACAGGTGATGTTGCCGCCATTAAAGCGCAGTTTGGCGAAGTCGGTAAAACCTGTAAAAGTTGTCACGATAGTTTTCGGATTCGTGACAAATAACGCTTAATAACGCCACAAAAAATGAAAGCCGATAAAACGCTTTTTTGTGGACAGATGCGCAACATCAATCTCTCAAAACCTCCGAGGTCTTCACGACTTCGGAGGTTTATTTATATAGGCTCAAAGCTCCTTTTTTGCGTGCAATGCCTAAAAACATCTTTATTCATACTCGGTGCGTATTAGCACGACTGGAAAATAGCTTTTCCCCGTAATTTCAATGTCCATGATGCAGTCAAAAATCATAATTTTTGACTCCGCTATTTCACACCGCCCTGACCAGTAAGCAACAGTTAAACCGCAAATGCTGTTTGAAAAACAGCATGACATTTAATAAAACCCTTGGTTA
>JAURYI010000124.1 GCA_030654015.1 Methylococcales bacterium | reverse complement strand
AAAGCCCCTCCCACATAAATACTTTCACAGTCTCTGGAGTGTTGGAACGACATCTTTGCAAAAACACTTTAATTTTTAACGCGACCAAAAATTAATTTGCTGTTGTTCATGTAACAGGCTATTTTCGGTAGTTTCATCTTTTAAATTCACGCCCGAAAATTGACATTTTTCCGCTTCCTGTATTAAAAACAACAGCTTTTTTAATGCTGATTCATAACTCAGTCCGTTACTGTGAATATTGGAAATACAGTTACGGTCAGCATCGGTGCTGATACCTGATTTAGCCTGATAGGTGAAATAAATTCCCATACTGTCAGGCGAACTTAAACCAGGACGTTCACCGATTAACACGATACACAAACGAGCGGCATAGTAATCGGCGACCGCATCACCAATGGCAACGCGCCCGTGTTTTATTAGGCAGACAGGCGGCAGTTGGTACGCCTTGGCTTGCAGTTCAGGTAATAGTAAACGTAAAAACGGTACTGCGTGTTGCTCTATGGCTTTGGATGATAAACCGTCCGCCACCACAACGACAGCATCCGCTTGAATGCTTGGTTTATGTTGCAAACAGCTTATTGCTGATTCACTTAACAAACGCCCTAAATCGGGGCGTTGCAAATACAGCCGCTGATTGTCTGCCTGCGTTTGTAGTGTCAGCGTTGTATAGCTCAGCGCGTTGATGTCTTGTTCGAGTTTTATAAAATCCAGCGGGATATTGACGGCATCACGCGCTAAGGCGTGGGCTAATTGAAACTCCAGACTATTACGTGTGGTTTGACTCATACCCGCGCGTCCTTGGGCAATACGCGCAGGGGTGAATTGGTTCAAGCTGTACCATAAGTCTTTAGAATCAGCCATTGCCGCCTCCAGTCAGTTTTTGTACTGCGGGTTTAAATAACGCGGGTATATCGCGTTGTGCTATCAATTGATTATCCGCATTAAAAATGCCGTGTTGTTGCAACCAGCGTTCAAATTCTGGTGCAGGTCGTAAGCCCAACACTTGGCGCACATACAGCGCGTCATGAAACGAAGTCGATTGATAATTGAGCATCACATCATCTGCTCCGGGTACGCCCATAATAAACGTACCGCCCGCCACTGCGAACTGCGTCAACAGCATATCCATATCATCCTGATCGGCTTCGGCGTGGTTGGTGTAACAGACATCACAACCCATCGGCAGCCCCAATAATTTTCCGCAAAAATGATCTTCCAACCCAGCGCGAATAATCTGTTTACCGTCATACAAATATTCAGGGCCGATAAAACCGACCACCGTATTGACCAACAGCGGTTTAAATTTGCGGGCAACCGCATAAGCGCGAGCTTCGCAGGTTTGCTGATCCAGTCCTTGGTGCGCATTAGCGGATAAGGCACTGCCTTGTCCCGTTTCAAAATACATACAGTTACTGCCCATTCCGTTATCGAATAAGCTACCGCGTTTTAGTTCCAGCGCGGCGAGATGGGCTTCGTGTAGGATATTCAGATTGATACCAAAACTGTCATTAGCTTGTTGCGTACCTGCAATGGATTGAAACACCAAATCAACGGGCGCGCCTTGTTCAATGGCTTTTAAGGTGGTGGTGACATGAGCCAGCACACAGGATTGTGTCGGTATCGCATAACGGTCGATCACGTCATTCAACATATAAAGCAAACGCGAGGTGGCTTCCAGATTGTCCGATGCAGGGTTAATACCGATAACCGCATCACCACAACCATACAACAAACCATCCAATAAACTGGCGGCAACGCCCGCTGGATTATCGGTCGGATGATTGGGTTGTAAACGGGTAGACAGGCGATTTTCTAACCCTATCGTGCCACGAAAACGGGTAATCACGCGGCATTTTTTCGCCACCAGAATTAAATCCTGAATACGCATAATTTTAGACACCGCCGCCACCATTTCAGGGGTTAAACCAGCGGCAATGCTGGTTAATACTTCGGTGGTCGCTTGCTCCGATAATAGCCAATCACGAAAATCACCGACCGTGAAATGACTGACAGGCGCGAACGCCACACTGTCATGTTCATCAATAATCAAGCGCGTCACCTCATCCTGTTCATAAGGCACCAATGCTTCATTGAGAAATTGTTTCAGCGGCACATCGGCAAGCACCCACTGCGCCGCCACGCGCTCCAGATGATTGGCAGCCGCCACACCCGCAAGATAATCCCCCGAACGCGGCGGCGTGGCTTTCGCCATCAGATTACGCAGGGTTTTAAAATCGTAGGACAGCTTTGCGGTGTGTATTTTATACATGGGGGCTGGTTGTAAAAAATGAGAAGCGATAGGCGATTAGTATATGACTAAAGCACTGCAAATTTATGACAATGCTGTTTGTGACAAGCGGAATTAGCAATCAGTTACTCACGGATGTTACGCATGAAAAAGCAATAGTCCACGAAAAGCACGAAAGGCACAAAAAAATCAAAGCTAATGTGTCTTGTTCACACGTCAATTCATACACATTATGATTTTTTAGTCTTTTTCGTGCTTTTTGTGTCTTTCGTGGACAAAAATTTTCTTGTGCGTAATATCAATTAATCAACAACTCAGGTCGGTATTCAAAGTGCATGGTGTCGTAGTGATACCATTTGCCGCCCCAGATAAAGCCGTGTTTTTCAAAAATTTCGACAATTTCGTGCGGAATTGAGTTTTTATAGGCATACCCGCCTTTTGCCCATTGCCAATAATCGGCGTGTTTGGTGTTGATGTCGATGGCGATAGCGAAAGAATGGTTGCTGAGTCGGTCTGTGCCGCTGATGACGCGCCAGTTGAAGGTGCCTGAGGTGTCGATGACGTATTTTTTTAATGCGGGCGGAAGTTCGTCTAATTCTTTGGAGACTTGTTCCAATTTGGCGGCGACACCGTTGACGCTTTGAATTTTAAGCGTTTCGCCGTCTGATTTGGGTAGCCATTTCAGGGTGGTTAAATTGTCTTTAACGGCGGATTGACTCGCGCCGTACATCCGCTTAAAAAACTCTTCGTTTCTGATGCGTCCAGCGTCAACATTTAATGCAGGCGGGGCGTAGGAGTTTGCGCCGACAGGGTAGGGGAAGGCAAACATATCTTCTACATCCGCTTGTTCCAGCAGTTGGTCGAAGGTTTTTTGTTTGCCATCGTCATACAGTTGCCGCTCGCCATTACGCCACACGAGATTGTTATTCTCACAGGCGATTAAATGTTCAGGATAGGCTTTGATTAACTTATCGGCATTTTGGTCGCACACCGCATGAGCGTTATTGCTCAACAGGGCTAAGCAAAAGAGAGCGGCTAGGGATTTCATTCGTGCAACAGGGATACTTCGATGTATTTAGCGTAGATTGTCACGGTCACCAAGGGTGTGCCGTTGAGGATGCTTTTAGCCGTTGCTTTGTCGATACTGCCTTTTTTCAACATAGTGGGTATGCGTTCACGGTGTTTGGCATCTTCAAAAAAACTGTCGGCGGTATCGTCGTTATCACGCAGGTTGAATTTATGAAAATTAGCGCGATCCTGACGAATAATATCGGCAACAGCGGTTAGTTTTTTACCGTCGCTGTTGGTGTGGTCGTCTGCACTTAAACGCGCAGAATAGATTTCTATCGGTTCGTCTGCGCCTGCATAGCTTAATGGGCTGAGTAATAATAAGCCTGATAACAACATGATTTTCTTCATAATAATCTCAATGATATTTTAGTGAATGGATAGTGCGATATTTAATTAAGCATGACTGCCAGTCCTTTAAGAACTGGCAGCCATTAAAGCGTCTTCAAGTGTAGCGTTATTCTTTTGCTTTGCCAGCAGGTTTAATTAACCGTATGCCCAATTCTTTCAATTGTTCATCGGTCACTACCGCAGGTGCGCTCACTAATGGACAAGCGGCTGATTGGGTTTTAGGGAAGGCGATAACGTCACGGATAGAGGTTGAGTGCGTCATTAACATCACCAATCTATCCAGACCGAACGCCAAACCACCGTGGGGCGGTGCACCGTATTTCAGCGCATCTAATAAGAAACCGAATTTTTCGCGGGCTTCTTCTTCGCCAATGCCTAAAATTTCAAACACAGTTTGCTGCATTGCTGTGCGGTTGATACGAATTGAACCACCGCCGACTTCCGTGCCGTTTAATACCAAGTCGTAAGCGCGTGATAACGCACTCGCAGGGTTGGCAACCAAATCTTCCACTGAACAACTAGGCGCGGTGAATGGGTGGTGAATAGCGTTGAAACGACCTGATTTTTCATCCCAATCGAACATAGGGAAATCAACGACCCATACAGGCTTCCATTCGCCTTGCAGCAATTTCAGGTCATGACCTAATTTAACGCGCAATGCGCCCATTGCTTCATTGACGATGCTGGCTTTATCCGCACCAAAGAAAATTAAATCGCCTGTTTGTGCGCCAGTTTTAGCCAGTACGCTTGCCCAGACTTCGGCAGGAGCAAATTTAACAATTGGTGATTGCAAGCCATCAATGCCCGCTTCCAAGTCGTTGACTTTAATATAAGCCAAGCCTTTCGCACCGTAGATGCTGACGTATTTGGTCAGGTCTTCAATGTCTTTACGGCTTAAATCACCTGCATTGGGTACACGCATAGCAACGACACGACCTTTAGGATCGTTAGCAGGTGCGGAGAAGACTTTGAAATCAACGGCTTTCATATCGTCGCCGATGTCTACTAATTCCAGCGGAATGCGCAAATCTGGGCGGTCGATACCGTAACGTGAGATAGCTTCAGCATAAGTAATACGCGGGAATATTGCATCCAATTCCACGTTGATGACTTTAGCAAATAACTGACGAATCATTTCTTCCATGATGACCATAATTTGGTCTTCGGTCATGAACGAAGTTTCAATATCAAGCTGGGTAAATTCAGGTTGACGGTCGGCGCGTAAATCTTCATCACGGAAACAACGCACGACTTGATAATAACGGTCAAAACCCGCCACCATCAGCATTTGTTTGTATAACTGTGGCGATTGCGGCAACGCGAAAAATGAATTTTCGTGGGTGCGACTTGGTACGATGTAATCTCGCGCGCCCTCAGGAGTCGCTTTAGTCAAATACGGTGTTTCGATTTCAAAAAATTCGTTGTCATCGAGGAAGTTACGCAATACGCGAGTGACATCGCGGCGTACCTTCATTTTTTCCTGCATCGCCACGCGGCGCAAGTCGATGTAACGGTATTTTAAGCGTAACTCTTCGTTGACTTCGATATCGCTTTCGACGGGGAACGGGGGCGTTTCCGACTCGTTTAATACCACGATATTTTTGGCTAACAGCTCAATTTCGCCAGAGTGCATATTGGCGTTAGTTGTGCCTTCTGGACGATGACGCACCACGGCGGTAATTTGTAAAACGTATTCGCTACGCACCTGTTCAGCGGTAGCAAAGGCTTCGGCATAATCGGGATCAACCACAACTTGTACAAGACCCGCACGGTCGCGCAAATCAATAAAAATAACGCCGCCATGATCACGTCGTCTGTGTACCCATCCGCAGATAGAAACAGTTTGGTCTAGTTGTTGAGTGTTTAATTCTCCGCACTTGTGAGTACGCATATTTTTTCCTGTATTGTTGAATAAAAAAGGGGTTGTTGATTTACGGCATTTATTATTAACGACCGATAAAAGGAGTCTTAGAAATGGTAACGGGAATGTCTCTGCCCATAATGGCTAATTTGACTCTTAAATGTGCGGCTCTCGCTTCTTTGTCTTTATGCGGGCCTACAATAATTCTTTCAATAGGTAAATTTATACCTGAATTGCTACACGCATCTTTGAAAAACTCAATATAAGGTATATCTCCATTTTTACCACGAAATTGCCTTATTTTTTTGGAAGTTTTATCTAAATAAGAAATAATTCTAAATTCATTTTCTTCTTTAAATCCTACTGATTTATAAGAAGCGATACACTTAATCCAAGATTGACGAAGTTTTTCTATATTCGTTTTTCCATTTATTTCTTCTATAATCGTATTAATAGATTCTTTGAATTTTTTAGAATAATCTTCATCGCTATACACAACACGGCTCAGAAAAATAATTGATTTTTGATTATTTTTTTCTAATTCATATTCTTTGGTAATAAACTCCATCAATTCTTTTTCTTTGAATTCAATGGCAAAACCACCGTTATCAGAATATCCACGCCACTGACTTAATAGTCCATTTTCAGCAATATGCTGTTTAGCAATACCTTTACCAGTGGGGCTTTTACAAAGTGATGTTATGTAAAATTCCTTTTCTTCAAATTTATTATAATAATTATCAAATACTTCATAATTATTTTTAGAAAACAAATCCTTGTATTCTTTATTTAATTTACTATCTGATTTTAACAAACTGTTTTTTAATTTTTCTTTAGCCGCAGTTAATTCAGTATCATCATTTAAAAATTTATAATGTGTAGCCCATAAACAATTATTTTCCAAAATACCAAATAATCCTGCATGGTCTGTATAGTGATATAGATTGTCTTGTATTTCTTTTGTCATAGCATAGCCATAATATTTAATATAAAAATGCGGTGCATTAATCATTCCAACGCTCTGCGTTGAAATACCTCAGTTGATTCTCCAGCGTCTTCACATAGCAGAACGATTTATTGAATGTTCGCGTATCCACTGTGCAAAATGCGTTTCCTGTATTTCACCACTGGCAACCGCCAACATAGTCTGCGTTGCATCCGTTTGGGTTGCAGTCAGTTTGTAACCATTCAAGCCTAAAAACAAACCGACTGCCAAAAACGCGACCCGTTTGTTGCCATCCACAAACGCATGATTTTTCGCTAATCCAATCGCATACGCCGTTGCCAAGTCTGCAAAATCTGGCTCACTGTATAAGGCTAAATTCATTGCACGATTCAACGCCGAATCTAACAAACCTTCATCTCGAATACCTGACGCTCCACCGTGTAAAAGCAAACTCTCATCATGCAGCATCACCAATAGTTTCTTATCAATCCACTGCCATTTTTGCATTATTATTTAGCCAGTGCGTTAAATGTTTCGTGATATTCCTGCATAAATTCACGCCCGATTTTTAACTCTTCTGCTTGCTCTGGTGTAATTACTGCACTTGGTTTTGATTTTAATTGAGTGATTAATTTTTTTACTTCTATGAGTGAATCTTCTGATAATTCATCAATTTCACGGAATAAATCTAGTTTATATTCTGCAATATTCATTTCAATATCCTTTAGTGGAAATGTTGGTTTTCATCGTTTCAACGCTCTGAGTTGGAATGCCTCAGTTGACGCTCCAGCGTCTTTATGCACTCGCAACGCTGGAGCGTTGCAAGATGAGTTCACACGCTGGAGCGGTGGGAACTATAAAACCTATTTTGCACTATTCGTTAAATCACCAAACTCTATTGACACCATAACGCAAAAATAACTCTTCATTACTAATAAACGCTATTTCATCTTGCAAACATTGGGCAATCATAAGAAGGTCGAATGGGTCGTTATGTTCAAAGGGTAGTTCTAATAGTTTTAAAATATGTGCAGGCTGAATCGGTAATAATGCAATACTTTGATTTTCTAAAGTATCAAGCAAACACTCAAGCGGTTGTGATAATTTTAATTTACCACGCGCTATTTTAATTGCCATTTCCCAGAAACTGGCAATGCTTAAATAAATATCGGCTTCGTCGCTACAAATAATATTCTTAACCGCGATAGGCAGTTGTTTATCATCTTCTAAAAACCAGATTAAGGCATGAGTATCTAATAAATATTTCATTACATATACTCTTTAAAATCCTCTAAAGGCGCGTCAAAATCCTTTGCTATATAAACAACAATTCCTTTCATACAACCCGCTTGCCGTTTTGGTTTTTGCTTTGGTTTTGCTTTTAATTGAGCAATGATTTTTTCTAATTCACACAACGATTCTTCGGATAGTTCTTCGAGTTGATGAGCAATGTTTAATCTGTGTTCTGTGAGGTTCATTGCAATACTCCAGTGTTGTCAGGATAAGCTCCCATGCTGGAGCAGTGGGAACGATGAAATATCCAGTTCAGGTTTTTGTTGGGTTGCCAAAAAGCGGCAACCCAAGCTACATAGCTAACGCTATTTTATTCCGATTTAGTTGCTTTTGCAGGGGAACTGGCTTCACCTGCGACATTTTTCTTAGCACCGCTTTTAAAATCGGTTTCATACCAGCCAGTACCTTTGAGTCTGAACCCTGCGGCTGAGATTTTTTTCATCAATTCGGGTCTGGTGCAGGCAGGGCAAACAACCAGTGGTTCATCGCTCAGTTTTTGTAATGCTTCATGCATAAAACCGCAAGATTTGCATTGATATTCGTAAATTGGCATAAAGACTCCGTAAAAAACAACAGATATAGAGGTTGGTGTTAGTTTTTCAACACACTTACCTATAGAATAACCAGCTATTTTACAGATTTACGGCTCAACAATGAAAACATTAACGATTACTCGCCCTGATGATTGGCATACTCACGTTAGAAATGGTGCAATTTTACAGACGGTGTTGCCGCATACGGCGGCACAATTTGCGCGTGCGATTATTATGCCTAACCTGAAACCGCCTGTAACCACGGTGGCGCACGCCTTGGCTTATCGGGAAGAAATTTTACAGGCTGTGCCAACAGGTGCAAATTTTACGCCATTGATGACTTTATATCTAACCGCTGCGACCACTGTGGAAACCATTAAAGCCGCTGCTGAGTGTGAACACGTTTATGCGTTTAAATTGTATCCTGCGGGTGCAACGACCAATTCGGATGCGGGGGTTGCCGATGTTACGACGATTTATCCGTTATTGGCGGCAATGGAGAAATACGAATTACCGTTATTGTTACATGGCGAAGTGACCGATGAAAGCTGTGATATTTTTGATAGAGAGCGGGTGTTTATTGATCGTCATTTAACGGCGATTACCCGCGATTTTCCTGACTTGCGGGTGGTTCTGGAGCACGTTACTACCCGCGAGGCGGTACAGTTCGTCGAAGCGGCAGGTGCTAATGTCGCGGCAACGATTACTCCGCAACATTTGCTGTTTAATCGCAATGCGATGTTAGCAGGTGGCATTCGTCCGCATTATTATTGTCTGCCGATTTTAAAACGTGAAACCCATAGACAGGCTCTGATAAAAGCCGCTACCAGTGGCAGTGCTAAATTCTTTTTAGGCACAGACAGTGCGCCACACATAACGCATACTAAAGAAAATGCCTGTGGTTGTGCGGGGTGTTACAGCGCATTTGGCGCGTTGGAACTGTATGCTGAAGCGTTTGAACAGGCGGACGCGCTGGATAAACTGGAAGGTTTTGCCAGTTTTTATGGTGCGGATTTTTATCGCTTGCCCAGAAATACCGACACTGTGACGTTACAAAAATCGCCTTGGACTGTGCCTGCTGTTTATGGTGAAATTACGCCGTTAAAAGCGGGTGAAAATTTGAGTTGGAAATTGATTAGCGCGTAAATCTGTATCTACTTCGCGTATAAAAACACGGCGCGGCGCACCGTTACTGCATTCCCACGCGGCGCGTGGGAACGAGAAATTACGAAGACCAAAGACCTGCGAGGTTTTAAAAACCTCGCAGGTCTAAAAGGCAATCATCTTTAACATTTTTAATTATTTGGATTGAACGCAAACTTAATGGACACACCCATCATCCCGCTGGACAAACGCTTTAGAGGTTATTTACCTGTGGTTATCGACATCGAAACCGCAGGCTTTAATGCTAAAAAAAATGCTTTATTAGAAATTGCGGCGGTTATTGTTGAGCTGAACAGTGAATGTGATTTACACATTACTGAGCATTACACAACGCACGTTATTCCGTTTAAAAATGCTGAACTGGATGAGGCGGCACTGAAATTTAATGGTATAGATCCGTATCATCCATTCCGTATGGCAATTGATGAAAAAGATGCGCTGGAAATGATTTTTAAGCCGATAAGAGCGGCAATCAAGCGTAATAACTGCACAAAAGCGATTTTAGTCGGACATAATCCTGCGTTTGATATTGCGTTTTTGAATGCGGCGATTCATCGCACACAAATAAAACGCAGTCCGTTTCATCCGTTCAGTTCGTTTGATACCGCGACTTTAGGCGGTTTGGCGTATCAGCAGACGGTGTTGGCGAAAGTGGCGCAAGCGGCGGGTATGGAGTGGGATAACGAGAAAGCGCATTCTGCCTTATATGATGCAGAAAAAACGGCCGAATTATTTTGTAAAATTGTGAATCGTTGGAAACATTTGGAAGCAAAAGAAGGGTAGGCGCGACCGAAATCGCGCCCACAACAACATTATTCTGCGGCTAACAGACTGGCTAACTCGCCTTTTTGGTACAAGTCAGTCACGATGTCACAACCGCCGACTAACTCGCCTTTAATATACAGTTGCGGATAGGTCGGCCAGTGTGAATATTCTTTGAGTGCTTCACGCAACTCGGCATCTTCAAAAATATTCACTGCCATGTAGTTGGCATTGCAGGCGGCTAATATCTGGACAGTTTGTCCGGAAAAACCACATTGTGGAAAATCAGGTGTACCTTTCATGTATAAAACGACAGGATTATTTTCCAGTTGATCTTTGATTCTTTCTATAACGCTCATAACAGTAACCACTTAATAATTAATAAATAAAAACCTACTAAGTTTATCAACTTTAGGCATATTTTGCCAATGTGCGTTTTACTGTCGATTTATCCGCGACGAAAATACACAATGCTATAGATATTATAATGCAACCGCTGTGCGCAGTTCATTAGCATTACTACACTATTTACTTAACAAATGACATACGGGTCGAGCCATGAATACTGATGATATTGCCAGAGTAAAAGACTATCTGCTTAATTTACAAGACCAGATTTGTGCGGCGTTAGAAGGTGAAGAACCTGAAATACGTTTCGTTGAAGATAAATGGCAACGTGCGGAAGGTGGCGGCGGCAGAACTCGCGTTTTAACTAATGGTGAGGTGTTTGAACAGGGCGGCGTGAATTTTTCTCATGTGGCAGGCTTTAAATTACCGCCGTCGGCAACTGCCAAACGCCCTGAATTGGCTAATCGGCAATTTCAGGCAATGGGGGTGTCCTTGGTGCTTCATCCTAAAAATCCATTCGTGCCGACTTCGCACGCGAATGTGCGCTTTTTAATTGCTGAAAAAGAAGGTGAGCCGACTATCTGGTGGTTTGGCGGCGGCTTTGATTTAACACCTTATTATCCATTTAAAGAAGATGTGCTGCATTGGCATGAAACCGCATTTGCCGCCTGTGAGCCATTTGGTAAAGGGATGTATCCCAAGTATAAAAAATGGTGTGATGAGTATTTTTACTTGCCGCATCGTAATGAAACGCGCGGCGTGGGCGGATTGTTTTTTGATGATTTGAATGAAGGCGGCTTTGAACAGTGTTTTGCGTTCATGCGCAGCGTGGGCGATCATTACCTTCAGGGTTATCTGCCTATCGTACAAAAACGCAAAGACACGCCTTATGGCGCGAGAGAGCGCAATTTTCAGCTATACCGCCGTGGTCGTTATGTGGAATTTAATTTTATTTATGACCGTGGCACGTTGTTCGGTTTGCAATCAGGTGGACGCACCGAGTCTATTTTAATGTCCATGCCGCCTGTGGCTCATTGGCAATACAATTGGAGTCCTGAATTGGGCAGTCCAGAAGCCGAGTTGTATGAAACTTATTTGAAGCCGCAGAATTGGCTGGGGATTTAAACATTCAGGTAGCGGATAAAGTTGCAGTGATGCAATGGAATCAAAAATTATGATTTTTGATTCCGCTACTTTATTTTGATGTTGACCGCTATTGATTATTTGATGATATTAATCGTCATCGGATAGTGCCACAACTCGCCATTATTGGCTTTGATGCCACCAATAATCGGAAATACCACCGCAAGAATGCCTAATATCAGCAGCAGTGGAAAACCGATAACGACAAACAGTAATATCGAACAAATCACGCCGTAAATGAGTTCAGAAATAATCCAGTTCACTACTGCTTTACCGTGTTCATCCAGTATCGGATATTCGTCTTTTTTGGTTTGCCAGATGACGATAGGGGCTATCAAGCCGAATAACGGAATGACGTAACCTGCTAATTGTGACAGGTGTAAAAACATCGCCCATTGTCGTGCTTGTTGTTCATCGGGGGTAATTGGTGTCAGTTGCTTTTTTGAAATATCCACTTGAGGTCTCCAGCTTTATTATTGTTTAACAACGGTGTGTGCTTCGTACATTTTGAAATTACACAATACAGTTTTAAATAGCAAGTTATTATAGGCAATCTCATTTCAACTCATAACAAGGATTTTTCATGTTAAAAAACGATCTTATTCTGCACCACGCCAGTTTTGTGGTGGCGGATACCGAAGCCTCATTGGCATTTTATTCAGGAGTGCTGGGATTGGAACAAATGGAACGCCCTGATTTGGGTTTTAAAGGGGCGTGGTTGCGTTTAGGCGAGCAGCAGCAACTGCATTTACTGGAATTGCCTAATATGGATCCGACCACAGGTCGTCCTGCACATGGCGGACGGGATCGCCATGTGGCATTAACTACCGCTAACATTGATCCGATACGCGACAGGCTGGATAAAATGGGCGTTCCTTATACCCTGAGCATCTCAGGGCGACGGGCGTTTTTTTGCCGAGACCCAGATGGCAATGCGGTAGAAATTCTGGAACGCTGACACTCAGTCAAGCGCAGTTAATACCCGCCATGCGGCATGATATTTGGCTATACGCGCTAAATCTTTTTCGCTTAGGGTCACTAGGCGCAAGACATTAATGTTATCTTCAATATCGGCTATTTTAACTTTGCGGGCGAGGGGATTTTGTTTGGCTCTTAGCACAAACGTCTGGTAATTTTCGCCCGCTTGTTTAGTTAAACATAACACCGCTTCCACTACGTCATCAGGAATGCCTTCTGCGCGCAGGTCGGCGGCGGTAATGTCGGAATCTTCAATCACATCATGCAGTAAAGCCACTGACATTTCATAGTCAGTGGTCATTTTTGCCATTAGTCTCAGCGGATGGTGAATATAGTCCTGTCCTGCCTTGTCGGTTTTGCCTGTGTAAGCACGCAGGGCAATCGCTAATGAGGTTTCGATGAGTGTCATAATCATGAGCCTTTGTCGGTCGGGTGTTGCTCAATAGTGTAGCAAAATACAGCTGGATTAATCCGTTTGAAAAAATCAAAAGTTGTTCCATGTAACGGGTTCGTTTAGTATTGCTGGTTGACCATAGTGTGTACCGTTCCCTGTTTTCAACTTGTTTAACGTGTAAAATGCCAGATAAAACCTTGAATACCCTGCTTTATATTGATGATGATGCACACTTGCGCTCTATGGTGGCAATGGCGTTGGAAACTATCGGCGACTACACGGTCAGGCTGTGCGCGTCGGGTGCGGAAGCATTGACATTATTGCGGCACTTTACGCCCGATATGATTTTGCTTGATGTCATTATGCCTGAGATGGATGGTCTGGAGACGCTAAAAAGAATTCAGGCACTTGAGGCGTGTAAAAATACCCCCGTGATTTTTATGACAGGTCGTTCGACACCTGAACTTATCAGCACATTCAAGCAGGCTGGCGCACTGGATATTATTGCCAAGCCTTTTAATCCGCTGCAACTTCCCAGCCATCTTCAAACGCTTTGGAATCAATATGACCAATAAACGTGCCGAGTTTCTTGAAAAGCTGAGAGCGTTGCAACAGGAGTTTGTTCATAGTCTGGTCGAGCGTCTTGCGCAGTTGAAAAACTATGAGCAACGGCTGGTACAGCAGTGGAATCCTGAGGATTTACAGCAGTTTTATATCAGTATTCATACCTTAGCAGGCTCTAGTGCAACGTTTAGTTTTAATCGCTTATCGCAATCAGCAAAGCGTCTGGAAGAAAAAATCAGCCCTTTTTTGCAGTCGGAAGCCCCGCCTTCTGTCGTTCAGCAGCAGTCAATAAAAACGGCTTTTTTATACCTTGAAAACTTGCTTGATACCATTATTACCCATTCGGAAGAGCCTTATTTGGTCGTGGATGAAGACTTATGCGCTATCGTTGACAGCATTCAGCAGGAAGAACAAACCGACGATAATAAACTTATTTTGCTGATTGAGGATGACACAGTATTGGCGCATAGCATTGCCGAGCAGATACAGGCATTCGGTTATCGGGTGAACGTGCTGCACGATAGCCTTGCTATTAAACAGTGTCTTTTACAAGAAATGCCTTGCGCGTTAATCGTGGATATTATTCTGCCAGAAGGTAATAAGGCGGGTGCTGAGGCGATTAAAAAAATTCGCGGTGATTACAAGGGCATTCTTCCGAATAATGTTCCGATTATTTTTATTTCCTGTCGCGTGGATGTCGAAGCACGACTGGCGGCGGTCAAAGCAGGCGGCAGTGCCTATCTTGCCAAGCCATTGGATATAGGCAATTTAATAGAGTGGCTGGATAAACTGGTCAATCGACAAGCAGAAGAACCTTATCAGGTGCTTATCGTTGATGATGACAAAGAAGTTGCCAGACACCATGCACTGATTCTGGAAAATGCAGGGTTTTTGACCGTTATCTGTAATGAACCGACGCAAGTATTAAAACAGATGGAAAACGGCAATACTGATTTAGTGTTGATGGATTTATATATGCCGGGTTATCGGGGCAATGAGCTTGCCAGCGTGATTCGCCAAATTGATGCGTATGCGGCTGTACCTATCGTTTATCTGTCTGCCGAACATTCCAGTGAGCTACAGGTACAGGCGTTATTGCAGGGCGGTGATGATTTTTTGATTAAGCCGATACGCGCGGAAACACTGGTGCGGATTGTTGCTTACCGAGCAATGCGGTTTCGGAAATTGCGCAATTTAATGTCCAAAGACGGTTTAACAGGTCTTTATAATCATCGCCATATTAAAGAACAGATTAGAAACGAGGTGTCCAGAGCAGGGCGGGAAGAATCCTCTGTCAGTGTGGCAATGTTTGATGTCGATTTTTTTAAACAGGTCAATGATACTTATGGGCATGGTATCGGCGATCAGGTGTTAAAAAATATGTCGCGCTTTTTAGTAGACCGTGTACGAAAAACCGATTTGGTCGGACGGTATGGCGGTGAGGAATTTGTGGTGGTATTTCCTCATACGTCCGTTGAAAATGCGGCAACAATATGTGAAAAATTGCGCAGTGATTTTGAAAAGGTACTGCATTTTTATCAGGGTGGCAGTTTTTCTGTAACGTTCAGTTGCGGCATTGCCAGCTATCCCGTTTTTGATGATCCGCAATTATTAGCTGATGCTGCTGATAAGGCGTTGTATGCGTCAAAAAATAATGGTCGTAATCAGGTCACTGTTGCAGGTCTTTAGCACTATTCAAGCATATCCAGCACCTGATTAAAATCAAACGGGCAGGTCAGATAATCATCAATCTGCGTTTGTTGTAAAATCTGTTGCATGGCAACAGCGGGGGTCTGTTTTGCAACCACAGCAATCATACGCAGTTGATTCAGCTGGCGTTGTAACACCTGCACCTGCGCAATGTCCGCCGCCAGCTGTTCGCTGTTGATGTCGATTAATAACACCGTCGCCGCGTGTTGTGTACACAGTTGCACTGCTTGTTCTGCATGGTTACAGCCGAACAGCTGAACATTGTTACAGGCGGTGAGCAGGTTGCCGAATAATTCCATATTACTCAGATCCTGATACCAATACACCAGTTGATGGTGACGTTCTTCCTGCTTATCTTGGTAAGCAATCGCTAAAGGCAGCTCGATATAAAACACACTGCCTACACTCAATTCACTGCGCACACTTAACGAGCCTTGCATTAGCCCAATCAGGTGCTTGCATTCGCTTAAGCCCACACCATGACCCTGAATTTTTTTCGCCTTATCTTTATCAAGCACGCGGGTAAACGGTTGAAATATAGTGTCCAGTTGCTGTGCGGCAATACCGATACCAGTATCTTTAATACGAATACGCAACGATGTTGCCAATACCTTGCCAGTAATGACAATACAACCGTGTTCCCGATTGTATTTAATTGCGTTATGCAGCAGATTAATCATCACCTGTTTAAATCGCTTCGCATCCGCCTGAATGCTTACCTCATTCGGCACACGATTAATCAGTGTGATGTGCTGTTGTTCGGCAATGGGTTGTAACCATGCGATACAGTCTGCAAGCGCGACACGCACGGCTAACGGTTCTGGCTGTAATGCAATATTGCCCGCTTCAAGCTGTGCCGCGTCCAGTATGTCGTTGATTAAGTTATCCATGTGCTTGCCTGCGGCTAACATTTTTACGATGCAATCACGCTGTTTGTCGGTGAGTTCGCCAAAAATATCGGCTTCTAAAAATTGCGCAAAGCCTAATATGGCGGTTAGCGGGGTGCGTAAATCGTGGGTGATGTAGGACAATAATTGACTTTTTTCTTTATTAGCCGTTTCTGCCTGCTGTTTTTTAACGTCCAGTTCTTGATACGTCTGTTTTAACAGCTCGATATTTTTATGCTGTTGTTGATACAACAAGTCGATGGTATGCCGTTCCTGTTGCACTGCTTGCCGTTGTGTAACCCGTTCGCTGACATCAAAAAATAACACATAAATATCATTGTCAGCAGGCAGAATATGAATATCAGCGGCAACACCGTTGGCAAAATTAACCGACTCGATAATAATCGGGTCTTTGTCCTGATAGGGAAGTAAACCTTCTAAAAAAATTAATTGTTCTGCCGCAGGGTCACCGCTGTGTAAATCGGTCAGACCAAAATAATCAATATGATAATGCCAATGTTTAATCAATCCGTGTGCGTCAAAATTTAAGTAGGCGAATTTATCGTTTTCTGTCCAGATGCTGTGTAAATATTGTTGTATAGCATCGGGTAATGCGTTCATAACGTTAAAACATAACTTAGCGCGTTAAACGCCGCTTCCACTTGTTCGCCACTTTTGGCACTGGTGAAAAACAGCTGTTCCTGTGGTGTGTTTAAGCGTTCGATGTGTGCGGCTGTCAGTTCCCATTGGGTGGTTAAATCATATTTATTGAGCAATACCACAAACGGTATATCACCGAGTAATTCACGAATACCGCGCTTCATATCTAATGCACCGTCGAGGGTATTCATGCGCGTACCGTCAATGACCAACAAAAATCCCGCCGCGCCGCGTAAATAGGTTTGGGAAATTTTTTTCAGACTATTTTCCCCTGCAATATCCCAGATAATCAGCTTGATGCTTAATTCATCGTTCACCGCGATTAATTTGGTGTCCATTTTGACACCGACCGTAGTCAGGTATTTTTCTGAATATTCATTGTTGACAAACCGTGCTACTAAACTGGTTTTGCCGACACCAAAATCGCCTAACAGACAGATTTTTTTTTGCAGTATTTTCATGGCTTCCTTAATTAAACAGCACGGCAAAACTGACTTTGCGCTGTGTTGTGCCTTCTTTGTTCAATTGCCCCAGTTGCGCTTTAACGTTGGTATCAATAAATACGCCGTGTTGTTGCAAATATTCCAAAACAATAGCCGCGCGTTTTTGTGCCAATACGCTATTTTTTTCAAGTGTGCCAGTAACGTCTGCTTGCCCTGTAATCAACAGATGTGGCGTTTTATTGATTGAATGGCTGAGTGCCTGTATTTGTTGCAATGCCGCTACCAGATCCGCCAGTTTCTGAGCTTGATCTTCCGTTAATTCGGTACTGGATGACATAAAATACACCGCGATATTTTTAATTTGCGTATTTAATATTTCAATCTGTTGCTGATAACTTTGCAGTTTATCGCTATCAACACCACTGACACCTGCAATAGCAGGCGTAATGATAGCCAGTTTATTAATCCACGCGTCATCGGCAATCCCTGTAATCACCAAACGGTTGTTTTCAAGGGTGAGACTGACGGTTGGCGGTGGTTGCAGCAGTTGTTTTAACCGCTGTTCTACAAACACAGGAGCTAATGATTGATAGGCTTGCCAATGACTTTGTATTTCATCTGCTTGCAAACGAGATTGTGCAATCAGCGTATCAGGGTGTTCCGAAAGCGGGTCGTATAAACCATTAATCAGCAACTGCCCGCTGTGATAATTTTGTTGCGTGATGACGATACTTTGATTGTGCTGTAACAGCCGCACATAATCCGCCGCCCGCTGTTCAAATTGCCAGTTGTCATAGCCCCAATAAGCCAACATAGCGCACAACACCATGAGCGGTACGAGGATATATTTTGGTGAAAACTCAGTTTTGTCAAGTTGCTTGCGTTCCGCCAATAAACACGCCTGCAAGTCAGGTTCGGTGACCGCTAAAGGCGCGCTATCGCCCGCAAAATTTTTCAGCAGTGCGCCATATTGCTGATGAATATCATGCAGAATAACGTCAAATTTTTCCCGCAAGGAATACGGCGCGATGCCCTGTATGACACACGCCAAGACTGCATACGAACCACGACTTAAAAATACTGTGTATTCACCGATTTCAATCATGTCCAGATAATCATCGCTATTAACCGCAAACGAATCTTTCGTAAAATCCTGAATGGCAGTGAGCATCGCCGACACTGCATCGCCGTCGCGCTGTGCATCGACATCTTCTAGCGAGACATGGTGCAGTAATAAACCTGTTTCACGGTGAATTAAAAACGCTTGTTCCACGCGATACGCCAAGGTATGGCGTAACACCACTTCCCGATACGGCAGACCGCTACGCCACGCTTCATAATGCCACGCAAACCGATGTAACGAAAAACCCTGCTCAATCGCCTGATTTAACGATTGCATCATTTGTTTCAAGGCTTCGGCAATCGACTTTTTAATGGCGGGGAAAATAACAGGGTATAACGCATCGGCATACAAGACAGGATTTTCCTGAATGGACTCAATAATACAGCTCTGCACGGTGTCACTTAGCGCACCATGCAATGCAGTTGTATCGGTTTGTTGCAGTGCTTGCGGTAACACCTGAGCGATTTTTTCGGCGTGTGCATCAGGATTGTTAAAATAAGACTCTAGTTGTCCGAGGCGTTGCTCTTCCTCTTTCAATAATAGAGTCTTTAACATCTGATACCGTTTTTGTTCGATAAGCATATCGAACGCGGCATTATCCTGCTCGATAGTATCGGCAGTTTTTTCAGTCAAATGAGCTGCCATTATGGCAACAATAGACAATCAGCATTGTTCACTGGGTTAAAACGCATCTTGTTAAATGTTGCCGCCTGCAAATAACGCGGCAACGCTGGAGCGATCCACTTTAGTTTTACGCAATATGTCCAGTTCCTTCTCAAATTGCGCGTTAGTTTCTTCGCGTAACTGTTGCAGACTACTACGCAGATTTTTAATATCTTCATGCTCTTGATTACGCAGTTTACGCATTTCATCAAGGCTTTTATTTTCCAAATCGCCTAACCGCTGACTGAGTAATTCATTGGCTTTTTTCAGCGTCGATTCTATGGAAAGCAGGCTATCATTGCGTTCTTTTTTCTCCAGACGCAATTTATCGGTTAAGGCTTCAAACTCGCCTTGTACCAAGGTTTCCAGCGAATTCATACGTTGTTCCATATCCTGACGTAAGCGCAGACTTTCTTTATTGAAACGCTCTTCCAGTGACGTAAAACGATTGTCGTATTCACGCATTTGCCCGCCAAAAATAATATCGCGGATTTTGCCGACATTCTGGCTGTTATCAGTATCTGCCGTTTGCACGACGGCGTTTTGTGCATGAGGTGTGGATTCTTCGACAGTTTCGTTTTTTTTCATGTTCATTGGGTTGTTCTCTTAGCGACAGGGGAAATTTTTCTTATAATGAATTACCATTTCTATTTTATACCAAACTCTAGTAATCGTCCGAATCACTTACATTTTGTACTTCACGACTGCGCTTTCTTTTAAATGTCCACATTCTGAGTGCGTTACCCTTAACAGCTTGTTGTTCTTGCACCGATTGCAGGGCGGCAACGATAAGTTGACAGTTATTTTTTGCATCTTCCAGCGATAACAGCGGATCTTGACCGTCTAGCACGCATTGACTGAAATGCTCGATTTCCAGCTGAAAATGGTTGGCTGGCGCGAGTTGTTCCTGTTCTTGTTGTCCGTCTTCTGTCCACCATGAAATGATAGGCGTATCGGTCGGCATCGCCCACACGTTGTGGCATTTGATACCGCCTTTTGTGCCAATAATTTCATATTCACAGCGGCGGGCGCGTTCAAAACTAAAATCAAAATGGGCGAATTTTCCCTCACCAAAATCAATAATACCGCTGGTGGTTATATCCGCACCGCTGGCAACGTGTTTAGAAAATGCGGTGACGGCAACAGGTTCTTGATTGAAAAATAAGCGGGCGCAATGAATGGCGTAGCAACCGATGTCCCACATCGCACCGCCACCGTTTTCGACGCTTTCGGCTAGGCGATACATTCTGGCAGGGCGCATCATGAAAGAAAAACTGCTGCGGACGGAGCGAATTTCACCGATAAGCCCTGAGGCTATCAGTTCCTGAACTCGCGCGTGTTGCGGGTGAAAACGGTACATAAAGCCTTCCATGACCTTGACGTTATGTTCCTGTGCGGCAATATAGATAGACTCGATAGCCGCTACGCTCAACGCCATGGGCTTTTCACACAAGACGTGTTTGCCCTGTTTAATGGCGCGTAATGCCCATTCAGCGTGTTCATAATTGGCAAGCGGAATATAGACAGCGTCTATATCGGGGTCGTTGAGCAAGACTTCACGATCATGATAGATGCGGACGTTTTGTTGTTCGGGTGCATATTTTTCCAGCGTTTGCGCTGCCGCATCGGGGCGACGACTGGCAATAGCCACTAATTCTGCATTCGATGCACCAACAATGGCAGGCATTAAACGCTCGTTGATGCGAGCCGCCCCTAAAATACCCCAGCGTAATTTTGTTTTGTCGTTCATTCGAGTTACCTTTTTTTGTTGATGGTTCGTAATCTTGATGTTATAGCAATTAGCAGCCTATAGAATCAAGCAGCGATTTTTATAATCGCTGTACAGGTAAACGGGAACGGGTTTTTTACGCGCTATTTTGGGCAACCTTCCAGCTTATAAATGGCATAACCTTCGGCGTTGATTTGCGCTCTCATTTCGTCAGAAACTTCCATGCTGTGACAAAAAAAACAGTTGCCTGATGTGACGGTTGCATCAGTTTCGCCGATACTTTGCAACCATTTTTGTGCATATTCCAAGGCTTTTTGCTGATCTTGTTCATCGAGTATCACATCAAAGTGTATAATCTTGCCTTTAGCTGTTTTTGCATGGGTATCAAATACATGGGATTCAGGCATGACAGCTCCTTTAAAAAGTCGGTATTTAATCTGCGTGGTAAATTAGGTAAAGTAATTTATTCGCGGGGCATAATAATGTCGATTCGATACCTAATAATAGAGTAGACTATATTTTGGTGTCAACTTAATTAATCACGCTCAGTATAGGTTCTATGGAAGCAGTTGATGTATTTGATTTGATTGAACGTATGACGGCATTAATTCGTTCAGAAGAGCGTAAAAAATGCGCTGAATTGGGATTGCAACCCGTCCATTTGCAAGTGCTGGACTATTTATCGCGTTGTAATCGTTATAGCGATACTCCCGCCGCACTCACTAATTATTTAGGCATGACGCGGGGTACGGTGTCGCAAACGTTGTTGTTACTGGAAAAAAAAGGCTATGTAAAAAAACCGCCGATGTTGCAGATCGACGCGTTGTGCATCTGAGTTTGTTGCCTGAAGGCGAGACGATGTTACAACAGGCACGGCAGTCGGAGTTATTTAAACAGGCGGCGGTCATTTTTAAAGAAAACGAGTTTGTGAATCATGAAATGATTTTCGTTAAAGCATTGATGGCATTGCAAAAAGCCAATCGTTCACAATCGTTTGGTTTGTGTAAAACCTGTCAGCATTTTATGACACTGCCCACAGGCTTTCAGTGTAATTTAACGAAAGAATTACTCAGTGACAGTGACAGTGAAAAAATATGTCAAGAGCATAATATTTTGTAGCAACCACAGCAGCGGTATTTTTCATGAATTCTAAAACACTTTTTGCGATTATTTTTATGATGTTCGGATTAACCAGTCACGCGGCAGAAAAAACCTTGGCACCGTGTCCTGCCAGTCCGAATTGTGTATCCAGTTTAGCGACCGATCAGGCGCATTTTATCGCGCCTTTTAAAATTGTCGGGGCAATTAATACCGCTAGTCTGGCGTTAAAAAACGCCTTATTGAGTCAAGAGCGCACTGTGATAACCGAGGAAAAAGAAAACACCCTTCATGCTGAGGCAACGTCGCTGGTGTTTCGCTTTGTAGATGATATTGATGTGCTGTTGGATAGCGAGGCGCGGTTGTTTCATATTCGCTCTGCGTCGCGTATCGGTTATGGGGATTTTGGTGTCAATCGTAAGCGGGTTGAACAGTTGCGTGCGCAGTTGAAAACAGCGGGCGTTATTGAATAATTAAACGGGGGATAGTGTCCGTTTAAGTGTCGCTGCCCACAGTTAAGTTTTTCTTAAACTATGGGCATACCACTGACGGGCGAACGAACGGTAAAATGGTCGTGAGTATTAACCGTTGTTTAAGGTGTGCGCGTAGGCTCTGTCATATTCGGGAATATGACTGTCAAACCAGCTTTTAATCAATTGGCATAATCTTTTACTGAGTTCCAATTCGCCAGCCTTGATTTTTGTTTCCATTGCGATGCAGGTATTTATTAAATCGTCATGCTCGGCTTTGTGACGCTCATAACCGACAAATTTTTTTGCCTGCATTTCCTGTTCTTCGTGGGCAAAATGCGCGGCAACGATATTCAGCACAATATCGGTTTGCTCGGTTATTTCAGGTCTTCCCGCACCTCCCATTCTTAAGTCATAAAGTATATTAAGGTTTTTAAATACATTTTTATGTTCATCATCGGCAAAACCAACATTTGTACCATGTTGTTCAACAGTCCACGTCATTAAAGACATTGTTCTCTCCACGTTATTATTATGTAATCCTCGGGGGTGAAGATTATGGTATACATTACTAGGATGGTCAATCCGCTTGCTGTGCAATCAGTGCCTGATGCACATCTTGTACCATCTGCCCGAATATTTCTTCACGCCCTTCGAATAACCGATTGATAGCAGCACGTCCATCAAGGTTGGAGCGTATCGCCAGACGTTCTTCATGGTTATTAATCAGCCGCAGTGCAGCGGCAATATACTCTTCATTGCTTGTAGTGACTAACCAGCTGGGCATTCCCAGTCGTTCAAACAAACCTTGGTCGATGTGTTCATGTGGCTCATTACCTGATTTACAGATGCCCACCAAGCCCACGGACAGTAAATCAACAATCCCGTTCATGTTGCCGAAGGGAAACGGATTGATGTACAAATCACAGGCGGATAATTTTTGCAGGTAGTCGCCATAACCTTGTTGTAAATGCACACTTGCCCATTGTCCCAGATAACGTTCGACCACTTGCGCAACTTGTAAACCGACTAAGCCGCGTGCCGCGCCGATAAAAAATTGAAAATGCACGGGGGTGGGTGATTGTTCGGCGATGAGCCGACAGGTGTATAAAAAATCGGGGTTGAGTTTCATGGTGGATGCCACCATGGCAATTTCTACCACGGCAGGGGCGTTGCGTAATGGAGCTTGCGGGATGTCGTCCATATTTTGCGCAAACGGTGTAAACGGAAACGCATCGTTGGGGGTTTTAATGACTTTTTCAGAAAAGCACGCTTCATCACCGACAAAATCTTCATCAATAACAAAATAATCCATTTGCGGCGCGAAGGTACTGGCAGAATGTCCCAGTGTGGTGATTTGCAGCGGAGCAAAGCGCAGATTAGCCAAAAACATGGTGTACAAAGTCATACCGACGCTGGGCATATACAGTACCTGCACATCCCGTTCTTCGGCGATATTCAGTATTTGCTGACATAAAGCGGGGATGTCGCCACCGTCGGTACGTTCAATAAATTCATCAAATACCGCACTCCCTGTGTTATCTGTGGTTGCTGGGTCGCCCAGACAAATCAGATGAAACTGATCGCGGGCTTTGCGTATGGCTTTGGCTAATACCCGATACACGGCATGACTGGAATAAAACCATTCGGGTACTACCAGCATCACGGGTTTGCCTGTAGCGGGCAACCGTGCAGGGGCTATTCGGTCTTTAAAACCGAGTTCTTCCAGTTTATTGCGTAATAGCTGATTAATCGCCGCTTTGATGTTGTGTTTGCCTGCATAACCTGAATAACTACAGTGCATATACACATCGTGAAAAATACCCACAGGCAGTTGATCTATCGTGCCGATTTCCGCTAACCGATCGGGTAGCCAGCGTAATAAGGTTTCACGTTTCGCATGAGCTTCGGGGCTGGAAATAAACCGTGACGACATTAAGACAAGATACAAATTGGCTGCTAGTAGGGTATTAATCTGCCAAAAAGCATCCAAATCAATATCAATTTCCGATTCCAGCGAATACAGCAGACAAAATTTTGCCAGATTTTTGTTATCAACCTGTAGCGGTGTACTGAAATGTCCGTTCTGATTAAAAGAACGAATGATGTGATCGGCATTACGAAATGGACTGACGGCAAATATCAGCGACAGCCAGCGGTGATATTGAATAACCTGAATAAAGCCTGTTTCAGAAAAATGAAATTCGGGGTCGGAGAATAACGCGGTGGTTGCGGCTGCAATACGGCTCAGAATATGCAAATCGACTAAATCAGAATTAACCTGCATTGCCTGTATGGTACTGGAGCTGAAATTTTCGTTGAATGAGCCATAACCACTGTCCAGCATTTGCAGTAATTTCAGTAATTCCTGTATGGCAAGCTCATATTGGCGTGAATAGGCGAGACATTCAAATTTTTCTAAGGCAAAATCCATGATGATATTCTCTGGTGTGCGATGGGAATGAGGCAATGCAATGTAGTGTCGAGGTGCGCAGAGCGACACCCCGACCAACGACCATGTTATTTATTTAGTTTTAATGCCAAAAAAGCGGGGCTGCCACGATGTTGAATTAAAAGGGCAATGGATTTATCAACAGGCAGTTTTTTGATGACTTTTTCAAAATCATCCACGTTGTTAATGACTTCATTTTGAATGCGTAAAATGACATCACCACGGCTGATACCTGCGTCTTTAGCAACGCCTTTTTCTGCTTCGCGCACGATTACGCCACCTTTAGGCACTTGTGTCGCTTCTCTTTCTTCCGTGGTTAAATCACCGACTTTAACGCCTAATTTATTGGATGGTTTTACCTCGGCTTTAGTTTTAACGGCTTTTTTATCCTGATCGGGTAATAAGCCCACTTTAAACGTCACGGTTTTGGTTTCATTTTGGCGAATGATTTTCAGGGTCGCTTCTTTATTGATGGGCGTAACACCGACCATAGGCGGTAAATCACCTGATTTTTCAACAGCTTGACCGTTAAATTCAGTGATAATGTCGCCGATTTGTATATCAGCGTGTGAGGCAGGGCTGTCGGGGACAATTCTTGCCACTAACGCGCCTTGGGGGTTTTTCATACCGAACGATTCTGCCAGTTTGCGCGTAACATCTTGTATTTGCACACCTAACCAGCCATGTGTTGCTTTACCATTGGTTTTTATCTGATCAACAACATTCATCACTACGTCCATGGGAATGGAGAACGACAGTCCCATAAAGCCGCCTGTACGGCTGTAAATCTGCGAGTTGATACCGACAACTTTACCTTCCATATTAAACAAAGGGCCGCCTGAGTTACCTGGATTAATAGCCACGTCAGTTTGAATAAACGGCACATAGTTACCACCTGGTAAGCTGCGCCCTTTGGCACTGACGATACCTGCGGTGGCTGATTGTTCAAAGCCGAACGGTGAACCGATTGCCAGCACCCATTCGCCGACTTTCAGTTGTTCAGGCGAACCAATCGTGACGGCAGGTAAATCAGCGGCATCGACTTTTAACACTGCCACATCGGTACGCGCATCAGAACCAATCAGTTTGGCAACCAATTCTCTGCGATCAGATAATTTAACGATGATTTCATCGGCATTTTTAACCACATGATGATTGGTTAAAATATAGCCATCTTTGGAAATGATGAAACCTGAACCCAGCGATTGCGCGCCTTCATCGCCGCCTTCATCTTCGTCTTCGCCATCAGGATTTTTATAGAAGTGCTTGAACAACTCTTCCATTTCGGGCGGCATTCCTTCGGGCAGTTGTGGTTCTTTGCCGCTGAGTTCTGTGGGTTCTTTGGCTTTTTGCGTGGTGCTGATATTGACTACCGACGCGCCATTGGTTTTTACCATGTCAGTAAAATCGGGCAGTTGTGCCAACGCTTGTTGGCTGACCAGCACCAATAAAAATAAATACCATCTGATATGTTTGAACATAAAATCTCCGTTTTTTAACAGAATAAAAATTATTGTAACGAATAACTATCGGTCGCTTGACAAGTCAAGTCCTCAACTGAGCTTTGATGAATGGTTTGCTGAATGCGGGTAGCAAAATCAGTGGGAATCCATAAAAAATCATCGGTTTTTATCGCATGACTCACCGCAGCATAACGCTTTAATGCGTCTTTTAATTCAGGTTGTTCCTGAATGGTTTGTAATAAGTGCAGAACCTCATCATGACTGAGATCATCATCTAGGAAGCGGGATATTTTTTCAATCATCGAAAGTCACCGTGTGTGAGCAGGGGCGTTAATTGGTGGTCAATGGCTTCACGCGCTCTAAAAATACGCGAGCGTACCGTGCCGACAGGACAGTTCATAGTTTGGGCAATAGCTTCGTAACTCAAGCCCTCAAATTCACAGAGGGTAATGGCAATACGCATATCTTCGGGCAGCTCATCAATGGCTTTTTTAATGGTAGCCACTATTTCCTGATTTAACAACTCGGTTTCAGGGGTATCGGTGTTTTGCAATTGCAGCGCGTGTTCAATCACTTCGGCATTCTGAATATCTATCTGATCATTGGTATGTCGTCTTGAACGAGCTACTAAATCATTTTTTGCGGTATTAATCGCAATACGGTACAGCCAAGTATAAAACGCCGCATCACCGCGAAAACTGCTGATGGCGCGATAGGCTTTAATAAACACTTCTTGTGCCACATCTTGAGCTTCGCTGGAGTCTTTGACATAACGATTCACCAGCTGAATGATTTTATGCTGATATTTCAGCACTAAAAAATCAAATGCCGATTTGTCGCCACGCTGCACGCGCAACACCAGTTCTTGATCTAAATGATCACTATTTTTCAGGTAACTACTCATTGCGGCGATATATGGGCTGAATAGACAAACACAATAAGCATAAGTTTAATGACAAAATAATGACAAAAAGTGGGCGAACCTTTTAATAAAGCGTTATTATCGCTAAACGACGCTCACTAAGCCACCCTATCAACTCAACTGTTTGCTTTTTATGTCTGACTCAAAAAATTACGATGTACTTATTATCGGTAGCGGGGGAGCTGGTTTAAGTTTAGCTCTTAAACTCGCCGACTATTCTGTCCGTGTGGCAGTGCTATCAAAATTCGCCTTGACCGCAGGGAGTACCTACTATGCACAAGGCGGTATTTCTGCGGTTTTCGATGCTGATGATTCCATTGAATCCCATATTGAGGATACGCTGGATGCAGGCGCGGGTCTGTGCGATCCCGATATAGTCAGACTGACGGTGACGCATGGTAAAAAATCTATTAACTGGTTACGCGACCAAGGCGTGGCATTTACCGAAGAGCAAACTGCCGATGGTAAAAAACAGCTGCATCTTAATCGGGAAGGCGGGCATTCGCATCGGCGTATTGTCCACACGGCGGATGCGACAGGTAAAGCAGTCTCGTTATCCCTGATTGAACGCGCTCACGAACACGCCAATATCGAATTATTCGAACATCATAATGTGGTTGAGCTGATTACCCGACCGACCGCCGATAAGACGAATAAACGGGTAGTGGGTGCGTATGTCCTTGATTCCAAAAAACAACAGGTTAAAACCATGACTGCCCGCGTAGTGGTATTAGCGACGGGGGGTGCGAGTAAAGTGTATTTGTACAGCACCAATCCGCAAAGCGCGACGGGTGATGGTATTGCCTTGGCGTGGCGTGCAGGTTGCCGTGTCAGTAATATGGAATTCATGCAGTTTCATCCTACCTGTTTGTTTCATCCGCACGCACAATCTTTTTTAATCAGCGAAGCAGTCAGAGGCGAGGGCGGGAAACTAATTTTGCCCGACGGTTCACCTTTCATGCACAAATTTGATGCGCGTGCCGAACTCGCTCCGCGTGATATTGTCGCTCGCGCCATTGACCATGAAATAAAAACACGCGGTATAGACTGCGTGTATCTCGATATAAGTCATAAAACAGCCCCTTTTATCTGTGAACACTTTCCCACCATTTATAAAAAGTGCCTTAAATTCAATATAGATATTACCAAACAACCGATTCCTGTTGTCCCCGCTGCGCATTACACTTGCGGTGGAGTGCTGACGGATAGTTATGCGCGTACTGATATTCAGAATTTATATGCGGTGGGTGAGGTTGCATCTACCGGTTTACATGGTGCGAATCGCATGGCAAGCAATTCTTTGTTGGAGTGCTTGGTGTTTGCCGAACGTGCCAGTGAAGATATTTTACAAAAACTGGATTCCATTGCCGCAGCACCTAACATTCCCGACTGGGATGAATCACAAGTCAGTGATTCCGATGAAGAGGTTGTGGTATCGCACAACTGGGATGAATTGCGCCATTTTATGTGGGATTATGTGGGGATTGTCAGAAGCGATAAGCGTTTAGAACGCGCTATGAACCGTATTGATTTACTGAAAAAAGAAATTACTGAGTATTATGGCAATTTCCGCGTCACCAGTGATTTACTGGAATTACGCAATTTAGTGACGGTTGCCGAATTAATCATTCGTTGCGCACAGCAACGTAAAGAAAGTCGCGGCTTACATTACACGCTGGATTATCCTGAAACCGATGACAGCAAACCTGCACAAAATACTGTTTTAACACCGTAGGAAAATACGCTCTGCTGATGAGCTGGTATTTTTAGGTGGGCAGAAAACCTGCCCACCTTATGCTTGGAATTATCGTTTTTTTGACAGCAATGTGTGCAGGTTTTTTGCCGCTGTTTCACACTCTTTCGCCGACTGTGCAACGCGGTTTTGCAACAACAGGCTGACATTTTCCCCTTCACTATCCAGTGCGGCGTATTCATTCAGTGCTTCACACTTTTTCTGCATACTTTGTTCAGCCCGCAATAACGCATCCATATTGGCGGGTTTATCATCATTGTCTGCCAGTGCCATCATTTCACTGGTCATGCTGTTTTGTAATTTGAACACGCTTTCCACATAGCGAGTGAATTCTTCGCGCGTCTGACCGTTTTCACCGTAACCACCCAAAAACGGCAGTGAACAACCCGATAAAATCACAGCCATCAACAAGCCTGTAATGCCTTGAAAACCCACTAAATTTCTATTCCATGCCGTCATTTGAAATTTCATACTGCTGCGTTAGCCTCGTTGATTTAAAGGGTTAATATACTATAAACAGGGGCATTTTAAGTACAAAAAGCACAACAAGCCGTCAATTTATAAGGTTATTTTACGTTAAAACTGTCTTAGTATCGGCTGTGTTTTTTGTATTATCCAATAACTGCTAGGTGTATACTTAATAGACGTTGTACCTATAAATAACCAGCAAGCGCAGGCGTAAAATCATGACTGAAAAAACAGTGAGTAAATACCTTCTCAACCTTGAAAAACACTTTACCAATGACAGCCCCGTATTACTGAAAACGGCGAAGCTCTTTCAGGAACTTGATCAACTTGAATTTGATCTGGGACTGCTTGAGACGGATGACACCACTGCGTCTAGGAGTTCATGGTGGCCTATTATCAGTTTAATTGGCGGCAACTCCACGGCAAAATCCAGATTTATCAATAATTACCTGAGTACAGACCAATTAACCGCAGGTATTCAAACTGCAGCGCATAAATTTACGGTGTTACTGCATAACAATCAACCTAATTCAGTGACCTTGCCTGGAACTGCACTGGATGTTGATCATCGTTACCCGTTTTATCAGATCAGTGACACAATCGAACGCCACCAAAAAGGCGAAGGCAGTCGCATCAATGCCTATCTGGAATTAAAAACCATTCATAGTGATCGTTTAAAAGGCAAATTATTTGTCGATACGCCCAATATGAGTGCCTCACAATTAAACCCTGTTGACTCGTTACTGACCACACACATCATTGAACATTCTGATTTGGTATTAGTGTTCACCGATGTGTTCGACACCATGACACCGCTGGTGAATGAACTCATTCAACAAATAGAAATTCATCAAGATACCAATAAATTTGTGTTTGTGGTCGATCAGCCTGCCGCATTCGCAACGCCTGCCAGCAATCATGATTTGATTGCCGCTACGCAAAGAAAACTATCTAATTTAGGCATTAATGCAGGTCAGTTCATTGCTTTATCCAGCCAGCAAACCGACTTTACCGAAATAGATCAACGCATGGATAATGTTGCACACGACCGTTCTTATCGCGTACTCAGCTTTCTGGAAAGAAGCATTCACGATCTTCAGGAAGTGGTTGTCGCAGAAGTAAGAAAAGATCTGCTGCTGTGGAAAGAGCGTTCTAATATGTCCACGCTGATTATTCTGGGTTTTATCGCTTCACTTGCTGTTCTGGTTGAAGTAGGCATAGGGCTGTTAGAATTTTTACTTGACCCCATCATAGGTCCAATCATCCTTATTTCCTTAATCGCCGTGATGCTACCGTTGCACTTAATGATTAGCAGACTGCAAGCCAAATTCATTATTACTCGTTTAACCGCACGACAAAAAGAATTGGGGCTCATGGAAAATCTGGCGAACCTGTTTGAAAAAAACCTGACCATTGGTCGCATGATATTACCCGTGAGTGAGCCTGTCGGCTGGAATAAAAAAACCAAAGCCCGTTTAGCGCAGTTACTGGAAAAAACCAAACAACTGGTACAGTCACTCAATGATGACTTTGGCAGTTATGATGAGCAATCATTAAAAGATTATCTGGACTCAATAAAATAGCTTTAACGAGAGACTCTCGTCATGTTGGATACAGTAAAACGCTACTTGCGCCTGTGTTGGTTCGACACTAATCCGCTTGATTTTGTAGAATCAACCGATTTTTTAAAAATCAATGTCGTATTTTTTGCAGTGGTACAGTATTTTTTACAAACCAACATGACGGATGATCCGTTTGAATCGTTTTTTGAAGTCGCTTTTGAATTACTGCTCACTTTCGCATTCGTAGCTGTCATGTTGTTTTTTGATAAAATGCTCGACGCATTTATTCAACTGACCACTGCTATTTTATTCTGCACCAATGTGTTATCGGTATTTTTCGTGCCGATTATGGTGTGGGTAACAGTCACTGATGATCCGTTAAGCTATTATGTGATGGTGGTGCTGGTGCTGTGGTTTTACGCTCTTATAACCCATATCATCAAAGCAGCTCTGGCTATTCATTTATTGGCCAGCTTGGCATTATCGCTATTGTATTTTATTGTGGTGTATTTGGGGGCTATCGGATTGGGGCAGGTAATATAAAGAAATGGCGCGCCCGAGCGGATTCGAACCTCTGACCTCAGCCTCCGGAGGGCTGCGCTCTATCCAGCTGAGCTACGGGCGCGTAAGCCGTGTATTCTAACCGATAGCCATCATAATTACGACAACATTGTTTTTAAATTGGCAAGATTCGCCATGCCGCGTTCTTTAATCACCTCAGGGCTGAGTTGTTTTTTATTCACCCACTCCAAATCATCTTCAGGTAATTCGCTTAAAAACCGACTAGGTTCACATTCACTGATTTCACCGTAACGTTTGCGATGCGTACAGTAGCTAAAGGTGCAACTGCGCTGAGCGCGGGTAATGCCCACATACGCTAAACGCCGTTCTTCTTCAATGTTATCGGTTTCAATGCTGTTTTGATGCGGCAAAATATTTTCTTCCATGCCGATTAAAAACACATGAGGAAACTCCAAGCCTTTCGCCGCGTGCAAGGTCATTAAACTCACTTGGTCGTGCGCTTCTTCCTCTTCATTACGCTCTAAAATATCCATCAGCATAATTTTAGACACCACAGCGGATAACGATTTTTCACTGCTGTCTTTGTCCGCAATGCGTTTTAACCATCCGACTAAATCAGTGACATTGCGCAACCTGCGTTCAGCGGTTTCCTTAGATTTACTGTCTTCTTTTAAATGCTGTTCATAACCGATTTCTTGTATCGCCTGTTCAACTACGGCAAAGGTATCGCCCTGTTCCACTCGTTGCGCGGTATTCGTCAGCCATTGCTGGAAGTTATCCAAGCGATGCCGCGCTTTATCGGGTAAATGCTGTGCCAAGCCCAACTCGCTACTGGCGGCAAATAAACTGATATGGCGTTCATTGGCATACGCGCCCAATTTTTCCAAAGTGGTATGCCCGATTTCACGGCGTGGCGTATTAATCACCCGCAAATAAGCCGCATCATCCTGAGGATTGACCAGCAAGCGCAAATAACTCAATACATCTTTCACTTCCGAATAAGCAAAAAACGACGTGCCGCCGCTGATAAAATACGGCACATTGTTTTCCCGCAAACAGGTTTCAAACAAGCGTGATTGATGATTGCCCCGATACAAAATTGCATAATCGCTGTACCTGCCGCCGTGTTTAAATTTGTGGTGAATAATTTCTGACACCACTTGCTGGGCTTCCACCATATCATTTTTATGGCTTAACACTTTGAGCGGTTCGCCATAACCCAACTCACTCCACAGCCGTTTTTCAAAGGCATGAGGATTATTGGCAATCAACTGATTTGCGACTTTTAAAATCCGTCCTGCCGAACGGTAATTCTGTTCCAGTTTAATCACCTGCAAACGCGGATAATCTTTTTGTAACTGGCTGAGGTTTTCAGGATGTGCGCCGCGCCAAGCATAAATAGATTGGTCATCATCACCGACAACGGTAAAACGCCCCAGATTACCCGCCAATAATTTAATTAACTGATATTGACTGATATTAGTATCCTGATATTCATCCACTAATAAATAACGGATTTTATTTTGCCATTTGGTTAATACGTCAGGATGCTGTTGAAATAATAAAACAGGCAATAAAATCAAATCATCAAAATCCACTGCATTATAGGATTTTAAACAGCGATTATAATCAGCGTATAACATTGCAATATTAGCCAATGCGGTCTGTGCCGCTTGCTCAGGCGTAACAAACGCATTTTTCCATTGCCCAATTTGTCCCGCATACTGGTCTATTAAATCAGCATCATAAGTATTAGCTGAATGGCTGATGATATTTTTTAATAAAGCGTATTTATCCTGCTCATCAAATAAAGTAATCCCTGTTTTATAACCCAGACTCTTATGCTCCAGTTTTAAAATATCCAGACCCAAGGAATGAAACGTAGACACCCGCAAACCGCGACTTTCTTCAGGGCGCAATAATTTAAACACCCGACTTTGCATTTCCCGCGCCGCTTTATTGGTAAACGTCACCGCCGCAATATGCCGCGCAGGTAAGCCTTGTTTCACCAGATAAGCGATTTTTTCAGTAATCACCCGCGTCTTGCCACTACCCGCACCTGCTAACACTAACAGGGGATGGTCGATGGCTTTAACAGCAGTTTGTTGTTGGGGGTTGAGTTGGGTCATGCAAACATTGTCATTGAGAAAAATGGGCAGATTCTTACATTATGCACTATCGCGTACTCTGTTTTGATTGATACATACGTTTATCAGCTTGGTGAATCAGGCTATTGATTTCTGTTGAGTCATCGGGATAAAGGCTGATGCCGATACTGACTCCGATGGTGATGACTTCATCGTTAATCACGCAGGGCTGGCAAACCAATTCTTGTACTTCTTCGGTAATCATTTGTGCATTTTTCAGCGAGCCTATGTCTTGTAAAATAATTAAAAATTCATCGCCGCCCAATCTGCCTGCATAATCACTTTCGCGGATGGTGTAGGGAAGACGTTTTGCAATTATTATCAGCAGTTCGTCACCTGCTTCGTGTCCAAGCACATCATTTATCGCTTTAAAACCGTTCAAGTCGAGAAATAAAATCGCCAGTTTGGTTTTTTGCCGTGCGGCTGTTTCCAGCGATTGTTTTAGTTTTTCAAGAATCAACGCGCGGTTCGGCAAGGAAGTCAGATTGTCATAATGCGCCGCGTGTTTAAGAGTGTTTTCCAGACGGTTCTTCTCGGTAATGTCACGCGCCATGCAGATAATGAAATTCGATTGATCGAGTTTACTTTTAAAGGGTGCGTTCAGCCATTCGCATAAAATTGCACTACCGTCTTTTTTGAAATTGATGTTCTGGTGCGGGCAAATGATATGTTCTTTATGCACGGCAGCCAGCACTTTTGCCACCGCTGCGCGTTCTGTCAGCGGCACTAAAACCATGACATTTTTCCCCAGTATATCTTTAGCAGACCAGAGAAACGTTTTTTCAGCTTCGGCATTCCAGCCCTGAACGCAATTTTTCTCATCCAGTACAATCATGCTCAGTGGTGCGTGAGCGAACATGGTGTTGAGCCGCGCTTCATTGATACGCACGGTGCGATAGAATCGAAACAAAATCACTGATAGCAAACTCAACAACGACACACCCGCCGCCGCATAGTAAAGCTTGATTTTAAGTTTTTCAAAGTCGGTTGCCGAGTTGGAGAAATACAGCATAGTGGTGACATCGAAATGCTCTGGTAATAGCCCAAGCCCATGATAAGTTTGCGCAATTTGTTGCCAGCGACCGATATTCATGTAACCCGCATCAATCAATTCAGGCTGCATTAAATTGTGCATCGCTTGTGCTTCAAACGTTAAATGTTCGATGCTGTGACGTTGCGAATAGCGGTCATAAATTAACCGTACGATTTCATCTGGATGTTGCATCGCGTAACGCCAGCCGCGTAAGGTGGCTTCTCTAAAGGCTTCTACTTGATGCGGATGTTTTTGCAATTGATGTTCCAGCGTGAAAAAGTTGTCACCATAAAAATCAATGCCGCTCATTCGTGGGCTGAACAGGTTGTATTTTTGTCTTTTCTGATTGAGTTCATACAGTTCGTCGGTTACATAGACGGACATTGCATCTGTTTTACCCGACACCAAGTCGTTTAAATCAAAGCTGTGATGTTGCAGGGTAAACGTGTTGTTTAAGCCCTCTTGATGAAGATACGCAAACAGTTCCGCTGAACTTGGTTCAATCATTATGTTGCGATTGGCTAATTTGTGGACGTTATCAATACCTGAGTTTGCTAACGTCACCAGACAGAGCGGCGAATGTTGAAAAATTACGCCTAGTACCACCACACGATCACCATGATAGCGATTTAAAATCAACTCGCTGGTACCAACACCGTATTGAGCGCGGTTGGCAATGACTTCTTGTGCCGCATCGACACCTGAAGCCGCTTCAACAATGGTGACATCAAGTCCTGCTTCTTGGTAAAAGCCTTTTTCTTTAGCGGCGTAGTAACCCGCGAATTGAAACTGATGTTTCCATTTCAATTGCAGTGTGACGGGGTCGAGTTCGTCCGACTGGACTGCATTAATATTAAGTAAGAGCCAGATTATTGCAAAAATGTGAATCAGGTATTTACGAACCTTAACCACAAGGGTACTCGGCTACTCGATAAAGTATAGCTAAAAGGTTTGTATAGTTCATAGAAAGGTTCTCCATGCGGTATAGATTGGAACTGTCATTATTTAAATATTTTCTACGATGTTTTCACATTTCCCGCGTGTAAGCCGCATTCTTTTTTGGTACTGTCTTCCCACCACCAGCGTCCTGCGCGTTCGTGTTGGTTGGGCAGTACGGGGCGGGTGCAGGGTTCACAGCCAATGCTGATGTAGCCGTGTTGGTGCAGCTCGTTGTACGGGACTTGGTAGGCTTCAATGTGATCCCAGACTTGTGAGGATTTCCAGTTGAGCAGCGGATTAAATTTAATCAACGGATGTTCGGCGGTGGAAAATGCAGTATCGAGTTGCACTTCGGGAATATCTGAGCGGGTATCGACGCTTTGATCTTTGCGTTGCCCTGTAATCCACGCATCAACCTGTGCCAGTTTGCGTCTTAAGGGTTCAACTTTACGAATGCCACAACATTCGCTATGTCCGTCTTGATAAAAACTGAACAAGCCTTTTTGTTTGACGAAACTGTCCAGCGCATCCCGTTCAGGCGTTAATAGTTCGATGTCTATGCCGTAATGGTTGCGCACTTGTTCGATATAACGGTAGGTTTCAGGGTGCAAACGTCCTGTATCCAAGGAAAAAACCCGTATGTCTTTACGAATAGCGAGTGCCATATCAATCAGCACTACATCTTCCGCACCGCTGAATGAAATAGCGATATTATCGAATGATTCCAGTGCTTTTCTGAGGATAGTGCGCGGATTTTTACCCGCTAATTCGGTTTGTAAGGCTGTTATATCAATCATGGTCTTGGGAGCAGGTTTGGTCAAAATACCGCTGTAAAAATTCAGCGAATGGAAGTTGGGGTTTGCTTTCGATTTCACGTTGTTTGGCATGAGATTCTGCCGCCATTGCTATAAATTGCGCGGTGGTAGCAGCGTCCAGCGGTCGCGCTTGAAAATAGCGGGCGTGTTCAGCGGAAGTGTGTAAGGCAAAGCGGGCAAAGGGTAGTGCGTTTTGGCTCATGTTCGCTAACATACGCGCAGAAGGTGTCAGATCGGTATTATCAACCGCTAAGCGTTGCTGTGCTAACGCCGCATTGTAGGGGTTACCAGTGACACTATTATCAAGCACGTCACAGACACGCTGCATGGTGTTCAGAATTTTATGCGCCCAGTTTTGCAAGGTGATTTTTTTACCGTGTTTATTTAATTGCAAACGGGGTTTTCTGCCTTCGTTTGCCACGGCTAATTGATTGGCGTTATTAATGTTGTGTTCAGAGCGCAACATGGGCGGGCTGTCGGTTAATAGACACGTCAATAACAAGGCTTCAATAAACCGCAGTTTAGATTCATCAACGCCGATAGGATTAAATATATCTAAATCCAAAGACCGCATTTCGATGTAGCGTACACCGCGCCGTTTTAATGCCAGCGTTGGTTTTTCACAGGATTGGGCAATTTGTTTAGGGCGAACAGTGCTGTAAAACTCGTTTTCAATTTGCAGGATGTTACTGTTGAGCTGGCGGTATTCACCCGCGACCACAGTCCCTATTTGTTGATAGTCAGGGTAGGGCGTAGCAATGGCTTTACCCAAGCTGTCAACGTAGCCGTCCAGTGAGTTGTAATCAATATTGAGATTTGCCTGATTTTTGCTTTTGTAGCCGATGTCACTCATACGCAAGGAAGTGGCATAAGGATGATACAACGTACCATTATCAAACTCGTCAAATTGCGCCATTAATGCAGGACGACTTTGAAAAAAGTTTTTGCAAATCGCAGGCGACGCGCCGAATAAATACAGAATCAACCAACCGACGCGCTGAAAATTGCGAATCAGACCAAAATAACCGTCATTGGTAAATTGCGCCAGACTCAGAGGGCTGTGTTCTTGTTGATGTAATGCTACCCACAAGCTCTCAGGTACGGAATAATTAAAATGAATGCCCGCAATCGCCTGCATGGTGCGCCCGTAACGATGCCATAAACCATGTCGATAAATATGCTTCATGCGTCCGACATTCGATGTGCCGTACTCCGCAATCCGAATACTGTCATCGCCATCAATACCGCACGGCATACTTGCACCGAGCAGAATTTCACTGTCAAGATGCGCATAAACAAACTGATGAACCTGTTTTAAATAGTTCAGCGTGTCTTTTACATCCGCAAACGGCGGCGTAATCAGCTCAATCAGAGCTTCTGAATAATCCGTGGTAATCGCAGGATGGGTTAAAGCCGAACCCAAGGCATAGGGGTGTTGGGTTTGAGCAATAAAGCCATTCTGAGAAAGGCGTAAGCTCTCTTTTTCGAGTCCTTTTAAGCCGCCGCACAGCAGATGCTCATTGCCTGTAGCCAGAAGTGTATTCAAGCGAGTTGTTGTAAAAGTCATAGCGTCTTTAGTCCTTATATAATCCAATACATTATAACTGTAGAAACCCGTACAGCACAGAGCAAGCCTGTCTTGGGTCTAAAATGGGGTGATGTAACCAGCGAGAAAGTGTCGCTATGCCAGAGTGATAAAGCTACACACTATGATAGCGGTATCAGTATGAACCGCTGTTATCGACTATTAAAACGGCTCAATCTATTTATAATAATCAGGTTTTCCTTGAGGTTAATAGGCTTTAGGGCTACTATTTTTGCTAGTGCTAAACACTGAGTGATGTTTATAGTGTTGATAGCGAGGAGTTCAAACCTAGGTTTGAATAAAGACCTGCGAGGTTTTAAAAACCTCGCAGGTCTAGCCTAGACACTTATAAAGGACGCATTAGCTTTGATTTTTTTCGTGCTTTTCGTGGACTATTGATTTTTCATGCGTAACGTCAGTTGATAAATGCAAAATTCAGATACCTTCCCAACAGTGTTACGCTAAGCGATTAAGAACACATCAGGTAATTATGACCCATTCTAAACCGATTTTATTACTGGGCTACGGCAATCCCAGCCGTGGCGATGACGCGCTGGGCGTATTGTTATTGGAACAATTGCCAGCCGCGTGTGTGCAAGCGGTGGAAATATTGACGGATTTTCAGCTGCAAATTGAACACGCGCTGGATTTGAAACAGCGGCAACTGGTGTTATTTGCGGATGCGTCGGTGGCGAATACGCAGCCGATACATTTCAGCCAATTACACGCGGCGATGGATAACAGCTACACCACGCACGCCATGCACCCCGTTAGTGTGATGCAGGTTTATCAAGATATTGAAAAAGCCGCCCCGCCGCCGTGTTTTTTATTGACTATGCAGGCAGTTCAGTTTGAATTAGGTGACGGTTTATCTGTCATAGCAGAAGAGAGTTTGCGACAGGCGGTGGCGTTGGTGGAAAAATTATTGGCAAATCCCGATGTAACAACGTGGCAGACGCATACCTGTGCATGAAATTTCCTTATTAGAAAGCGTGTTGGATACGCTGGAAACCCAAGCGGAACAACAGGGCTTTCAGCAGGTTAAGCAAGTGGTGCTGGAGATAGGCGCGTTATCCTGTGTTGAGGCGGATGCACTGCGTTTTGGTTTTGACGCAGTGATGAAAAACTCCTTGGCAGAACACGCGGAGCTGGTGATTATTAACATCGCAGGGCAGGGTGTCTGCCCGAAATGCCAACAATCTGTTTTATTAGAAACGCGCCATGATCCCTGTCACCATTGCGGCAGTTTCGGCGTAACGGTGTTGCAGGGGCAGTCCATGCGCATTAAAGAATTAATCGTTATTTAGGAGTTCAGTATGTGCGGTATTTGCGGTTGCGGTTCATCATCTAAAAGTAAATTTTCTCCTCTCAAACCCCATCATCACCATCATGATGAACAGGATTCTCATGACCACGCGCATGAGTCACACGGTGAACGTTTGATTCGTGTCGAGCAGGATATTCTGGCAAAAAATGACAGTTATGCCGATGAAAACCGTGCGTATTTTCAACAGCACGGTATTTTCGCGCTGAATTTTGTCTCCAGTCCGGGGGCAGGTAAAACCACGTTATTAGTGGCAACCATTAACGCACTAAAAAATACCCGCCCTATTTTCGTCATCGAAGGCGATCAGCAAACCGATTTGGATGCCGATAGAATTCGCGCCACAGGGGTTGCCGCTGTGCAGATTAACACGGGCAAAGCCTGTCATTTAGATGCCTACGATATTGGTCAAGCGGTGCAGTCATTAAGCGTGCCTGATAACAGTTTGCTGGCGATAGAAAATGTCGGCAATCTGGTTTGCCCATCGTCGTTTGATTTGGGCGAAGCACATAAAGTGGTGGTGTTGTCAGTCACCGAAGGGGATGATAAGCCGTTGAAATACCCTGATATGTTTCATGCCGCCGATTTGATGATTATCAATAAAATCGACTTGTTGCCGTACACCAATTTTGATGTGGCGCGGTGTATCGAATTTGCAAAACGTATTAATCCTGATATTGAAGTATTGCAATTATCGGCGACGCAAGAACCAACATTGACTGCGTGGCTGGATTGGCTTGATACACCCGCCGCGTAAACAGTACAAATCTTTAATTAACAGGTTATTGTAGGGGTTAATTCAACTGTCATAATTTATATGCACTATAGTCAGTTATATAAAACCTGTTAAATACAAAGGTAGTCGTAAACAGTGAGTGGTAACAATTGGAGGTCAAGCTCTGCTTGACTGTCGGGCAAAGCCTGACCTCCGACATGAATCACTTACTCTTTACCACTACCAACACAAATACTTTCACTGCTTTATTGATAAAGGATACTTATGACAACTGAATCATCAACAGTAACCACGGCACTGAGTGCGGATGAGTTACAAAAAATTAATGCCTATTGGCGAGCGTGTAATTATTTAGCCGCTGGGATGATCTATTTACGCGAAAATCCATTGCTGAAAGAACCGCTGAAACCTGAGCATATTAAAAACCGCTTGTTAGGACATTGGGGTTCCAGTCCGGGTTTGAGTTTTGCGTATATTCATATCAACCGCTTGATTAAAAAATACGATTTGAATGCCATTTTTATGGCAGGCCCGGGACATGGCGCACCGGGTGTACTTGCACCTGCGTATTTAGAAAGTACTTATTCTGAAGTCTATCCAAACAAAGGCGAAGATGAAGAAGGCTTGTTACACTTTTTTAAAGAATTTTCGTTTCCGGGTGGTATCGGCAGTCACTGTACGCCTGAAACTCCGGGGTCAATTCATGAAGGTGGCGAGTTAGGCTATAGCGTGTCACACGCATTCGGCGCGGCGTATGATAATCCTGATTTGATTGTTACCGTGATGGTAGGTGATGGAGAATCTGAAACGGGGCCGCTGGCGACTTCGTGGCATTCCAATAAATTTTTAAACCCGATTCGTGACGGCGCGGTATTGCCGATTCTGCATTTGAACGGTTACAAAATTAACAACCCGACACTGTTGTCACGCATTTCGCACGAAGAATTGGAAAATCTGTTCAAAGGCTACGGTTATACGCCGTATTTTGTCGAAGGTACCGATCCAGAAGTCATGCACGCGCGTATGGCAGATGTACTGGAGCAATGCGTGCTGGAAATTCGCCGCATTCAAGCCGAAGCGCGTAGTACAGGTATTCCAGCACGTCCGCGCTGGCCGATGATTGTGTTGCGCAGTCCTAAAGGCTGGACGGGTCCTAAAGAAGTTGATGGGCATAAAGTTGAAGGTTTTTGGCGTTCGCACCAAGTGCCATTAGCCAATATCAAAGACAATCCCGCCCATTTGCAAGGTTTGGAAACGTGGTTGCACAGTTATAAACCCGAAGAATTATTTGATGCTAACGGCACGTTGATTCCAGAATTAAAGGCGTTGGCTCCAAAAGGCACACGCCGCATGAGTGCGAATCCTCATGCTAACGGCGGCTTGTTGCGTAAAGCCTTACGCCTGCCTGATTTTAAAGATTACCAATTGGCATTAGCCGCACCGGGTAAAATCAGCGCGGAAAATACCCGCCCATTGGGTAAATTTTTGCGTGACATCATGCGCGACAATATGAACAACTTCCGCGTATTCGGGCCTGATGAAAACAGCTCGAATAAACTCGATGATATTTACGAAGTCAGTAAAAAAACATGGTTAGCGGATTATTTACCCGAAGATGCCGATGGTGGTGAATTATCGCCTGATGGTCGGGTCATGGAAATGCTCTCTGAGCATACCTTGGAAGGTTGGCTGGAAGGCTATTTATTGACAGGTCGTCATGGTTTCTTCTCCACTTATGAAGCCTTTGTTCACGTTATCGACTCGATGTTTAACCAACACGCGAAATGGTTGGCGATGTCCAGTGAAGTGCCTTGGCGTGCGCCCGTGTCATCGTTGAACTTGCTGATTACTTCTACCGTGTGGCGACAAGATCACAACGGCTTTACCCACCAAGATCCGGGATTTTTGGATTTAGTGGTTAATAAAAGCCCCGAAGTGACGCGCATTTATTTACCGCCCGATGTCAATTGTCTGCTATCAGTCGCCAATCATTGTTTGAAAAGTACCGATTACATCAACGTTATCGTGTCCGACAAACAAAAACATTTGCAGTATCTGGACATGGATGCGGCGATTAAACATTGCACCAAGGGCATCGGTATTTGGGACTGGGCTTGTAATGACCAAGGTTTCGAGCCGGATTTGGTCATCGCCAGTGCCGGCGATATTCCGACTAAAGAAGCGCTGGCCGCTGTGGTGTTACTGCGCGAAAATTTCCCTGAACTTAAAGTACGCTTTATCAATGTGGTGGATTTGTACAAATTGGCGCCCGAAGCGGAACATCCGCACGGCTTGTCGGATAAGGATTTCGACAGCCTGTTCACGCTGGACAAACCGATATTGTTCAACTTCCATGGTTATCCTTGGCTGATTCACCGCTTGGCCTATCGCCGCAACAACCACAACAATATGCATGTGCGCGGTTATAAAGAAAAAGGCAGCATCAACACGCCGCTGGAATTGGCCATTCAAAACGAAATCGACCGTTTCAGTTTGGTGATTGACGCGATTAACCGGATTCCGTCATTGCGCGTAGCCGGTGCGCACGTCAAAGAAAAAATGCGCGATATGCAGATCGAATGCCGCAATTATGCTTACGAACATGGCACCGATTTGCCAGAAGTTGATAATTGGGTGTGGCCGTATTGATGCACTCGGTTTTAACCATCAATAGTGGCTCGTCGTCGTTAAAAGCGAGCCTGTTTGGCGCTGACGGTGCGCGGCGCAATTTTCGTTATGAGCATGTGCGCGATCAACAGCAGGCTTTCGACCAGCTGCTGCACGATTTGGCGGGCGAATTGCCGACGCTGGTCGGGCATCGTTTTGTGCATGGCGGCGACATAACCGAACCGGCAAGGCGGGTTGATACAGTCGAGCGTGCCCGGCTGGAGGCTCTGATTCATCTGGCGCCGTTGCATTTGCCGGGTAATTTGCTGGGGCTGGATTTGTGCCTGCAACGCTTCGATGCGCCGCAAATCGTCTGTTTCGACACCGCGTTTCATGCCACCTTGCCGGAATTGGCCAAACGCCTGCCGATTCCGAACGCATTGGGTTTGCGCCGTTTCGGTTTCCATGGCCTCAATTACGCCTATATCGCAAGCAGGCTTGAAAGCGTTTTGGGCGAAGCGGCGTATCAAAAAGTTGTCGTCGCCCATTTGGGCAGCGGCGCCAGCCTGTGTTTGCTGGAGAACCTGAAATCGGTGGATACCAGCATGGGTTACACCCCGGCAGGCGGCATCCCTATGGGCACCCGAAGCGGCGACCTTGACCCCGGCGTGATGTTGGAATTGGCCAAACGCTACACGCCTGAGCAATTGAGCAAAGTGGTGTTCCACCAAATGGGCTTGTTGGCCTTGTCGGCCGGTGAAAGTTCGGAAATGAATGAACTCACCGCCAGCGTGAGCGACAACGCCGCCTTCGCTGTCGATTATTTTTGCCGGCAAGTGAGGGCGGCAATCGGCGGTTTTGCCGCTAAAGCGGGCGGCATCGATGCGCTGGTGTTTACCGGCGGTATTGGTGAGCATTCCGCCGAAGTGCGCGAAAAAATCTGCGCGCCGCTGGATTTTTTAGGCTTTGTTTTGGATCAGGCTGCCAACAAGTCGGGCATGGCTGTCATTGGCCGACCCGGTCACAAACCCGTGCTGGTTATCCCGGCTGATGAAGAAGTGATGATACGTGATCTTTGTTTGGGTGGTGATTAACCAACCCTACGCATTTTTGTCGTAATGACGCGCTTGCAGTATTTAAGTAAGGAAAAAGCACTGGCGAGTAAAAACAGCCCGTAATTTATTTTTTTGTCCTGATATAAGCTAAAAAAATTATCCAGCTCGCCTTTTTCCATTGCCCATAATTGTGCGCTGAGTCCACTTGCCCCGTAGAGTGGTTTATGAGTGTAGGTCAATGAGCTATCGATAAATACCAGTAAAAAACCGGAAAAAGCAATTTGTTGCCATAAATAGCAATCTTCCGAATAACGCTTATTATCGACAAATCGAAAAGCTAACTCTCGCTTTAACATCGACGTAGGTGCGCCAAACCGATTTTTAAAAAGCAAAGCGAGTGGATTAACGGGACTTAAATTTATTAGATCAGGAATATCAGGCAATAACTGTTGATTACAAAGCCATAAGCATCGGTGTCCAGAAGCAACAATTGAGGGGTTATTTAACATGACCTGATATTGGATAGCCAATTTAGCAGGATGCCAACTGTCATCGGCATCCAAGAATGCAATATAAGGTTGAGTTGCCGCATCCCATCCGGCATTGCGCGCACGAGAAGCACCGCAATTCTCGCCGAGCACGATAATTTTTATCCAACCTTTATACTGGGATTCCAATTGTTGTAAAACAGGCAACGTGTTATCGCCACTGGCATCATCAACCAAAATAACTTCTGTAGGCCGTTGTGTCTGCTCAACAATAGACTGAACCGCACGCTCTATTGTTGCTGCACAGCGGAAGCAGGGAATAATTACTGTGACCGGAATAATAGTGCTGTGTATCATCAGGTTCGCGTCCAAAATGCCGGTAAGCCCAGCATACGCCGCCCCCAATCCAAAGTTTTTCTAGCCGCTTGTTCGCCTAGAAATTGCCATAACAACAAGCGGATATATACCCTTGCTATGGCCATTAGCCAGCTGACTCCAGGAAAATTTAATCCTTGGATACGCTGTCCACGCCTTACTTCACGCAATTGAACCAGCGCATTTTGTGGATCGCTGCTAATGCCGCCTTGGCGCATGGCCACGGTGATTACATCAGGAATAAACGCAGCATCGGCGGTTTTTAGCTCGCGCAATAACAATTCATAATCGCCCGCGATACGAAATGATTCATCAAAGCGGCCATGCTGTTCAAACAAACTGCGCCGATGCAGCGTGCCGGGGTGCGGAATGCTCATAATTTGCTTAAAGCGTTTTTTAACGTTCTGCCAAGGTTCGCCGGATAAATATAAGTCTTCATCTTTAGAATTAAGCAGCATGATTTGTCCATAAGCCACGCGAATACTCGCGGGTAATGTGGCCAAAGGCTTACTGATTTTTTCGAGCACCTGCGTATCCCAAAAAAAATCATCCGCGCCTAAAAAACAAATCCATTCACCTTGTGCTTGTGCCAATCCTTTATTCCAGGCGTTATAAATGCCTTGATCGGGTTCGGAAATCCAGTAGTTGATATGCTGATCATTCGCCTTCAGCAATTCAACAGTGCCGTCGTTAGAACCGCCATCGATAATGATTAATTCTTTGTTGGCATAAGTTTGTTGCGCGACACTATCGATACATTGCTGCAAGGTTTTGGCGCCATTATAAACAGCAATGATAATGGTGATTAAAGGGGGCGGTTGATGGGTCATGGTTATACTAAAGTGGTTATTTGGGTAGTTTGAACTGTGTTTTTGTTTTTGTTTTAAAAATATTTGTCATGACAATGTCGGGACGTTATCATAAAAATCCAACATAAGGAGGCCTTTATGCCAGTCGTTATCCAGCCCAAGTCCGAACATATCGATGTGCGCGCCAGCGCCTCTGTAAAATTGCTGCTTCAAGAGGCGGCGCACGCGACCCATAAGAGCGTCAGTGAATTTTTGCTGGAGGCTGGCATTATTGCCGCCAACCAAACGCTCGCCGACCGGCAGCGCTTTGAACTGAGCCCAGAGAAGTGGGACGCATTTCACGCTGCGTTAGACCGTCCTGTCCAGTCCAAACCCAAGCTAAAGAAGTTGCTCAGCGAACCCGGATTGCTTGGGTGAGTTCAACGTCT
>JAURYI010000106.1 GCA_030654015.1 Methylococcales bacterium | reverse complement strand
ACGGCATCTTTTTCGGTCATCAGCACGGGGGTTTTCAAGTTTATATCCTGTGCTTGAAAGACATGATGATCGGGGAAACTGTGCGCGGTAAAGGTTAATGTGTGGTTAGTCAGTAGCTTAAAAAAACGGTCTGGATTGCCGATACCTGCCACTGCGTGGAGCTGGTCTTCACCTGCAAAAGCCGATAAGGGTTTGCGTTCACCTGTGACCAGATTAACGGCGGTGTCGCCTGTGATGTGCATCTCGAATTCATTGGGTTCGGATTTTTCACCGTTGACGACGATAAAATCTACGCTTTGTAAACGGTGGATAGGTTCGCGCAATGGCCCTGCGGGTAAGCAGTAGCCATTACCAAAGCGGCGTTCACCATCAATGACAGCAATTTCTATGTCACGGTGCAGGGCGTAATGTTGTAAGCCGTCGTCGGCTAAAATCACGTTGCATTCGGCGTGTTCCAGTAATAGTTTGCCCGCTTCAACACGCAACGGGGCAACTGCCATTGGGCAAGCAGTTTGTCGAGCGATGAGTAAGGCTTCGTCACCGACTTGTTGCGGGTCGCTATCGGCTGTCACCATGCGCGGCACAGAGTCGCCACCATAACCACGGCTGATAATGCCAACTTTATAACCTGCCTGTTGTAGCTGTTTGGTCAGGGCAATAATCAACGGCGTTTTGCCTGTGCCGCCGACGGTGATGTTGCCGACAATAATCACAGGCACGGGCAGGCGTTCGGTTTTGAATTTTCCGATATTGTGACGGTAGAGAAATTTTCTGAACCGCACGATGTCAGCGAATAAAAACCCGAACGGCATAAACCATCCTCCGATAATAATATCTTTATACCAAATGTCGGTGATTTTTCGCGCTAGTGTTTTTTTCATGGTGTATTGGTTGGTTTTTGTGCGGCGAAGGTGATATGCGTGAAACCTTCGTTACTCGCCGCTTCCAAGGCAGTGATAACCGCTTGATGCGGAGTTTTACCATCGGCATTGATGATAAACGGCGTATCGGTTTTGTTGCTCGTCAAATCGTGCAGTGCTTGTTTCAAGGTGTCTATATTTTTATCGGCGAGCGGGTGCGGGGCGTTGTCTTCAGTTGTCAGGGTGTACACACCCTCTGCATCTATGCTGAGCGTCACTGTTTTAGGGTGATTTTCAGCGGTCGCACCATTGGCTTCAGGCAGTTTGACTTTTACTTCAGTGTTGCGGTTGAACGTGGTGGTGACCATGAAAAACAGCAGCAATACAAACAATACGTCAATCATGGAGATTAAGGTAATGTCGATACTTTGTCTTTTTTTGCGTTGAAATCTCATTGAGATACCTCGCGGTCTCCGTGCAGTATATCAATCAGGTTAAGGGCTTCATCTTCCATTGCCACCACATATTCATCTACCAGACGTTCAAAATAACGATGGAATACTAAACTGGGAATCGCCACGGTCAGACCTGCCGCCGTAGTAATCAGTGCCTCAGAAATGCCGCCCGCCAGAACGCTGGGATCACCCGCGCCATGTTCCAGTAGTGAGGCGAAAATATTAATCATGCCGAACACCGTACCCAATAAACCCAATAACGGCCCGACAGCGGCGATAGTGCCTAAGGCATTGAGGTAGCGTTCTAAATCATGTACTACTTTGCGCCCCGTTTCTTCAATGGTTTCTTTCATGAATTTTCTGCCGTGATGACTGTTGATAAGTCCTGCGGCGAGGATACAGCCCAACGGCGAATTACTTTTTAATTGCTTCAATGCGGAGGCGGTCAGTTTTTGCTCGCGGTACAGTTTCCATACTTGTGGCACTAAATCAGGCGGCAAGATTTTTTTTCTTTGTAATGTCCACAAACGTTCGCCAATAATTGCCATTGATGCGATAGAGCAGAGGATAATAGGCAGCATCATCCAGCCACCACTTTTTATAATTTCAAACACAGTTTTTTCTCGAAAAATTACGACTGGGGTTATTTTAACTCAATGCGGTCGGCTTTTGAGTATTTTCCCGACCCACCCACAAATAGGCAATCAATAAGGCAACGGCACAACACAACGCGGCGATTAAATATACAAATTCTGCCCCCAATGATTCCCAATAATAACCCGCATACAAACTGCCCAGCATCCCGCCTAAGCCGAAACTCAAACTGGTATAAATCGCCTGTCCTTTGCCTTGATGCTGTTCGCCGAAATAATCATAAATCAGGTGCATCGCGGCAACGTGCGTACCGCCGAAGGTTGCCGCATGGAGTAATTGGGCGACAATCAAGACCGCTAAATTATCGGCATAATCAGCAATCAGTAACCAGCGGATGACCGATAACACCAAACTGCTCAGTAACAAGGTTCGTAACGACACCTTTTTTAATAACGGCTTCATGGTCATGAACAGCACAATTTCTGCCACCACACCGCACGTCCACAATAGTCCCGTATAACTGGCGGAGTAGTTGTAGTGCTTGAGGTACATGGAATAAAACACATAGTAGGGTGAATGTGCCAGTTGCACCAGCAGACTGACCAGCAAAAAGGCGATAACTTCGGGTTTTTTCAAAATGTCCAGCAAACCAACAACTTCGGCATGATGCACTGGGTTACGTTGGGCATCGGGTGTGATGAGACTCACCAGCCACATAAACACCAGACTGGAGACCACGATGACAGGCAGGTCATCAATACCCAAGTCATCCAACAGCCTGCCCACACCCAGTACGGCGACAATAAAACCCACTGACCCCCATAATCTGATACGACTGTAACGGTGCGGTTCGGTTTTAACGTGTTGCAAAGTGACCGCTTCAAATTGCGGCAGTGCGGCATTCCAGAAAAAACTGAAACTCAGGGTGATAACCGCAAACCACCCATAGCCGTGAAAAAATAAAAAACCCACAAACAAAAAGCCCGCAAAAAAGGAAGCAAGGCGAATAATGCGTAAACTTTTGCCCGTCTTATCGGCAATCCAGCCCCATAAATTGGGCGAAATAATTTTAGTGCTGATTAATAACGCCGACAGTTCACCGATAGCATCGGCATTAAAACCAACGTGCTTTAAATATAAGCTCCAGTAGGGAATAAAACTGCCTACAGTCGCAAAATAAAAGAAGTAAAAGCCTGATAATCGCCAGTAGGGAATAGACATGGGAAGTTTATGGGTAGGTTTGTCCACGAACATCACGAAAGATACGAAAGACACGAAAATTAAAATTGGGTAGTGGTAAAGAGTGAGTGATTGGAATGCAAACCTAGGTTTGCACTCCGTAACATTTAGCTATCAAAAATTACCCAATGCTTAGAACTATTTAAAATGGCTCTTTTTCGTGCTTTTCGTGTCTTTCGTGGATGCTAAAACGGCTTATCTCAGTGTCGGTAAGCCCGTGTTGACTCCAGCATTTTGCGCTCGGTGTCGTAAATAATGATCCATCAACACAATTGCCATCATCGCTTCGGCAATCGGTGTGGCGCGAATACCGACGCAGGGATCATGACGACCCTGAGTAATGACTTCAATGGCTTCACCGTTGGCGTTGATACTGCGACCTGCTAACCGCAAACTGGACGTTGGTTTAAGTGCAATGCTTGCGGTGATGTCCTGACCGCTGGAAATGCCGCCTAAAATACCACCTGCATGATTGCTTAAAAAACCTTCTGGGGTCATTTCATCCCGAAAATCCGTGCCTTTGCTGTTGATACAGGCAAAACCGTCACCGATTTCTACGCCTTTGACGGCGTTGATGCTCATCAATGCGTAGGCTAATTCAGCATCCAAACGGTCAAAAATCGGCTCGCCTAAGCCAGCGGGAACATTAGAGGCAACTACTTCAATCCGTGCGCCAATCGAGTTGCCTTCTTTACGCAGGGCATCCATATAGGCTTCCATTTCAGCGACTTTATCAATATCGGGGCAGAAAAACGGGTTGGTTTCGACCACCGACCAATCCAGTTTGTCGATTTTAATCGGCCCCAGTTGTGATAAATAACCGCGAATTTCGATACCTGCGTGTTCCAACAGGTATTTTTTGGCAACTGCCCCAGCGGCAACCCGCATAGCTGTTTCCCGTGCCGATGAACGCCCACCGCCGCGATAATCACGAAAGCCGTATTTTTGCTGGTAAGTGTAATCCGCATGGCCAGGGCGAAACGTATCGGCGATTTTGGAATAATCTTTTGAGCGTTGGTCGGTGTTTTCAATCAGTAAACCAATCGGTGTCCCTGTGGTTTTACCTTCAAACACGCCCGATAAAATACGCACTTCATCGGCTTCACGGCGTTGCGTGGTATGGCGTGATGTACCCGGTTTGCGTCTGTCTAAATCGCCTTGAATATCGGCTTCGGTAAGCGACATTCCCGCAGGGCAGCCGTCGATAATGCAGCCGATAGCCGCACCGTGACTTTCACCAAATGAGGTGACGGTAAATAATTTTCCTATTGTGTTTCCAGACATGATTATTCCAAAGCAGATTTAAATAATTCGTGATGTTCTTGTACTTGTTCAGCCGTGAGTAAAAAGATACCGTCACCGCCGCGTTCAAAATCCAGCCAGTAAAACGGCACATCGGGGAATATGCTTTGCAGGGTTTCGGCACTGCTGCCGACTTCAATAATTAAAATACCTTGTTCGGCAAGAAAATCATTGGCATCAACCAGAATACGCAACACTAAATCCAGACCCGATTCGCCGCCTTTAAAGCCCATTGCAGGTTCAGCATGAAACTCGTCAGGTAAATACGTCCATTCCAGCGTAGATACATAAGGCGGATTACTGACGATAATGTCGTAGCGGGCAGAGGGCAGTTGCTGGAATAAATCCGACTCGTACAAAGTCACCGTATCTTCCATCAAATGTTTTTCGACATTGATGTGGGCAACATCCAGCGCGTCTTTTGATAAATCGACTGCATCGACCAGCGCGTTATGAAATGCGTAAGCACAGCCAATGGCGATACAGGCACTGCCTGTACATAAATCTAAAATGCGCACTACGTTATCTTCTTCCACCCACGGGGCGAAACGTTGTTCAATCAGTTCGGCAATCGGTGAACGCGGTACTAACACGCGTTCATCGACATAAAAACTCAGTCCTGCAAAAATCGCTTCATGCGTTAAATACGCGGCGGGGATTCTTTCTTTAATGCGGCGTTGCACGATGTCAACAATCGCTTGCCGTTCTGCGGCGGTTAGTACTGATTGCAGATAAAATTCACTGAGATTATAGGGTTGATGAACGGTATGCAGCACTAAGGCGGCGGCTTCATCCAGCGCACTGGCTGTGCCATGACCAAAACACACTTGTGCTTCGGTAAATTGACTGGCAGCCCAGCGAATGTAATCGCGGAGGGTGGTGAGTGTGGTTAAAACATCGTGGGGTGTGGTTTGCATGATTTAAAAATAGATTGGTAGGTTGTGAATGCGATTGGTTGCTACGGCGCGGACAAATCCGCGCCTACAGTGGGCTACTAAAATTTACTTGCCTTATTGCGTGCTTCTTCAGCTCCTTTAAGGTCTTTTTGCATTTCTCTTGCCTTAGCTACCAATAACCAGCTGTGTTTTTTCAGCGCGGGATCATTAGCCGCCAGTTGTGCGGATTTTTTGGCTAAATCTTCCGCCTGACTGGGTTTGGACTTGAGTTTTAATAATGCCAGTTTGTAATACAAGGTGGCATTACGCGGTTCGATACGGGTTGCGCGTTCCAGCGTGGTGGTGGCTGAATCGACATTGCCTTTTTGATGATCTTCGTTGGCAGCCAATACTAACGACCCTACCACAGGCGATAAAGGTGTAAAGCTATCGAGTGGTTGAAACGGGGCGGCAACAGGCGTAGGTGGCACAACAACTTCTGGCTGTGGCACAACCTCAGGCACTGGTTTTTTCACAGGTCTGGGTTTGGGTTCGGGTTCTGATTCCGCTTCGGGAAACACGGGATGTTGCTGTTGTTGCAACGCAGCAAGTTCTTGTTCTTGTGCGGGTGTCAACATCGCCTGTCCTTGTGGTAATGGCTCAGGTTTTAATTCTTTTGGCGCAGTGACTGATTGGCTGCCTTTCAGCGGTGCGGTCGTGACGGCTGTCGTCTCCTCGGTCACAACGGGTTTAGTCTGCTCAGCCACAGGCGCGGGCTTTTCTTGCGGCAAGGGCTTGTTGTTATACAGCGGTGTGCCGTTACCATACACAGGAGCAGGAGGCTGGGTATCAATAAGTTCAGCACAGCCCGTGATAATAACGGGAACTGAACACAGTAAAAAAAGGCGTTTTATTAACATGGTGATACTGCTTTCTGGTTGGTGGTTGGCTTACTTAACTCGGTGGCGTAATTGGTGCAGCTGTTTAAAAGGGTATATCGTCATCAAAATCATCATAAGATTGTGGCGGTGGGGCAGGTGGCATTGAATGCGGCTGTGCGCTGTGCGCGGTGGATTGCGACGGCGCGGCAGGTTCTGCATGACTGGCTTGTGGTTGATCGCTGCCGAAATGCCCCGTACCGCCACTGCGACTGTCCAGCATCTGCATTTCGGTGGCAATAATTTCCGTAGTGTAACGGTCATGACCTGCCTGATCTTGCCATTTGCGCGTTTGCAAGCGTCCTTCAACGTACACTTGTCCGCCTTTTTTTAAATATTCGCCGACTATTTCCGCCAGACGATTGAAAAAAACCACCCGATGCCATTCGGTGGATTCCTTTTTTTCCCCTGTTTGTTTATCTTTCCATCGGAAATTAGTCGCCAGACTGATATTGGCGACCGCGCCGCCGCTGGGCATATAACGAACCTCAGGGTCTGCGCCCAGTCGTCCGATTAACGTGACTTTATTAAGCATTAACAGTTCTCACAACAGTATGTTTGTACAGGGTTTTGTCAGGGTTCGTTGTGTTGCCCAACTGACATGAATGATGGCATTATAAAACCATTTTTATCCGAAAATCGCTATTCATCCTTAATTCCCTGTAATTTACGGTAATTAATCGAGGCTTTCAATCCTGCAAAGCGTCCGCTCATGCGAATTAATTCCTGCGTTTTTTTATCAAAGGTGATTTTGACTTCATTAAATACGCGGTCTTCATAGCCTTCTTCCACACGCTGGGTTTCCAGCAGGAAGCGATAAAAATAGATTTCTTTATCAATTTCATCAGTAATGGTCAACGGCGCACCGAGTTGAGCAAGTACCGCTGGTTTTTTCGGTAACGCATCCGCTACTTTTTCCAGCCCTTCGGGATTAGCGCGGAGCTGGCGTTTTTCTTTATCAATTTTCCCGCCGCCGATAGCGCGTAATGAGGCTTCTAAAAATTTCTGCGGTGCAATTTGCAAAAACAACGATGAAAACGCCCACGAGGTTATTTTTTTCTCTTTATTAAAAATCAGGTCAGAATAAAATTTAATTTCAGGCTTGATAATCTGATTGCTGGCATCGAGTTTACGAAACCAATACCGCCAGCGTCTGCCGCCGTCTGGAGTCACGGTATCTTCACTGGTATACAGTTTGGATAAGGACACAAAGTCTTCACTCAATAAAATCGGCTCTTTAAAATGCAGGGTGAAATCGCCTTCTTTGGTGACGCTGAAACTGAAATGTTTATCAAACTCGCTCATCTGCAAATAGGTTTGATAGGCGCGTACCCAATACATACAGCCCGATAACGATAAGGCGATGATTAGCACACTGATTAATCGAAACGTTTTCATGCTTGGATACCTTATTTAAATATGACTGCCAGTCATGAAACACAATGTTAATGCACGGTTGCCGAATCAACAGCCACATTATCGGCTAATAATAAAGTGTTCACATCAATGTTATCAAAATGATAATGTTCACTGCAAAATTCACAAATCACCTCAATACCGCCGCGTTCTTCCAATATACTTTCCAGCTCTTCTTTGCCCATTGCGCGTAGGGTACGTTCAATTTTGGGTCGAGAACAAGTGCATTCAAATTCCACCGATTCGGCATCAAACAAGCGCACTTCTTCTTCATGAAACAACCGATACAACAGCGTTTCACAATCCAGTGTTAATAATTCCTGTTCGGTGATGGTATTCGCCAACATGGCTATGCGTTGCCAATCGGCTTTATCGCCGTCGTGTGCGGGTAATTCCTGCAATAACAACCCCGCCGCAACGTGGTCATTAGCAAACAACCACAAACGAGTATTCAACTGCTCGGATTGCACAAAATAGGTTTCTAAAGCATCAGCTAACACGTCACCTTGTAACGGCACAACACCCTGATAAGGTTGCGCTTTGCCTGAATCAACTGTTAAAACCAAGCGTCCCTGACCGAACATGGATTCTAATGATCCCGCTGTTACCTCGCCATGACTGCGCACCAAACCGCGAATTTTGCGCTCATCGCTGGACTGCGCCACCAGCGTAGTAATATCACCATCGCCTTGCGCTTGCAGAATCATCGAGCCTTTAAATTTAATGGTTGCGGACAACATTACCACCGCCACCAATGCCTGACCTAATAACTGCTGCACCACTGCCGAACCTTGTTGATGCTGTTTCGCCGCTTGCCAACTGGCGGTTAAATTCACCCATTCGCCGCGCACGCCCAGCTCTTCAAATAAAAATCGGCGTAATAAATCTTGCTCTATCATCATGTTCCCGTTAAAAATAACTATTCTGTTTCCTAAAATACCATAAGCCATGATTTTTTCATCAAAAAAGCTCGTTTTACCCGCCGCTGCCGATGCACTAAAAGGCAGACCCACACCCACGCCTATCACCAATCGTCATGCCGTATTAGGTCATCCGATTGCACCGCCGTTTCCAGACCACGTTCAACAAGCCATCTTCGCGCTGGGTTGTTTTTGGGGGGCAGAACGAAAATTCTGGCAAACGCCTAATATATTCAGTACGGCAGTTGGCTACAGCGGCGGTCACACGCCCAATCCCAGCTATGAAGAAGTGTGTTCAGGATTGACAGGACACACCGAAGTGGTCAGCGTGATGTATGACCCCAGCCTAATGACTTACGAGGAATTGTTGCGGATATTTTGGCAATCTCATAATCCCACTCAAGGAATGCAGCAAGGTAACGATGTCGGCACACAATACCGCTCTGCGATTTACACCACCACGCAAGCACAACTCGATGCCGCGCTCGCCTCAAAACAGCATTACCAGCAACGGCTGACGCAACAGGGATTTGGTGAAATTACCACCGAAATTCAAGCCCTCAACGTGTTTTATTATGCCGAAGATTATCACCAGCAATATCTGGCTAAAAATCCGCAGGGGTATTGCGGGCTGGGCGGTTTGGGTGTGGCTTATGATGAATAATTTATTAAGCTGTATAATGGTCGAGATATGGTAATCCGTAGGATGGGTAGAACGCAGTGAACCTCATCATTTAAGCTGAACTGCCATAATCGGTGGGTAAGCAAAAAGACACTTGCCCCCTACCTGACTAAATTCACACCTATATTTATGGTTCATTTATTTTTCACACAGGGAAAACCGCTATGCCTCCACAACAAAAATTATTGACTGATCGTTCATTGGCTGGAAGCAACTCTCCTGCATGTAATCGTTGCAAGGATATGGATCAGCTTGATTTTGAATTTTCCTATGCCTATCAGCCCATTGTTGACTTTCACGCTCGCACTATTTTTGCTCATGAGGCGTTGGTACGCGGCATAAACGGCGAATCAGCAGCCTCGGTGTTAGCCCATGTAAACAACGACAATCGCTACCGATTTGATCAATCCTGCCGTGTAGAAGCGGTCAAGTGGGCAGCGCGATTGGGTATTCAGGAGCTGCTATCTATTAACTTTCTTCCCAATGCGGTATATGAACCAAAGGCTTGCATACGCTCAACCGTTGAAGCCGCACAAAAGTACAACTTTCCGATAGAACGAATTATTTTCGAGGTAGTCGAAGGTGAAAATGTCTGTGATCGTCCGCATTTGATTAATATATTTGAAGAGTACAAACGCTTTGGTTTCAAGACTGCAATTGATGACTTTGGCGCGGGTTACTCGGGTCTGAATTTACTGGCCGATTTTCAACCTGATATCGTTAAAATAGACATGGATTTAGTACGCAATATTAATGACAGTAAGCCAAAACAAGCCATTGTCGAAGGTATCGTTCATATGTGCCATCAATTGAAAATAAAAGTATTGGCTGAGGGCATTGAAACTAAAGCAGAGCGTAATTTTTTGGTGGACAGCGGTGTAACACTAATGCAGGGGTATCTGTTCTGCAAGCCGGCGTTTCAAGCCATAGGGCAAATTGATGAGACATGCACAGTTGACGCAGGTCAGTTTTGACGGCTAGCCGGCGTTTCAAGCCATAGGGCAAATTGATGAGACAGCTTGGTCATAGTGCTTACTAACTCGATAGCAACATCCCCATGAAGCGGATTTTTACACGTTGTGAATCATGACAGCCGCGTAGGATGTGTAGAACGTAGTGAAACCCATCATTTACACGGGTTCGTGATGGGTTTCGCAAGCTCTACCCATCCTGCGCACTGATTTGTAATTAAATAGATAGAACAATGTTTTTAAAAAAGTTCAAGTTTTTAAATGAGCAAGTTTTAGAGATAATTAAAGAAGCTGAAGTTTCAGCATCTATTAAGGTTGCTAGTGAAATATGTGGATTGCTTGTGGATAATGGGTATTTCATAGAACTTATAAAGGTAAAAAATAAAACTAAAAAAGGAGGCGGTTTTTCTTTTTATTATAACGAGATAAGATTATTACAGTCGGCTTTACAAATAATGAATCATGAAATTATTGGTACATTCCATTCTCACCCATTATATATTGCGAAACCTAGTGAATCTGATATACATAATAGTAATGATGATTCTTATATGTTAATAATTGATGTCTTGGATAAAGAAATAGGATTTTGGTATATTAAAAATAGTCATGCAACTAAAATTAATTATGAGATTATATCTGCATAATCAATAACTGGAGCGCGTAGATACTCTCTTAAAACGCAAGTCCGCTATTTGAAAAAGTCACAAAATAGCGTGTGAATTAACTTGGAGGGGCAAAGAATAAAATCTAGCCCCTTCAAAAGTTTTATTTGTTTTTA
>JAURYI010000100.1 GCA_030654015.1 Methylococcales bacterium | reverse complement strand
CAGTCCTTAAAGGCATTGGTATCTACACAAGTTTCATAAGCACTTGATTTTAAAAGAAATCATTAGCTTAAAGAAATTTCATAACTCATTGTTTTACAAAGAGTTATCAAAGATGTGTAGATACCTTTGCCTTAAAGGACTGGCAGTCATTCATTGAAGAGATATAACTTAGAAGCAAAGTCCCAATGCCATAAAAATAGGTAGGTGTTTATTGGCAAACGCATGAGCCTGCATCACCAGTTCCGCAAGATTTTCGTGTTCTGATTGCAGGGCAACGCCGTCTTTAATGACGCACTGATTTTGCATTGCCAACAGTGACCAGACAAACTGCGCCCATTGTTCGGGTTGGGTATAGCCTTGCGCTTTAGCAAGTAAAAACAGTTGTAAAAAACGCGACACGGCTATACCACCGCCAGTCACAGGACTGGCAAGTGTACTAAGCTCACTGCTGCCACGCGCTTTATGGCATAAATACAGATTCAGTTTATCGGTTTGTTTTTTGGCTTCGATAATAACCGCATCATCCTGTGCAGGACACAACACCCCTGCGCCGATTAATACCATCACTGCCTGTATAACCTGATCCAAGTTAATGCCCAGCGCGGCAACAATCTGTTCAATTTGTTCCAGCGTTTTGGGCTGATAGTCGCTGAGGGCATCCAGAATAGGGTTATAAATCGCTTCATGTAACAGCGATTCACCCAACGCACCCGTCACTTTGAACGACACATCGGCGCGGGCTTTCACCAACACCACGCGCTCTGCGTACAAGGCTTCGGTCTGTTCCAGCTCGTTTAAGCGCACCGCACCTTTCACCCAATAATCACGGCGGAATGGTTGATTGGTACACAAATCCTGCACGGTTTCACGCAACTGCGCATCGGGAATGCTATCCAATAAATCCTGTTGTGCATCGGTAAGATTCAGCGAATCAATGTGATCCAGATAATACGCCGAACAGGCAAAAGTTAATTTTGCCGCTGATAATAACTGGCTGGTCTGCGAAAAGGAGAGAGGCTGCCAGTTACGATTGAAATACTCATAAGCCAGATAACGATTATTTTCTGTTTTTAACGTAGCGAGACTGTCGGCAATGCGTGGATTAGCCTGTGCATAATTGGGCTGGGTAGCTAATAATTGTTCTGCAAAACCCAATGCAGCATCAAAACGCGCCACACCGCCCTGCCCTCGTGATCCCATAATATCAGCGTGTTCCGCCAGTAAGTCGCACATCGGCATCATTGCTGCCCAGCCGACTTGCGTGTGGTAATTCAGATAAAATACGCCGCCGACTTTTAATTTACGCCGCAGAAAATCAACGATAACGGCACGGTTTTCGTCACTAATCCAGCTCCATACGCCATGCAGACCGATATAATCAAAATCGGGTAAATCGTCACGGCTACAAAATTCAGCAAATGCTTGTTCAAATAATTGCGCGTTCGTACCCGAAACCTCAGCTAATGTCTGCGCAAACTGGGTATGGGCGGGATTAACATCCGTGCCGAACCACTGTACCACCGAGGCGGCGGCGTGTAAGTTGACGTTGATGCCTTGACCGAAACCCAATTCACAAGCGGTGCCGACTTCGGGAAAATGCAGCCCTGTATTTAAAAACGCCAAGCGTAATCGCTGTGGATTCAGTTCAGAATAATAGCCAAACGTAGTGTCAATATCGGCCACATAGCCGTCAGTCCAGTCGCTCATGAAAAAGTCTCTATGATGTATGAAAATGGTTAGGGCAATCAGCGGTTACTCCGCACGTTCAATCATTTTGTCAGCTTGTTCGGCAAACTCTTCCAGATTGCCTTTTTTTACTTTATCGACAGGAATAACCAGCGCGGCTTTCAAATCAGTATAAATGTAGACATAACGTTTGCCGTATTCGACGCGCACCAAATCTTCCCACGGCAATTTCTCTTTACGACTGGGTGATTTGTGCAATAGATATTTAGCATTTGCAGGATCAATGGTTAGCGTATGAAGCCCAAACATTTCGTTCTTTTCTTTGTGGGTATATTCTTTAAGAATTTGTCTGCGCAAATCTAACAACATGATTTTGGGTGAAAATATTGCCCATAACAAGGCAATCAACAAAATATAGCCTGACGATTTCATATCGCCATAATAGAAATAATAAAAAGAGCCGATTAATCCCATGATGCCGGGAACAATCCAGCGGTTTTTTCTGATATTGGCTTGTATGTCTTCATTTCGCATGAATTGTATTTCATTGAAATGGATTAAATCTTCTTCTTGGAACTCGTATTCAATTTCAAACATGGTTGCTTCTCTCGTTCCCACGCGCCGCGTGGGAATGCCGTTAAGACCGCGCTGGCGGTCTGTGTGAAAACATGGCGCGGCGCGCCCCCTAACTGTATTCCCGCGCAAGGTGGGAACAAGAATGGCTTAGTGCATTTTAATTTTTTGATAAACACTGCGTCGAAACGTATTGGACAGCGTCAGCATCGCGGTTCTGAAATAGCCGTGTATCGCTATCTGGTGCATTTTATATAACGATAAGTAAACCACTTTGGCAATAAAGCCGCCGATACTCACCGTTCCCATTAAACTGCCCATCAAATTACCGACCGTGGTGTATTTACCCAACGATACCAATGAGCCGTAATCATAATAAGTAAATTTAACCAGCTTGCCGCCTTTCAGTCGATTCACTATGGATTTGGCTAAGGTGGAGGCTTGTTGATGTGCGGATTGCGCTCGTGGCGGCACGTTGCCTGTATGCCCTTCCCAGACACACGCGGCACAATCGCCCATGGCAAAAATATCATCGTCACTGGTTTTCAGCGTGCTATCCACCACTAACTGATTGATGTGATTGGTTTCTAAGCCATCCAACTCTTTCAACCAATCGGGAGCTTTAATACCTGCTGCCCAAACTTTAATATCGGCTTCGATAAATTCACCGTCATGGGTGGTAATACCTTCGCCAGTGATTTCCGTTACCCGCCGTCCCATGCGCAAATCAACGCCTAAGCTGACTAATTGCTGTTGTGTTGCGGTGGCTAATTTTATCGGTAGCGCGGGTAATAATTGCGTCGCCGCTTCAATAATAGTCAGCTTAACATCGCTGGTTTCATTCAAACCATACATTGCCAGTACATTAGTCACTTCATGCAGTTGCGCGGCTAACTCCACACCTGTTGCACCTGCGCCGATGATGGCAATCGACAACGGTCTGACACTGTTTTTACCGATATAATTTTTAATATAGGATTCAAACAAATGTTTTTGAAATCTGAATGCTTGCGCGGTAGTATCCAAAAACAAACAATGTTCTGCCACACCTTTAATATTAAAGGTATTACTGACGCTACCGACCGACATGACCAGCGTGTCATAGCTAAACGTACGGCTGGGAATCAGTTCTTCGCCGTTATCATTCAGCGTCGGGCTGACGTAGACTTCTTTTTTAACGCGATTCAAGCCTTCCATTTTGCCTAAGCGAAAGCGAAAATGACTCCGATAGGCTTGCGCTAAATATTCAACCTGTTCCGATTCATCCAGCGTACCCGCCGCGACTTCATGCAGTAACGGCTTCCAGATATGCGTGGATGCTGCATCAATCAGGGTAATTTCCGCCAGACCTTTGTTGCCCAACTTACGCCCCAAACTGGTTGCAAGCTCTAAACCTGCCGCTCCACCACCGACAATGACTATTTTATGTTTTTCAGCCATGATACTTCTCCACCTCAGTATTTATGTACGAGGGCATTATAACGAATCAATACCGCTGTGGCTGATTATTGCTACAAACATTTCACCCCTACGGGGTTGTGATTTGTCTCGTGCCATTTTGCTACAAACATTTCATCCCTACGGGGTTGTGATTTGTCTTGTGCCATTTTTATACAAACCTATCGCCGCTCTGCGGCTTTGCCCTGTAGGGGCAATATGTTTGTAGCCATAACGTAGCATAATTTCATAACCCCATAGGGGTGAAATGTTTGTGAATAGGTAACCCACATCAATCAATCAATCAATCAATCAATCAATCCATTCAAAAAGATATTCAGGTCTATAATCAATTTGAAATTTTTGCAAAAATTCAAGATATTCGTCTTTAAAATCCTTCGTCTGATGATGAATAGCTTGATTATTGATATATTTTATTACAGCATCCAGCAAACTTCGGTTATACGAAAATGCACCATAACCCACTTGCCACTCAAATTTAAAATCAATAAACCGCTGTTCGTTTATCCATTTAGATGAATTAGACTTTATATCTCTTACCAAATCTGCAATGGATTGTTTAGGACTCAAACCAACTAAAATATGGGTATGGTCGTGCATACAATAAATGGCAAGCATTTTATGTCCATTATTCTGCACAATCCCTGTCATATATTTTTGTAAATCTTCTCGAAAATAGGGTTGCACAAAATTATTTCTGCCTTTTACTGCAAAAACTAACTGCACATATAATTGCGTGTAAGTATTTGCCATTTTGTCGCTATTAGCATATTTATATGGTTAAAAAATTGTTTGGCTACAAACATTTCACCCCTACGGGGCTGGTTTTCCTCGCACCATTTTCTACAAACATATTACCGCTACGCGGCAAGCCCCATAGGGGCTAGATGTTTGTTATTTAGATATACCACTCTTGCGGAATCTCATCTATTTTAAACGGGGCGACTTGAACGGTGCGTTCTGAACCGTCTGGTTGCGTGACTTGAATATCCACTTGTTCGGCATCGCGTCCTTGACCATAACGGGCGACAATCCGCGCCGCCAGATACACATCTTCCGCACTCAGTTCACCGTCTATCAACACTAACGGGCCAGAATGACTGGTGCAGATCATGCTGATAAATTGTTTTTTATAGCCTTGTAAGAAGCGTCCTTCGCCTTCTTCACGCGCGACAATCAGCTTGAAATGCGGATTGGGGCGGATGTGTCTGCCGACTTTTAACAGCATCACATCATCCAGTTCATAATCTTTGTGTCCGTGTGCTTGCCACAAATCGACTAATTTGGCGGAATAGCTTTTGTCGGTGAGAAAACAGCAACCGCCCGCAGGTTGGGCGTAGTCATCAAACTCCCATTGTTTAGCCAGTGCCATTTGCGGCTTGCGTGAACGCCCTGTGATGTCATGCAGTTTCTCCCTATCGACCCAGCCTTCACGCTCTGGTAGCGTGGCGGGTAGATTTTTTGCACATAAGGGGCGCAGTAATAAATCATCCGCACCTGATTGTTTGGCAACAATCGGCATGGTGGCTTTGCGTTGTGACATGGGGCGTTGACCGATGACTTCACCCGTAATGATGAAGTCAAAATCATTTTCAACCATCCACTGCTTGGCTTTGTTAACCATGAAGATTTTGCAATCCAAACAGGGGTTCAAATGCTGACCGTAGCCGTGTTTGGGATTAATCAGCACGTTTTTGTATTCTTCGATAACATCGACGATATGCAGTTTGATACCCAGTTGTTCCGCAACCCACAGGGAATTGTTGCGTTTTACTTTGGCTTTATCTTTTTCGCGGATGGCGTGGGTGTGACCTTCGACACAGAAGCCTGTGAAAAAGTTAATGCCTTCGACGTGGACACCTTGTTCGAGGATGGTTTTAGCCGCCAACATGGAATCTAATCCACCTGAAATAAGGGCGACCGCTTTGCGTTGCTTGCTCATGATATTTTTAGGTCAAAAAAATGTGAGCATTATAGTAGGGTACGCAATGCGTCACTACCATTAAGTTAGTGCTGGATAAAACTGTTTTAGCAGTTTTTCAGCCAATAGCTAAGGCTATGACTGACTTAACAATAAGCAAAATAGACCTGCGAGGTTTTAAAAACCTCGCAGGTCTGTTGGTTTAGCAAATTTTATACAATCCGTCTAACACTAAAGAATTAGGGCTGACCATGCCAATGACTTTGCCGTTTTCCACCACAGGCGCACGCACCAGATTATAGGTAGCGAACAAGCGTGAACAATAGCGTATATCCATCTCAGGGCGCACTTGAATCACAGGGCAAGTCATGATTTCATAAACGTTGACTCTATCAGGTGCGCGGTCTTTTGCCAGTACCTGCCGCGCTATATCGCCCGATGTTATCATGCCGTATTCGTCATCATCGTGACGTTTATTGACTATCAAGACTGATGTGCCTGAGGCTTTCATGGTTTTTAACGCATCACTGATGGTTGCCGCGCCATCTATGCTGGCAAACGCTGATTTCATTACGTCTTTCACGCGAATAATTTTGGGAACACTCATAGTTCATCTACCAATTCCTGTGTTAATTGTTCCACTTGGTGCATCACACCAATGGCATCTTCTACATCAATTTTAAAGGCAATCCCTGTACCTGCTTTGCTGTCAAATTCACCTGCCTTGGCGATTTTTTCTAAAATATGGCGACTTAAATGCTCCTCCACTAAAAACATCAATACGTCTCTGGGCGTATCCAATGTTAAACCGAAAAAGGTTTTCGATTGTTTCATGCCTTCGCCACGCGCATGATTGATAACCGTCGCACCTTTTGCACCGCTTTTACGCGCTGCATTCAGTACCAAATCAGTTTTGTCATCTTCGACAAAGGCAATAATTAATTTAAAGTGCATAGTGTGACTCAATGTTTAGCTGCAAGACGACGTTTGCCCAGCCACGCGGTAAATTGCGCGTAACCCAGCACGGTGATAATGGGAAATAAACTGGCAAAAGCAATCAAGCCGAAGCCGTCTATCAATGGGTTGCGATCAGGCACGGCGTGTGCCAAGCCTAAACCTAAGGCGGTGACTAACGGCACAGTAACCGTTGAAGTGGTTACACCACCTGAGTCATAAGCTAAACCAATCATGAATTTAGGTGCGAATAGCGTTTGTATCAGCACTATCACATAACCGATAACAATAAAAACATACAGATCTATACCCGTGACGATGCGGAACGTTCCCAGTGCAATACCAAACGCCACGCCAATTGATACTGCAATGCGCAACCCCCACGCTTGAATTGTACCGCCTGAAATTTGTTCGGCTTTCATTGCCACTGCCAATAAAGACGGTTCAGCCAAGGTGGTTGCAAAGCCGATACTGGCAGCAAACACATAGACCCAAACGTAGGACTGCCACGTTAAAACCTGTGCAGGTGAATGAACACCTAAAAATTCCGCGCTGGTCAATTGCTTTGCCATTAATTTACCCAGCGGAAATAATGCCATATCCAGCCCTTCCAGAAAAAAAGCAATGCCCAATAATACATAGACAAAACCGATTAACGTTTTTTTAGGATTGGGCAACGGCTTACGAATCACCAGTAATTGAAAGCCGATAATAATCGCCGCAATCGGTAATACATCGCGGCAAGTTGCCAGTAGCGTTAAAGAAAAATGCGTCAACCACTCAATCATCGTATCACTCCGTAAATCATCACGAAAACCATCGGTGTTAAAGAAGCAAACGCAATTAGACCAAAACCGTCTATCATTGGATTGCGCCCTTTGATAGCGGTGGCTAAACCCACGCCCAGTGCGGTGACTAACGGAACGGTAATGGTAGAGGTGGTTACACCGCCAGAATCATAAGCAATACCGATAATTTCAGCAGGCGCGAAGGGAGTCATCAAAATTACGCCACAATAACCACCGATAATTAAATAATACAACGGCCAGCCACGGATGATTCTTAACACCCCGACTAAAATCGCAAAGCCCACTGACACGGCGACGGTAATGCGTAACCCTAAGGCATAACTGGTTTTGGCTTCGCTACTCTGAGCAATGATATTACCTTTACTGGCAATATCGGCGGCTTCTGCGGCGATAGCAATCAGCGCGGGTTCTGCTACTGTTGTACCGAATCCCAAACAAAAAGCAAACGTCAGCAACCAAAACAAACTCCCCTTACGCGCGAACGCATAAGCCATTGCTTCACCCAGTGGAAACAGACTTTGTTCCAATCCTTGAATAAATAACGCCAACCCTAAAACCACAAACAATGTGCCGACGATTAGACTGATAACATCTGGAATCGGTTGTTTAATAATCAAGACCTGAAACACGAACACAACAACAAGAATCGGTACGAGATCGAGAAAACTGTTCCACAGTTGCCTTATAAAATGGTTTTTTAACATAAACAGCCCAACTCCTTGAAGACAGTTTGATTGTATAACAAAGGCTGGCACGACTCTATGGTGTTAAAAAAAAGCCCCGATAAATCGAGGCTTTTAATTAAGCGATTCGCCTTAAGCAAATCGGCATTATCATCAGCTTACCAGCTGAAACCCGCGCCTGCATTGGCACTCATTTGACTGGTACTGCCCATGCCCGTACCCATTGCCGCGCTTAAGCGAATATGTTCACCGACATCCGCTTTACCGCCGAAGGCAATTGCTTGTTGACCTGCGTAGAATCCGCTGCCCATACCGACTGAGTAATGATGCCCTGCCATCGGTGCGGGAATAGCCGCCATTGCGGAGGCTTGCGAAATACCACTGTAAGCACGTTCCGCAATGTTAGCCATATCATTTGCCATTGAACTTGTCGCCGCCTGCAATTGACCGTAGTTGACTGCATCGTACTGACTAGTACCATCGGCAACCCCTGTCACTTTAGCAGGTGCGCCTGTCGAGGTGCGGAAAGTCGCACCATTATCATTCATGGTTAATGAGCTGGATTGTTGCCCGCCACCTGTTAAGTTAGTTCTATCTTCAAACACTTGCAGACCGTTGGTTTTACCTGCGCCATTGGTTAACGTGGTAGAAGCAACCGATTCAGAAGCGGTTTTACCTGTCGCTATATCCGTCACAGGAACAGGGTTAGTTGCTGTAGAGGTCTGAATTCCAGTTTGCCCAGATACGCTTGCCGCTGGATCAAACTTACTAGTACCCGCACCACCGACTACCGTTGAAGTCGCCTCTGTTTTTCCGACAAATCTAGTATCGCCATTGACGTACAAATTACCATCGACCAGCGTATTACCATTGATTTTATCGAGATACTGAACGCCATTTAATCGATCAGCGATTGTTGTACCTGCTGCGACAGTCGCAGGCGCATTAAGAACAGTTATACCGCCAGAACCAATCGTTCCAGTTAAACCCGTTACACTATTAGTGGCTAGAGGTACATTACCACCTTGAATAGCGGCTCCATTACCATTCAATGAAATGGATGCGGATGGCGCATCCGCTGTAGCACCGCCGCCTGTTAATAATGTTCTGTCTTCAAACACTTGCAGACCATTGGTTTTACCGACACCGTTTGTCAATGTAGTTGCGGCTACCGACTCTGTAGCCGTCGCACCTGTGACTATATCCGTAACAGGTGTTGCTGTCGTAATGCCTGTCTGACCGATAACACCTGTGGTTGCCCCCGCCAATTTACTACTGCTGCGTTTACCGATAACGGTCGATGTTGCCGAATTAGTTCCCACAAACGCGGTATCACCGTTGACATACAGATTGCCATCAATCAGCTCATTACCATTGACCAAATTTTGATAGGTAGCCCCTGCCAATTTATTACCGATAGTGGTATTGGCGGCAACTGTTTGAGTGCCGTTGTACGTTGTAATCTGACCAATGGAATTGGACAAATTGCCTGTCACGCCATTAGACGCATAAGTTGCATTAGCTCCTCTTACCCCTAAATCACCACTGATCCGACTAAGATTAGCGTTAAGCGAAGGCAGACCGATAACGGTGGCATTGGTCAAGTCAAATACATTTGTAGCCTTAGTAAGGTTGGCAAAACTCAGCGTGCCGTTGACAACAGTTGTACCATTCAAATTAGTCGCACCCGTCAAAGTGGTATTGCCCACATTGGTCAGATTACCCGTATTATTCAGCGGTCCCGTATTATTAATACCCGACATAATAGTCTGACCCGTCACATTGAGTGTGGTTGCAGTCAGGTTGGTAACCGTGCCATTGGCTGTTGTGAAATTATTCGCCGTAAGATTATTTCTTGCCGTGATATTTCCCGCTGTAAGATTTTCGCCTAAGGTCAGGTTGCCTGTTACTGTCGCATTTCCTAGGGTGACATTGTTTATAGTGCCATTGCCCAGCGTGAAATTATTCGCAGTCAGATTATTGGTTGACAAATTACCTGCAAACGTACCGTTGCCGCCCGTAATATTATTAACTGTACCATTACCCAGCGTGAAGTTATTCGCAGTCAGGTTATTACTTGATAAATTACCCGCAAACGTACCATTGCCGCCTGTGATATTGTTGACCGTGCCGTTGCCTAAGGAGAAGTTATTCGCACTCAGGTTATTGGTAGACAAATTACCTGCAAATGTACCGTTACCGCCCGTGATATTGTTGACTGTACCGTTGCCTAAGGAGAAGTTATTCGCACTCAGGTTATTGGTAGATAGGTTATTGGCAAACGTACCGTTGCCCGCTGTAATATTGCCCAACGTAGAATTACCCAACGCGGTCAAATTGGTAAAGTTACCATTGGCAGCACTGAGATTGGTTAAACCTGTCAGATTACCCCCTGTCGCATTTAAATTCGAGGTAGTTAGATTGGTAATATTGCCATTTGCCGCATTGACGTTAGTGAAATTGCCATAAGTCGCAGCTACCGTGCCATTACCCAAGCTGATATTTCCATTGGCAGCTGACAGGTTAAAATTAGTCGCTGTCTGAGAAAGGTTGCCCGCCGTTTGATTCAAGTTATTGGCAGCATTCAGATTGATATTGTTGCCTGACAAATTAGTGTTATTCTCAAATACTTGCAGACCGTTAGTGACACCCAAACCATTGGTAAGCAACACTGAACTCACAGAGCCCTGTCCCAGTACACCTGCTGTACCACCGTTGGTAATAGTGGATATATTGCCCGACGTGCCTTGGGTAGCACCGGGTAAAATACTGGTCAACGCGCTAGTACCAATCGTATTTAACGCAATAGAGGTATTGCCATTCGCGTTAGTGGCATTCAGTACATTCACATCGGCAGTAGTTGCTGTACCAATACCCAAGGTTGCATAATTATCAGCTAACGTTAAATTGGATGAGTTGGTGCCGCCTGTTAAGCTAGTACTGGTTGCATCAATTCTCAAGCCTTTACCCGTACCGACACTATTCACTAACGCGACACCTGTACCTGCCGCATTAACTGTCAGTCCTGCGGTAGACGTAGCACCACTCGTACCCGTCAAGGCAAGAGAACCATTGGTGTTTAAAGTCAATCCTTGATTGGTTGCATTTTTTAATGACGTTGAACCATCGGTATTTAAAATCAACCCTTCTGTTGCTGCTAGTCCAGCTTGACTGCCCGTAAGTCTTGCACCCGTTAGACTGGTAACCAACTGACCGCCATTAACATTAGTCGCATTGATTATAGTTGTACCACCCGTCACTGTAGCCGCCGTTAAATTAACGCCTACAGTACCCGAATCAGTTCCACCAGTAGTTGTCATAGTGGCACTTTGACCCGCAATAATTGTGTTAACATTACCTTTAATGCTGACACCACCACCTGTGGTTGTCACATTACCCCCTGCCGCACCACTGGCTAAGCTACTTGAACCTGTGGAGTCTGAGACGACACCAAGAGCAGCACCGCCGATACTAACTCCACCCGCAGACGTAGTGACTGAACCACCACCAGTTGTTTTTAAAGCATTTGTAGTTCCTGCTGCTGATTCGGTAACAACATTACCCGTTTGATTATCTATGAGTATTGAGGAAACACCTGTCCCTGACGTTGAGCTTATGACAATCCCCTGATTGCCAACGGCGGATTTTGTAATTAAATTAATTCCTGTATCTAACACTGACACAGTACTTACTGCATTAGGCGAAGAAGTAATAGTATCGCCACTAGCATTGATGGTTGCATAGGCAGATGGACTCAACAACCCTGCCACTATCGCAGCAATGGCGGTTCTACGGAAATAATAACTGGGATCGTGTATGTTAGTGTTCATAGCGGCTTACTCACTTAAAATTATATGATGCGTGCGTTTAATTTGGTTGTGCGAATCAATAAATGTGGCTTATTTAAAAGACATATTAATAAACCACCTCTTTTTTAATCGCCACGCAACCTGTCCCTGCGGGCATGAGGAATACTCTTAACTGAGGCCCGCCCTCCAATACTAAAATGCTGCTTTGAATGACCCCGATAAATTTAAGTTGCGCATAACCTTTGGTCGCGACATCTTTACAATTATTCTGCCAATGAGTCACCGCTTCATAAGTACCACCACAACTGGTTGACAGCGGCGCGAAGTCTGCACTGGCATAAGATAGAACCTGAGGCGACTTGATTTCAAATGCCATTGAAGCAACACGTTCATTAGGTGCTTGTGTCGGTATCATCAAAGAAGCACCGCTTTGTTGCGCACCTGCCACTAAAAAATTAGACACTTGATTAATACGCCCTAAACAATCAACCACACCTGCTTTTTGCGCAGCTTGCGCCACACTATTAAGAGGCCCTGTATTTTCTACGGGTGGTTTTTTGACAACAGCAGGCGTTGCTGCGACAGGCGTAGGAGCTTCCTCATTAAAAGGCGATTTAAAATCCTTTGCACAGGAAGTCACCATCAGACCCATGAGAAAAACACTGGCAGAAAACGAAAAGCGCGATAGTAGATTGTTCACTTGTAACTCCATCAAAGTTGGTCTTGCCAAATACGGCACCGATACCAATCGGTAATACCGAAAGTGTAGTTTTAAATGTGAAAAATACTATTTACGACAACAAAAATAATTTGAATATAGGCGAGATGACAGTTACAGCTTATTATCAGGTAACCGTCTTAACATAATGAATATAAACACTAATCCAGTGAATTATGGGGGGGAGCTATTTTTTATAACCCGTTAATTTAGTTTGATTTTTATTAGTTTGAGGGCGGTATCGGGTGACTGAGAGCCATACCGTACAAACATAATGAGTGGTCGCGTAGGTCGAAATAAACCTGTTTGAACGTAAGCGAAAATAGGCGTTTCCTATCTGACATCTATACTGGGGCAGGTCTATTCCTCTGTTGTTTTTGCGTTGAGATATGACTGCCAGTCCTTGAAGGCATTGGTATCTACACAAGTTTCATAAGCACTTGATTTCAAAAGAAATCATTAGCTTGAAGAAATCTCATAACTCATTGTTTTACAAAGAGTTATCAAAGATGTGTAGATACCTATGCCTTGAAGGACTGGCAGTCATGGGTATCGCAGTAAGCCGTTTAACCCACTACCCTAATTGATTAAACTAACTGATGCGTTTGCGGTGGCAGTTGCACAAAGAAGCCTTTGGTCGCCAAACTTTCCATGACTTTTTTGCTGTCTTCCTTAGCAAGTTTGCGTTCTGGCGTTAGTTCCATTGCTAAGACAAACTCCAATGTGCCGAAACTGTGCAACAGATCTTCTGGCACGGCGGAAAAATCATTTTCTTTAGTGACGTACAAATAAAACAGGTGTTTTTTCAAACTTTTATAAACGTAGCATTGCATAAAATTTCAGTAAGATAATGAAGTAAATCCGTCATTCTACCGATTTTTGTTTAAAATGCCTTTCTCTTCATTTTGTTAGTCATTGCAATGGATAATTCCACACATTTTTTTAGAACTGCCTGTGTATTTGAGGCTTCGTTGATTGTTGTCGCTTTATTATTAGGCTGGATTGCCGATATTGATCCGTTTGCCCTGCTGTATTTTTCCGAACCCGCGCTCGCTATCGGTATCATCGGCACTGCACCGCTGATATTGTTGTTTTTAGCAATGGAATACCTGCCGCAAAAATCATTGGTTGATATTAAAAATTTACTGTTACGCACCTTAGCACCCAGTTTGCAGCAGCGGCACTGGACTGATTTACTGCTGTTAGCCAGTATTGCAGGCGTGTCCGAAGAGCTGTTATTTCGCGGTGTCATTCAGCCGTGGATAACTGCCTCATGGGGATTGACGGCGGGATTGTATGTCAGCAATATTATTTTTGGGCTGGTTCATGCGGTGACACCGTTATACGCCGTACTGGTCACTGTGGTAGGCATTTATTTGAGTGTGTCTATGGATATGGGCGGTGGTGACAGCAATTTATTAATCCCCGTTGTTATTCACAGCCTGTATGATTTTTTTGCTTTTATCATGTTGATGCGTTTGTATCGTACTTCACAGGAATAAAACCGCTTAAGACTGAAGAGACTGTGAACGCATTTGATTTTGGAATCAAAACTCATGAGTTTTGACTCACGTCTATTTAACCTATCAGGATTCACCATGTACAACCCGATTGACCCTAAATCCTTAGACGCAGATCTTAAATTACCGTGGCTGATTGTCGGTATCATGCTCGTTATGCTCATCACTTATCTGGTGCTGTGCTTCACCCTCGGCACGGATCTGCAACAACCCTTGCCCGAAATAACGCGCGTCAAAATCAGAACCGCGCTATATGTGGTCGCTATCGTGTCGTTTCCGATGACTAATCTATTACGCCATATTCAACTGAAACTGAATCAAACCATGCCGCTCACGCAAGCCGATTACCGCGCCGAAGCCAAAAAACGCTATTTGGTTACGGTTATCGTGTCCATGACCCTGATGGAAAGCATCGGCGCGTTTGGTTTCGTGTTGTTTATGCTGGGTGATGGCAACAATAACCTGTTTATTTTCACAGGTCTGGCAGCATTAGGTTTGTTTTTATATCGCCCCAAATTGGAAGAATACCAGCGCGTCGTGGAATTGTTGGCTATCAAAAGTCATGAATAAACTGTTAGCCGATGCGGATATTTGCGTTAAATGCGGCTTATGTTTACCCACCTGCCCTACTTACACGAAAACCCAAAATGAAAATGAATCGCCACGCGGGCGCATTGCCTTAATCCAAGGTTATGAGAGCGGGCAACTCAGCGATTCAAAAGCGGTGCGGGCGCATATTGATAATTGCCTGTTGTGTCGGGAATGTGAGCGCGTCTGCCCAGCGGTTGTGCCGTATAGCCGCTTAATTGATAATTTTCGGGCGCAGTTTCAGGCAGACACTAAGCCGTCTTTCGCCTTGTCGATATTGAAAAAAGTGGCGCACGATAAAACCGCGCAACACTTAGCGCAATCCAGTTTAAAGCTGTATCAAGGCACGGGCTTACAAAAAATTGCCCGTTCGCTGAAATTACCGAGTTTATTACGACTCGATAAAATGGAACGCTTATTACCAAGTTACCGCGCACCGACCACCTTCGCAGAACACTATTCGGCAACAACAGAATGTAAAGGCACGGTGGGCTTATTTGTCGGCTGCATGGGGGCATTGTTGGATCATGAAACTATTAGCGCGGCGATTACCGTATTAACGGCGGCAGGCTTTAATGTCGCGATACCCGCCCAGCAAAGCTGTTGCGGTGCGCTGGATGTGCATGGCGGCGATACCGCGACGGCTGATAAGTTGGCAATTATCAATACGCAAGCATTCTCCCATCAATCATTGACGGCTATTGTTACTATCGCCAGCGGCTGCGGCAGTCAGTTACAAGATTATGCACAGTCTGAATTTGCGGATAAAGTAATGGATATTAGCCAGTTTTTAATACAATTTGCTGATAAGTTACCGCTTAAGCCTTTAGCAGAAACGGTGTGTCTACATACCCCCTGTTCATTAAAAAATGTCATGCGGGCAGAAAACGGCGCGTTACAACTGTTACAGCATATTCCAGAACTGCATATTACCAAGCTGCCTGAGGGTATTGTGTGCTGTGGTTCGGCGGGGAGTTATATGCTGGAGCATTCGACAATGGCACAAGCGTTACTGGCGGATGTATTAGATGCCGCCGCAAACACAAAAGCGCGTTATCTGCTGAGTTCTAATATCGGTTGCGCTCTGCATATTCAGGCAGGTTTGCGAGAACGGGGCATGATAATGGAGGTGTTGCATCCTGTGGTATTGTGTGCGCGGCAACTCCACTAACAAAAAAGACCTGTCAGGTTTTAAAAACCTGACAGGTCTGGTATATCACTTAAACCTCGAAGGTTTATTTTTACCGCTTTTTTATTGTTATTAACTTAATCGCACTTACTCAGGATCAGCAACTTTGATTTTTTTACGGCGAAAATTACGACCATAAAAAATTTCAGTCACTTCACGACGCAATTTCTTTTCTATTTCCACTTTGTCTTCATCGGACAAATTACTTTCTTTTTCAAACAAATAATTTTCCAACTCTGTTTCTTTCAACATCATTTTGGTGTGGAAAATATTTTCCTGATACACGTTCACATCAATCATTTGGTAACTGGCTTGCGTATCAGTCGCAATATACTCTTGAATCGAGGTGATATTATGATCAATATAATGTTTTTTGCCTGATATATCACGAGTAAAACCACGCACGCGATAATCCATCGTCACCACATCCGATTCAAAACTGTGAATCAAATAATTCAACGCTTTTAACGGTGAAATGCGACCACAGGTTGATACATCAATATCGGCACGAAAGGTACTGATACCATTATCAGGATGACTTTCAGGATAAGTATGTACGGTAATGTGACTTTTATCCAAATGCGCCAATACCGTTTCAGGTAACGGGCCGGGTGATTGGCTATTCATACTCGGTGGCGGTGGTGAATCCCCTTCGGAAATCAGCATAGTCACACTCGCCCCTTGTGGATCATAATCCTGACGGGCAATATTCAACACTTGTGCGCCGATAATTTCAGCCACATCCATCAGGATTTGTGTCAATTTGTCCGAATTGTACGCTTCATCAATATATTCAATATAAGCCTGTTGCTGTTCGGCGGGGGCGTAACAAATATCATAGATATTGAAACTGAGCGACTTGGTTAAATTATTAAAGCCGTGTAATTGTAGTTTGGTGGACAATGGTTTAAACCTCTATAACTTCAAAATCATGGGTAATTTCTACCCCTGCTTTACCTAACATAATGGAAGCAGAACAATATTTTTCTGCCGACAATTTCACTGCACGTTCCACAGCCGCCACTTTCAAATCATGACCTGTCACCACAAAATGCAGATGAATTTTACTAAATACACTGGGGACAGCATCGACACGTTCCGCAGTTAATTCGGCAACACACCCTTTGACCTGATGCCTGCCTTTTTCCAAAATCTGAATCACATCGAACGATGAGCAACCGCCGACTCCCAATAACAGAAGTTCCATCGGACGCAGTCCCATATTACGCCCGCCATGGTCGGTCGGGCCATCCATAACAACAGTATGACCGCTGCCTGACTCGCCGACAAACATCACACCATCAACCCATTTGACTGTTGCTTGCATTCTCTTTTTCCCCAGATAAAAATGACGTGCATAGTAGCACATAATAGCCATTGCTAGAATGCCGTTAGTAATTTTTAATAGACAAACACGATAAGATTAACGCGCGGAAATGACAAACGTGTTAATTTTCTGCTTTAGTCATGATTATGCGTTTAAAAACCAGAAACTGATTGAAACATCGAGCGATTTACGATAGCTTGATAGACGTTATCATTCATCCACTAGAGGAAAATTCATGTCTGAATATAAAAAATACCAATGTGACGTGTGCGGTCATATTTACGACGAAGCGGAAGGCGATCCTGACTCGGGCATTGCCGAAGGCACACGCTGGAAAGACATCCCCGAAGATTGGATTTGTCCTGAGTGCGGCGTGGGCAAAGATGATTTTAGCTTAATGCCCTGAGGTTAATGTTATGCACGTCATTATTATTGGTTCAGGTGTGGCAGGTATCAGCTTTGCAGAAAAATACCGCGCCTTAACAGCGGATGCCGACATTACTCTGATAACACAAGAAAATGACGGCTATTATTCCCGTCCGTTGCTATCGCGTGGTTTTACCAAAGACGATATTGAACACAGTATTATTCTAAAAACGTTCGATAAACTGCGCGATAGCCGCATCACCGTACTCAGCGACACTAAAGTCACCAGCATTTCGCGGGCGAATAAAACGCTTACCCTGCGCCATGCCGAACAGCAACAAAGCCTCAATTACGACAAACTCATCATTGCCACAGGTTCAAAAGCCTTTATTCCCCCACCCTATCGCCCCTTTTCCGAGCTGTTTTTCTGCTTAAACAGCCTGAGCGATTTAAAAATCTTACGCCGTATTCGCGCCACCTTGCCCAAACCACACTGGGCAATCATCGGCGGCGGCTTAATCGGCTGTGAAGTGGCTTCTGACTTAGCCACAGCGGGCGATAACGTCACCTTATTTCATGTCATGGACAGACTCATGGAGCGGCAATTAGTTCCCGAAGATTCCATCACGTTAAAGCAAGTGCTGGAAAATTCAGGCGTTACCGTGCTGTTAAACCAAACAATCAGCAGCTTAAGCAAGCGACAAGAAAAAGTCACTATCATCACCGACGTAGCGCAAGAATTTGATGCCGTTATTGTCGCCTGCGGTTTTCAACCGCATACTGAACTCGCCACACAAGCAGGACTCGCCATCGGACGCGGCATAAAAGTCAACGACCAGCTACAAACCGAAGACGAATCCATCTACGCGCTCGGCGATGTCGCCGAACTGCCCAACGGTAAACTCTACGCCTACATCCTCCCCATACGCAATCAAGCCTTCTGGTTAGCCAACCACTTGGCAGGAGAAGCATCACAAAGCTGGTCGCCGCCCGTGTTTACCACAAAAGCGAAAGTGCATGGTTTTGACGCGGCGCATCCTTATCAGGTTTAACATATAAATAACGCATCATTACAAGATAAAAAGGTCATCATTTTGAAAACATACACTGCTATCGTTGAGCGTTGCACCGAAACTGGACTCTATGTCGGTTTTGTCCCTGGATTTGCAGGTGCGCATACTCAAGCAGAAAGTTTGGATGAATTAAATCAAAATCTGAAAGAAGTCATTGAAATGCTGCTTGAAGATGGAACACCACTATTGGAAAGCCAGTTTATCGGTATTCAAAACATTGCAGTGGCTTAAGCATGGGAAATGTACCCGTGTTAAAACCGCGTGAAATAGTGCTGATACTTGAGCTACTGGACTTTATTGAAATTCGGCAACGCGGCTCACACAAACAATTCAGACATTCTGACGGGCGATGTACTACCGTTCCTTTTCATGCAGGACGTGACGTATCGCCCATTTTGCTCAGACAAATTGCAAAAGATATTGGCTTGTCAGTTGACGATTTTTTAAAATCCAGCAAAAACTAAACACCATGCCGTCACAGTCCTACACCGAAACCGAACGCGCCGCTATTTATCGTGTCATTTATGAACGCCGTGATATGCGCCATTTTTTACCTGACCCTATTGCACCTGAGTTATTAACGCGCTTGTTGCAAGCCGCGCATCACGCGCCCAGCGTGGGTTTTATGCAGCCGTGGCGGTTTCTTCGTATTACTGAACCCGCATTACGCAGCCAAATACACGCACTGGTGGAACAAGAACGTATTGCGACTGCGAAAGCATTAGACGAGCGCGAAGACGAATTTATGAAGCTGAAAGTGGAAGGCATATTAGAATGTGGTGAGATTTTGATTGCTGCCTTGTGCGAACAGCGAGAAAAACATATTTTTGGACGGCGTACGTTACCCGAAATGGACGTTGCGTCGTTGTCCTGTGCGATACAAAATATGTGGTTAGCCGCGCGTGCGGAAGGTATCGGCATGGGCTGGGTGTCAATGTTTGCCCCCGAAGCCTTAAAAACGGTATTAGCAATGCCCAACGACAGCCAGCCGTTGGCGATTTTATGCTTGGGTCATGTCGAAGCCTTTTATGACAAGCCGATGCTGGAACAACAACACTGGGCAGAACGACAAGATCTGAACAGTTTATTATTTGAAAATTCATGGAACACACCGTGCCGTTAGATTTTGCTATTTCCTCACTCGCCACCACCTTAAAATCCGCTTTACACTCCAAAATAGACCAAAAAACCAAGCCTTTAGGCGCGTTAGGTCAGTTAGAAACACTGGCTTTACAGATTGGTTTATGTCAAAACAGCTTAACGCCACACTTAACTAAACCCAGCATTCTGATTTTTGCAGGCGATCACGGCGTAGTTGCCGCAGGGGTCAGTGCTTATCCGCAATCTGTCACCGCGCAAATGGTGGCGAATTTTTTGACAGGCGGCGCGGCGATTAGCGTATTTGCCAAACAACACGCTATAAATCTGCTGGTGGTCGATGCAGGTGTCAATGCCGATTTAGCCGCACATCCGCAGTTGATTAATGCCAAAATCGCCAAAGGAACGCAGAATTTTTTAACACAAGCGGCAATGAATTCAGCCGATTGTTTAACAGCGATACAAACAGGCGCGGATTTGGTAACACAACAACACGCGACAGGCTGTAACTGCATCGGCTTTGGTGAAATGGGTATCGGTAATACCTCTTCTGCCGCGTTATTAATGCACACTTTGACAGACTTGCCGTTGGTGCAATGTGTCGGGCGTGGCACGGGTTTGGACGACAAGCAGCTTGCGCATAAAGTCACTGTATTGCAACAAGCGTTAAAACAAAATATAGGATGGGCTGAGGTACGAAGCCCATCAATCGCGAACGATGGGCTTCCTGCGTCAGCCCATCCTATAGCTTTAAATGCGTTAACCACTTTCGGCGGTTTTGAAATCGCCATGATGGTCGGGGCATACTTACAAGCCGCTGAGCTTGGTATGGTTATCATGGTTGATGGGTTTATTGCCAGTAGCGCGTTATTGGTTGCCAGTTGTTTATATCCACAGGTTTTGGATTATTGCGTGTTCTCCCACGTTTCCGATGAACAAGGACACCAAGCCTTATTAAAACACTTCAACGCCACTGCCTTATTAAATCTAAACTTACGCTTAGGCGAAGGCTCAGGTATCGCCTTAGCGTATCCGCTGTTACAATCCGCTGTGTTGTTTCTCAATGAAATGGCGAGTTTTGCGGAAGCAGGCGTGGATTCTGAATAAAACGGATTTAGCCGTTTTCCAGCCAATCCACAAAGGTATTGGACTTCTCTAACAATAAACGCAATAACCATGCTCTCACTCAAACACCTACAACTGGCGATAAGTTTTTATACCCGCGTACCTGTCCCTAAAAATCTGGATTACACACAGTTACCACAAGCGGTCGTGTATTTACCGATGATTGGTTGGTTAGTCGGTGGTTGTGCGGCGGCGGTGTTTTATGTATCCGTCTTATTGTGGTCAAAATTAACGGCGTTAATACTGAGCTTAATTGCCACTGTATTATTGACGGGCAGTTTTCATGAAGATGGTTTTGCGGATGTCTGTGATAGTTTTGGCGGTGGTTATGGTAAGGCGCAAATTTTAATTATTATGAAAGATTCGCGGGTCGGTAGTTACGCGCTGGTCGGTTTGGTGTTGTTATTGGCATTAAAGTTGAGTGTGTGGATGGAACTACCGACAAACCAATTGCCGTGGCTTTTGCTGGCAGGTCATAGTATCAGCCGTTTCCCACCGTTGTTATTGATGTACCGCTACGATTATGCGCGAGCTGATAACAGTAAAAGCAAAGATGTGTTGCACAAACCCAGCATTCCAGAGTTATTGATTGCGGCAAGTTTCGCGCTGTTGCCGATGTTGCTATTACCTGCTTTATGCAGCTTGGCTATCGTGCCAGTTTTCCTAGTCAATTATTGTCTGGGGCAGTATTTTTACCGTCACATCGGCGGCTATACGGGCGATTGTTTAGGCGCGAGCCAACAAATCGCCGAGCTTATTTTTTATCTCACAGTGAGTAGTTTATGGACATTTATTTAATTCGCCACACACAAACGGCAAGCGCGGAAGGCTTGTGTTATGGGCAGAGCAATATCGGCTTAGCCCCCAGCTTTCCAGAAGAAGTGGAAATTCTGCATGACAAGTTACCCGAACTTGACGACGATTGCCGCGTCTTCAGCAGCCCGCTTACCCGCTGTATTAAATTGGCAGAAACGTTTTCTGACTCGGTCACCACCGATGCGCGTTTGCAAGAACTGCATTTTGGCGATTGGGAAGAAAAACGCTTTGACGACCTTGACCCCGTTGCGTTACAGCATTGGGCAGATAATTTTGCCACTGCCGTGCCGCCTAATGGTGAAAGTTTCGGCGACTTGTATCAACGCACAGGTAAATTCTGGCAAGAATTATTAGCGACTGACGCAGAGCAAGTGGTTATCGTCACTCATGCGGGCGTGATTCGTGCATTACTGGCGCGGGTGTTAAATCTACCGTTAGAAAATGCGTTTCAATTTCGTATCGACTCAGGATCAACACACAAATTACGCAGTGTTGATGATTATATTTACATTGAATACGTTAATTTATAAATGCAGCACGGCGGCAATATTTATGCGTTTGCGGCGCAGGTTGGCTGTTTGCCTGAACAAGTGCTGGATTTTTCAGCAAACATCAATCCCCAGCAAGCAGTCGATGTGCGCGACTTGTTATCCGTATCGCTCACACCTTACAGCGACCCTGATTACAGTAATTTAAAACAGGCGATTACCCAGCGTTACCCGATTCCTGAGAATGCCGATATTGAAGTATTCAACGGCGCGAGTGCGGCGATTTTCGCGCTGTTGCGTTATTTACAACCTAAAGATGTGGTGTTATACGCACCGCTGTATGGCGAATATCAACGACTGGCTGAACGTTTGGGTTGCAACATTCACATCATCAATCGCCTTGACTCGTTCCCACGCGCCGCGTGGGAATGCAGTGGTGGCGAGCCGCGCCGTGCTTCTAAAACGCACTGTGATAACGTAAGCCGACAAATTCCCAAAGGCAGCACAGTCATTTTCGTCAACCCAGCCACGCCAGACGGCACACTCTACGACCTGCGCAACTTATTCGCCCAGTGGACTGCCGCCGATTGCCACATCATCATCGACGAATCGTTTTTAGATTTCTGCACCGCTGAATCGGCAATGGCGAGTCTTGCGCACTACGAAAAACTCACCATCATCAAATCGTTAAGCAAATTTTACGGTTGCGCGGGCATTCGCGTCGGCTTTATCGCCGCTCATGCTGCTTTTATTCAACAGTTAAAACAACTAGAACCCGCGTGGAAGCTCTCCAGCCTAGACATGGCATACACCCAACGCGCCCTAGCCAACACCGATTTTATCGCCCAAACCCGCCAACAAACCGACCACAACCGCGCGTTATTACAGCAAGTGCTGCACGAATCAGGTGTGTTCGCTGAAATTTATCCCAGCGCAGCGAATTTTTTACTGGCGCGTGTACACGATGACAATGACGGTTATCAGTTACAAGCCCAACTCGCTCCCGCACGGATACTGATTCGCGTCTGTGAGAATTTTATCGGTTTGGATAAACGGTTTGTGCGCTTTGCGGTGAAAGAGCCAGCCATCATTGAACAACTGGCACAGGGAGTAAAACAGCTTTAGCTGTTTTTATATTCAATAACTAAAGTGAGACTGTGCAAGTATCCGATTTTGGAGTCAAAACTCATGAGTTTTGACTCCTGTATTTAAACAAAACGAGATTAACCATGAACCCCCTAGCCATTTTCGGCACCAGCTCCGATGCGGGTAAAACCACCATCGTGATGGCATTGTGCCGAATTTTCGCCGATAAAGGCATTAACGTCGCGCCGTTTAAAGCGCAGAACGTGTCCAATAATTCTGCCGTCACCAAAGAAGGGCGGGAGATTTCCCGCGCCCAATGTCTGCAAGCGGAAGCGGCGCGAGTTGAGCCGAGTTATCACTTTAATCCTGTGTTATTAAAATCACACGGCAACGGTTCGGTGCAGGTGGTTATCAATGGCTTGGTGTATAAAAATCAAGGCATTAGCGACTATTACAATGAAATGGCGTTTTTAGAAAATCAGGTTCAGCACGCCTTTGAACGTTGTCAGCAGGATTATGAACTGGTGATTGCCGAAGGTGCAGGTTCGCCTGTGGAACTCAATTTACTGCACAAAGATTTATCCAATACCTTTGTGGCAAAAACCTTTCACACTAAAAATATCCTCGTTGCCGACATTGAACGCGGCGGGGTGTTTGCTTCGATTTACGGCACGTTGGAGCTGATGGATAAGACTATGCGTGACAATCTTATCGGCGTAATTGTGAATAAATTTCGTGGAGATCGGCGGTTTTTTGACGAAGGTGAACGCATTATTGCCGAGCGGTTTGGTGTGCCTGTGTTGGGCGTGTTGCCGTTTTTGCCATTGAATATTGATATGGAAGATTCGCAATCCTTACAGAATTATCAGCAACGTTTAGGCGCGGTAAAAATCCGTATCGCGGTGTTGGCGTATCGGGGGTTAAGCAACTACAACGACTTGGATGTGTTGATGGCAGACCCTGAATTGTATGTCGAACTGATTCATGAATATCGCCCGCTTGCCGCGTTTGATATGGTGTTGATGATAGGCAGTAAGACGGTGATTCGCGATGTGCGCTGGTTAAAGGCTAACGGTTTATTTGCCGAAGTGCAGCAATTTTCGGGCGCGATATTTGGCGTGTGTGGCGGTTATCAAATGTTGTGCCGAATGTTGCATGATCCCGACGCACTGGAACATGATTCGCCAACCGAAGAAGCGGGCTTAGGTTTGATTGCTGACGATGTGATTTATCAAAGCCCGAAAATTTTACAGCGAGGGGTTTATGAGTTGTTTTCATACCCCGTGCAAGGTTATGAAATTCACTGCGGACGCATGGCAAACTATCCGTTGTTTTACCAACAAGGGCGTATTGCGGGAACTCATGTTCACGGACTATTTGATAATAATGACTTTCGTACTGACTATTTCAATCGCCTTAATCCTGATTATCAGGGCTACGATTATGCCGCGTATCGTGATGAACAGATTCAAGGTTTTGCCGATATGGTCGCGGATAACTTGAATATGGATGCAATTATGGGGGCATTGAGTTGATGTCTTTACTTATAGTTCCCACGCTCTGGCATGGGAATTCATCTGGCAACGCTCCAGCGTTGTGTCTATGTACGCAAGAAGACGCTAGAGCGTCAACGGCTGCATTCCAAAGCTGGAGCGTTGGAACGAGTATTTATGTTTTTTGAAATAGCTCTACTGGCATACAGCATCGACCTATTATTCGGTGAACTGCCCTGCAAACATCCCGTTATTTTCATGGGTGAATTTATCAGCGCGTTTGAGCGGCGGTTTTATGGTTCGACTAGCTCACTACCGACGGATAAGCTGATAACTGGCGCGTTATTAGTAATTAGTTTGCTAGTTATTACGGGATTAATCAGCCTTAGTTTAGTGATGCTGATTAATCTATTACCGTCTGTATTGTCGATACTGGTATTAGCCGTGTGCGCCTCCACTGGCTTAGCAATGAATATGCTGCATAGCAGTGTGGCGGGTATTCTGACCGCCGAACAACCCAAACTTGCCTTAAGTTATCTGGTCAGCCGCGACACCGAATCCATGAGCGACGAAGACATTTATAAAGCCGCACTCGAAACATGGGCAGAAAATTTAAGTGATGGCGTGATTGCACCGCTGTTTTATCTCGCGCTGTTTGGCTTGCCTGCGGTGGCTGTTTATAAAGCCATCAATACCATGGATTCCATGATTGGCTATAAAACCCCGCGTTATTTTTATTTTGGCAAAACCGCCGCGCTGTTGGATGACTTGGCAAACTACCTCCCTGCCCGTCTCACCGCCCTGTTAATAGTCTTAATAGCGGACGATAAACAACGCGCGTGGCAGTGTATGAAACGTGACGGGCATAAACTGGAAAGCCCGAATGCGGGTTATCCAATCGCGGCAATGGCGGGCGCATTGGGTGTGGCGTTAGGCGGTGATGCGGTGTATCACGGGCAACTGAAACACAAACCCACGCTGGGGATTAATATTCATGCGATTAATCGCCACACGTTAGAGCAAGCCTTGGCAATGAAAACGCGCATCAATTTCGTGGTGTTCAGTCTGTTAATTATCGGAGCGGTGTGGTCATGAAAACCTTATTTATCGGCGGTGTAAAAAGCGGTAAATCCCGCTTAGCCGAAAGCTATTTATTACAAAATTGGTCAGGCGCGGACAAACCCTATTACCTCGCCACCACCGAATTTTTTGATGACGAAATGACAGAGCGGGTACAGATTCATCAACAACGCCGCCAAGATTTGTTTATCACCCTTGAAGAACCTGTGAATTTATTAGATGCACTGACCAATTGCCAACGCCCTGTATTGGTGGAATGCGTGTCGATGTGGCTGAATAATATGCTGTATCACCAAATCCCAGAAGCGGCTATTTTGCAACAATTGGAAGCAGTATTGTTATTACCCGTCGATTTAGTGCTGGTGCATAATGAAGTCGGTTTAGGCGTTATTCCCGACAACAAACTGGCAAGACAATTTATAGATTTATCAGGCAAAGCCGCGCAACTCATGGGACAGCATTGTGACAAGGTATTTTTTTGCAGTGCGGGGTTGATGTTGGCGATGAAATAACGTTGTCCACCCTATATGACTTGTTATAATCCAGCCGAACAACACTGAGTTATGGGGAATTAAAATGAATAGTGTATTGATAACAAATTCCGTAAAAGCAGACATTCAAACGGACACTATAAAAAAAGCAGAACTGGTTTTAAAGCGTTTAGGGTTAAGTCGTGAACAAGCGATTGCCTTATTTTTTGAGCAGATTGCTTTACAACAAGATTTGCCTTTTTCATTCAATAAACCGAATGCCGAAACACTGCAAACCTTTAAAGACTCTGAACAGGGTATTAATTTAGTGGAATGCAAAGATGCCGATGATTTATTTAACCAATTGGGGATTTAATGGCTCAAGCTGTTTATTTAAATCGTTTTGAAAAAGATGTAAAGCGTATGCAAAAACGCGGCAAGGACATGAACAAGTTTAAAGCGGTTGCTTTAAAGTTATTAGCAGGTGAAGCGCGTAGGGTGCAATAGGCTTGCCGTATTGCGCCGCATGATAACGATAAACATAACGGCGGAATACGCAAGCTATTCCACCTTACGGGTTACCATCAGCAAGCGTTTAAATTATTTATTGAGATACCCAAGCCCATTCAATGGTCCCCAATTACGCTCTGACGGAGGTTTTTGATATTGGACAGCAACAGCTCCAATAACAATAGCAACTACAATACAAGTAGCAACAAAAATTTGTTTCTTACCGTATATTATTTTTCTTTGTGATCCACAATTATCACAAGTGGAAGCCCAATTTTCGTTAGCAAAAGTACCAAACTGTCTACATTTCGCGCATTGAATTATTTTCATTTTTTATTACCTAAGATTGATCAGCCCAACTCAAAACCAACTGAGTAAGACCAGAGAGAGACCGAAAATTAATAAATTACCATCCAGTTAAGAATTTTATTAAGCATTTAACTTACTTCGGTCTCGATTATTTACAGGATATTTGCTTTAGCGGTATTGAATATGTCTATTACATATAGCACCAGACTTTAACAGTGCGGTATAACGCCAAATCAGAGTGTCAATAACTTTACAATTGGAATACTGCTTATCATCTACGTCGAACTTTTTACGAAATTTATCAATTGATATTTCTAACAAATTGTTATCAATTACTCGCTCATACTCGCTTTTTAAAAATTTATAACTATTGAGATAGACTTCAATCTTCTTTTCTTTAGTCCAATTTTGCTTTATGTCTGGCAAAAAGTAGAAGGTAGCAACCATTCGATCATAAATTGGCAAATTGTTATCTAAAGTGTGGATTAATTTTGTGGCAAATGAAAAATGAACTGCATGAATACCTTTTGCGTTGCTTTGTATCTCATACAAAGAGTTTATAATCTCTTCAATACTTGTTTCTCTGTTGCCTCTGTTGAGTAACTCGAAATAAGCTGAACAGAAATCATCCGAAAGTCTAGCGGCATTCAATTGGTAAAAATCCCGATACTGTTTTTGAAAAGCATTAGTTTGATAATCACCTTGCCTGAATGAATTGGAAAGCTCAATATATGGAAGAACATGAGATTTTCTGTTGATTTCTCTCAGGAGCGTATCAATATTGTTATTTACCAATGTGTACATTTTTACAACTATCTCGTTAAATAAGAAAAATAGAGATGATATACTAAATCATGACTAATTTTGCTACAATCAACCCATAATTGTTATTTTAACCACAGGACTGTACATTTATGCCAGCGCACGAAAAAATACGTTTTTTGAGACAGGCGAAAGGGTGGACGCAGGAAGAAGTGGCTGATAAATTGAAGATGTCGCAGAATGGTTATGGCAGTATTGAACGGGGTGAAACGGATGTTAATTTATCGAGATTGGAACAGATTGCGGAGTTGTTTGAAATAAAATTATCTGAGTTGCTGGGCTTGGATGAAAAAGCGGTATTCAATCAAAGTGGTACAAAAAATAAGAACACCCAAAATTATCACGTTACTGGCTCACAGTCTCTTGATTATCTACAGCTCAAATCTGAGCTTGAAAAACAACAGTTATTGAACGGCACAAAAGACAGAGAAATCGAGTTATTAAAAGAAGTTATAGCGTTGATGAAAAAGGAAGTTGCCTAGCATCAACACCGCCACGAGAGTTCACTATGGCTACTTTAACGCTCAAAAACATATTCAACAGCCTATCCACAAAACACGCAGAATAATTCTTATGCTAACCATTAATTTAAGTCAGGAAGTTGAAACTGAACTCCATCAACTTGCATCTCAACGTCATACGCCTGTTGAACAGCTTATCAATGAGGTAATTTTCGGTTATTTGGAAGATTTACATGATGCGGCACTGGGTGATGCCGCTATGGATGAATTGAAGCGTGGTGAGGATACGGTAGTTAGCTTTGATGAGGTCAAGCGGCAATTAGCGTAAATGTTGGGGTTCGTGCCTCACCCCAACCTACCTTAGCATTCAAAAATCCGACAAGCTGTTAGGCGGTATCGCCGCTCTTAAGGCATTCAACACTGCCAGTACATCAATCAGTTCTTGCGCTATTGCACCTGCTACGGGTGATAGATAACCTAATCCAGCAAACCCCATGCCGATGACGCTTAAAATCATACCGCCTATCGCGCTTTGCAGGGCGATTTTACGCATCCGTTCGCCGATGTGGAGCAGTTCGTCTACTTTTAATAATGAGCTGTCCATGATGACGGCATCTGCGGCTTCGCCTGTGATGTCGCTGTTTTGTCCGAAGGCGATACCGATGGTGGCGGCGGTTAAGGCGGGGGCATCGTTGATGCCGTCGCCTAGAAAGACGGTTTTGGCTTTTTTAGTTTCTTCACGCACTAATGCGAGTTTTTGTTCTGGGCTTTGGCTGAAAAAAACGTGTTTTATGCCGACTTTTTCCGCCAGATAGCGTACTTCGGATTCTCGGTCGCCTGACACTAGCATGACTTTATCAAACAGGTGATTGGGTTGCAGGTGGTTGATGAATGAAGAGCTGTCGGTGCGCACTTCGTCTCGAAATTGCAGGGTTGCCGCGTAACTGTCATCAACCAATACCACGCATTCCAAACCGCCGCTGGTTTCGGGTAATTGTTCTATGTTATCGGCATGATTAGCTTCAAAAAATTTGCGGCTAGTTATTTGAATGTGTTTATCGGCGACTACGCCTTTTAGACCCTCGCCTGATAATTCGGTGATATGACTGACAGGCAATAAGGCTAGATTGGCTTTTTCACCTGCTTTAACGATGGCACTGGATAGCGGGTGTTTGGAGTAGCGTTCTAAACTGGCAATCAGTGCCAATACTTCTGATTCATTGTGCGTTGTACTGGGAATCAAGGCGATTAGATTAGGGCGACCATACGTCAGTGTCCCCGTTTTATCAAAAATCGCGGTGCGACAAGTGCCGATGGTTTCTAAAATGGCGGGGTTTTTGATGATAATTTCCCGCCGTGCTGCCAGTGAAATGGAGCTGATGATGGTGACGGGAATACCAATCAGTAACGGGCAAGGTGTGGCAATGACTAACACTGCCAGAAAACGAATGACATCGCCGCTGATAAACCACGCCAACAGTGCAATAATAACCGCTATCGGTGTGTACCACGCGCCTAGTTGATCGCCTAAGCGGCGTAGATTGGGGCGGTTTTGTTCCGATGCTTTCATCACTTCCATGATTTTGGCATAGCGTGAATCAATCGCCTGTTTATCGGCGCGGATGGTTAAGGCGTTGTCGCCATTGACCGCACCCGACATCACGGTAGAACCGCTGGTTTTGGACATTAAATACGGCTCACCTGTGAGATACGATTCATCCATGGTGCTTGAACCTTCTAACACTGTACCATCCACAGGACAAAGTTCATGCGGCAAAATCAATAAGCTGTCGCCGATGTTGACCTTATCGGTGCTGATGTCGATGAGTTTATCGCCTTCTTTGCGATGTGCGACCGAGGGCATACGTTTGGATAAGGCTTCCAGCACGGAGGAGGCTTTGCGTATGGCGTAAGTTTCTAATGCCGCGCCGCCTGAGAGCATTAATACCACTAAACTGCCCGCTAGGTATTCATGCAAACAGATGGCGGTGACTATGGATAAACCTGCCAGTAAATCCGCACCAAAATCGCCGCGTATTAGCTTGACTAACAGCTGATAAAGCAGCGGCACACCGCCCAATACTAACACCGCTATTAAGGGCAGTTGCACTTGTTGCAGGGAAATAGTGCCTTGTCCTTGCCAGAGGGTTTCTATTGCGGTGCTTAACGCGCTATTCAATGACCAGTAGTAAATCTCGTGACCTGTATCCAGCCAATAGCGCAATACTAGATAGGTGGTGATGCCCAATAGACTTAACAGGGCGATGCTGTTTTCTATTTTTAACTCAGCTTTGGTTGTCATATATTAAGGTTTCTTTTATTACGATGAAACATCGCTGTCGCTGGATTTTTTATGGCGCATAACACTTTCTATTGCCACATAGATAATATGAACACCGACTACCATCAGTGCAAATTTGGCAAACAATTCATGCGCTATTTCCCAGAGATGCTCATAACTGCCCAGCATAAAAGCTAAAGGCCCCGCGCCTTTATCTGCACCATACACTGCCGAACCTGTCGCAACCGTCATCAATAAACTAAGCAGTAACAGCACTATTATTGCCGCCTGTGCTGGATTGTAACCAGTATAGTGTTTTGCCTTACCGTTGATTAAGTCTTTAAGATAGGCGATAGAGGTCGCTGGGCTGCATAAGAAATTAGCAAATCGAGCATATTCATTGCCAATGAAACCCCATACCACTCTAAATACCAGCAAGCAGCCGACCGCATACCCTGCCCACACATGGACAGTCAATAAGTCATCTTCGGTGAAGTAGGCAATAAAAAATGCCGCTACCAGTAGCCAATGAAAAATGCGCAATGGCAAGTCCCAGACTTTAATGAATTCTTTTGCATTCATGATGTACTCCAATTGTTATTGAACAGATTATTCGGTCTGATCAATCTATCAGCAATACTTCGTGGCATCTGTACGCTATAACACATAAAAAGGGTGTCATTGCCCCGCCAAAAGTCTCACAGTCGTGTGCATTCAGGCACATTATGGGCGCATACAATACACTCTACTCTGATGAAATGATTAACTGTCAATAGTGATCGAGAAGACAACAGTCTCAACCTTTACACGCCTTTGACAATACTTTGACACAACCATAAAAAGTAAAGCTATTTGTAAAAGTTGGAAAGTTAAGCGAGGACAGGTAAGATACGCGCTCTGTGTAACAAATGACCATTAACACTAATGGTAGTTCCTTAACTCTATCCTTGTTTGCTATGTCGTTATTAATAGATTATCTCGCGTTGTGCTGGTTTCGCAACAATCCCGCCGACTTACATCCGTCAAAATCCTTTATGTGGAAAACCGTGGGGTTTTATCTGGTTTTGGGCATGATTGTTGAATTTCTGATTGCCGATGTTGAGGGTATACTGGAAGTATTATTACGCACGTTGATGGCATTTTCCTCCATCACCACTCTGTTGCTAGTCATCAAAAAATGGCAGTATTTTCAACAACTGTTTATTGCTATTTTTATCTGCGAAAACTTCATTATGGTACTGGCGACGGCGACCGAGGGGCTGTATTTTTTTCTGGTCATGAAGCATTATGAATACGCAGAACACTTATCTATTGGTATAGCGGTATTATTGGTCGGCTGGTATCTTGCCATCGTCGCTTATATTTTGCGGCAGGCATTTCAGTTTAAAATGAGTCTCAGCCTTACGCTGGCGTTCAGCTATTTTATTTTAACTTATGGTATTCCCATGTTGTTTATGGATATGTAACAGGCGGCGTAAACAGCCCCACTTTTTAATTAACCCTTTTTACAGGTAACCAAGTTCATGCGTAACTATTTTCCAACTCTCATCGGTGCTGTTCTCACCTTATGTTCAGTGTCCGTTTTCGCAGGCGCTCTGATAGCTCAAGATGCCCTTCCTGAAAAAGTACAGGCGGCTTTTAACAAAAAATTTCCTGCCGCTGTCAGCGTCACCGCCGAAGCAAAAAAACATTTCGGTCAGGATCTGTACCTGATTGCCTTTAAAGAAGCCAAAGAAGCCGATGCCAGAAAAATTGTCTACTATCGTGTCAACGGTCATTTTTATGTCAACGGTGATGATATTGATACCGCAAAAACCTCAGTTGAAATGCCGCCTGCCAGCTATGAAAATCTGAAAGCCACGTTTAACGACTACGATATTAAAGAAGCCATTTTAGTGGTCAATCCGAATGGCGCGGGTGAAGAATTTGATCTGATCGTCAATGCGTCAGGCACACTGTGGCATATTGCGCTGGATCGTAACGGCAACATCACCCAAAAAGAAGAGTAATTAACTCGTCATGCAGACGTTACCGCCACAACGTCTGCATTTTCAGCACCCGCTTTTGTCCCCCCCTGAATAATCATCATGCCCGCCTACGCACACTGGCTGTCGCCAAAACTTCGCCTCAGTTCGGTTATTTTTCTCACCGCTTTATTTCTGACTGTCTTTGATAATCAGGCGTTTTTAACCGCCGTTTTTAAAGTAGTCGATAGCTCAGGTTTAGCGGGCAATGATTTTAAAATCGCAGTATTTATCTCCCTGCTTGCCTTGTTCAGTTTACTGCTGTCGTTTTTTGCAGGTAAATATGTCTTTAAACCGATTGTTACCGTCATACTGCTGATTGCCTCAGTCATCAGCTTTTTTATGGACAGTTACGGCGTGATTGTCGATGTGTCGATGATACAAAACATCGTGGAAACCGATACGCGCGAAGCCACTGAACTATTGAGTTTCGGTTTAGTGCGCCATGTTATTCTGGTCGGTGTATTACCCGCTGTGTGTCTGTATCGCATCGACATCCAATATCACTCGTTTTTTAAAGAATTGGGCGTTCGCTTAACGATGATAGTGCTTATCAGCATGGTACTGAGCGGCGTTGTTTTTCAGCACTACAAAAATTTCTCGCTGATTGACCGAAACAACCGCGCCTTGCGTTACCTCATCAATCCTAATTACCCGATTTACGCCTTAGGCAAATACGTCAACCGCGCCTTACATCCTGAAATTATTACCCTGATGCCTATCGGCAAAGACGCGCAACAACTCAGCACATGGAAAACACGCGGTAAAAAAGCCATTGTGGTCATTGTGGTCGGTGAAACCGCCCGCGCTCAAAACTTCTCCCTTAACGGTTATGAACGCGATACCAATCCGCTGTTGAGCAAACAAGCTGTTATCAACTTCCCTGATACCCATACCTGCGGCACGGCAACCGATGAATCGGTGCCGTGTATGTTCTCTGATTTCGGACGCAGTGATTACAGCGACAGCAAAGCCAAGCATTATGAAAATCTGTTGGACGTACTGATTCATGCGGGTATCAACGTCTTATGGCGTGATAATAACTCGGGGTGTAAAGGCGTGTGTGAGCGCGTGCCGACTGACAACATGGAAAAACTGACCATTGCTGAATTCTGCAATGATAAAGAATGTTTTGATGAAGTGCTGTTGCAGGGCTTACAAGAAAAAATCGACCGCTTCAATAATGACGGCGTTATCGTGCTACATCAAAAAGGCAATCATGGCCCTGCGTATTATCTGCGTCATCCAGAAGCCTTTAAAAAATTCATGCCTGAATGCACCAGTAATCAAGTACAGGATTGTCCGCGTGAACAGATTATCAACGCCTACGATAACAGTATCTTATACACCGATTATTTCCTGAATCAGGTTATTAGTTTTCTGCAAAAAAATGCCGCTCGTTACGCTACCGCGTTGTTGTATATGTCAGATCATGGAGAATCCTTAGGCGAAAACGGCATTTATTTACACGGTCTGCCGTATAAAATCGCCCCCGATGAACAAATCGACATCCCCTTCATCCTCTGGTTATCGCCTGAATTTGCCGACCATTTTAATATTGATACCGAGTGCCTGAAAGAACACCGTACCGAAGCCTATTCGCACGATAATTTATTTCATTCGGTATTGGGAATGCTGGATATACAGACGGGCGATTATGATGCGGAACTGGATATATTTAACCGTTGTCGGCATTGATGCGGCTACCAACATTTAGCTACAATCATTTCACCGCGACGCGGTTTTCTCGTTTCCACCATCTTGTAACGATACTTAACTGTTTCTCGTTCACACGCGCTGCGTCACTACCATTAAGTTAAGCTGAAAAAGCCTTGTAATTGACTGAGGTAGGCGCGAATTTATTCGCGCTTTCCCGTGTACGACGCGAATAAATTCGCGCCTACCTTTTC
>JAURYI010000104.1 GCA_030654015.1 Methylococcales bacterium | reverse complement strand
ATCTCCAATAAACTCCAACTAAATGACAGCCAGTCCTTTTAAGGCAAAGGTATCTACACATCTTTGATAACTCTTTGTAAAACAATGAGTTATGAAATTTCTTTAAGCTAATGATTTCTTTTAAAATCAAGTGCTTATGAAACTTGTGTAGATACCAATGCCTTGAAGGACTGGCAGTCATGTTTAAACACTCCCTTAATTCTTAGCCAAATAAGCCGTTGCCTCATAATGTTTAGGCAGTCGGCTTAACGTGGCCGTATAGGCTTTTTTAGCCGCTTCTTTATCTCCCAACCACGCATTCGCCCGTGCCAGATAAACAAATGCTGACGTATCAGTCGGATAATGTTCGGTTAATGCTTCGGCGTGTTTCTTCATTGCTGACCAATCACGCGCTCCTTCTTCGGCAACAATCAGCCGTAAATAAGCGGTATATTGATTGGGTGCGGACTCTAACACCTGTTTGGAATACATTGCCGCTTCCTGCCAGCGTTGTTGGGCGAGTAACGGTAATGTCACACCTAATCCAGCATCAAGGGATTTGGGATTTTGTTCTAAAGCGGCTTGGTAGTATTTAACAGATTCGTTGTATTCGCCTTGCAGATAGGTCAGCCAGCCTTTACGCAGTAACACTAATTGTGCATCTGTATCGCTGTCTGACACCGCATTCAATGCTGATAATGCCTCGGCATATTTTTTTCCCGCTTCTAAATTATAAGAGCTGGTCCACGCCGCTTCATTGTCTGCATAAGCCCAAGAAGAAGTAGCCAGTAAACCTGCTAATAACAGTGCTGAACGTATTTTTTTCATTGTATATTCCTCGGTGTGATTAATGAGTATTACCAAATAAAGTTGGCATTCAGGTAGCCGAATGCCCCTGAATAACTGTCGCCTGCGGTTCTGTTTTTAGAAAAATTATTACCGCCCAGTAATAACAGTTTGCCGTTTTCGCTCAGTTTCCATTCCGCGCCTACGGTTACGCCGCCTGTCTGCACATCGGCTAGATTAGCCACTGTGCCTGCATCCATATCAACGGTATAAAAACGTCTGCCTGCCACGCCGCCCAGTTGTAAATTACTGGGTTTTAAGACACTGTCAGGGGTGAGCCAATGGGTGTATTTAATCTCTGCCGCTTGGGTGGAGCTTAAGCCTTGAGCGCGGTCTGGGTTAGAGGTTTCAATAAAATACCCGCGCAACTGCAACCAGCCATCACCCTCAAATAAACCTAAACCCACTGTAGGCGTGTATTGACTAACGTGCAGTTTGTTCTGGTAATGACTGTAGGCATACCCGAAGTCGGCATAATATTTTTTGTCGTAGCTGGTAAAACTGGCTTGGGTCGCACCGACACTGACATCATCGGTGTCATTGTTGGGATCGGTGTTATCAATGAAATGCCCGTCAGCGCGTAGCGTGATTTTTCCTTTCAATGCGTCCACATAAAAATGCTTACGCGCGGACAAAAAATAGGCGTTTTGATCCAGTCTTTGTATATTATCTTTAAAATTAAGTTCGGTATGTGTATAGCCTGTAGTAATACCGCCTTCATCCAAATAATCAGCCGAGACTACCGCACCTTCTTCATGCAGAGAGTCACGATACTGTGAATTGGCATACCCCAAATAAGTGCCTTGTACTGCCGTTTTTACTTTCCATGTTTCCTCTGCCTGCGCTGTTGTCAACGCCGTTGCACAGCACAGCAGTAGTAATTGTTGTTTCATTATTTTTATATCCTGATGTTAATGTAGAGTTAAACGTTAGTTGCTATCGCCCATTCACGTTCGGGTACACCTGTATCACCTGTTTGAAAACCGCCTTCCAACACCATTTCCCAGCGTTGTTCGCCACTGGTTGCCAATAAATAAGTCAGTCCGTTATCGGCAACAATCGCCGTTTCGATACTCATCATCTGTTTACCTAATAACTGAAATTCGCCTGACTGCCGCCACACGCGGGCGGCATCATCAAAACTGCGCGTATAGTGCGCAGTCATTTGTGTGGCATAAGGTGATAACAACGACATTAACCACTGCCAGCGACTGGGTAATAAGCGCGTCGGTGGGCTGTCCTGCCACTGTTTCGCCAGCTCGGACGAAGGCGTACAACCTGCGGCTAACAGCCATAAATCAAAAAATACATCCGCCGCACCTTCGCGCCCATAGCAAGCAAATACCGCACCACTTTCTTCACAGCAACAACGCGCACCTGCCTCGGACACCAATAAAAACTGTCCCGCTAAATTGAGTTGCGGGGTCAGTTGCCATGATTGCCATTGTCCGCCATTAGCGCGTACCCGATAACTGCGCCCTAAACCGACGCGCAACGATAACGGACGCACTGCGCCATACCACGCGGCGGTGACGGTATCGTTTTGCTGTGGATTTGCCCACAGATGAAACACCGCGTTGCTGTTTTCAGCTTGCACTAACACACCCATCAGATGAAATGGGCGCGTTTCGGCTTCGGGTGTGTCATGCCGCAACACCGAAAAATGCAAATGCGGCTGTGGAGAACGTCCAGAATTACCGCATTGCGCCAGTATTTGTCCAGCACTGACCCATTCGCCCAGTTGCACCGTGATACTGTGTTGGCGACAATGTGCCAGTAAAATAGTCGCACCGTCATACAAACGGATTAACACATAATTGCCCCAGTTTTCGCGTAAATTCACTTCGCCAATCGCATTATCAATCACCGTGTTTTGCAACTGCACCACTTGCCCGTAACACGGCGATACGATAGGCAGACCGAAACAGAAAAAATCCTCTACCGCTACGCCGTTACCGTGAAAACTGCGTCCATTTTCCGTGACAATAAAATCCAAGGCATCACGCCAGATGCCACGGTGCGTATGTTCGCCATCACGTCCTTGCGATACTTGCCACGCGCCCATAAACGGCGGTGTTAATCCCACACTGGCAGGATCGCCCAAGCGGGTGCGGGCTAAGCGACCGTCTTCCAAGGATTTTTCGGGGAGTTGGATGCGTGTACCAACCAAGGCGGGTTTTCCCGTGCGTTGTGCGCCATACAAACACAGCCACGTTGACAGTAAAAACGGCAGCGCGATAGGGGCTAAGCCTATCGGCACTAAACATTGGCTGATTGCCGCCGCCAATAATGCCGCTAACAGCGCGGAAACCGTGCCTAATACCACACTGCCGACACTCGGCACGACAAACAAACCGCCTGTTGCCATTGCCGCCAATATCGCATTAAAAATCCAGCTCGGTGCGGCATACATCGCCACATAGCCAATCAATACGCTATGCCACGCCAAGCCCGCAGAAAATCCCACTACCGCTAAAAAAGCCAAGGTACGTGAGGTGAGGAACAAGGTGATAAACAACACGCCACCCAAATAGGGATTGGGCTGAAAAAAGATACTCGCCACGCTGGTTAAAAAAGTGTCCAGCCAACTGGTGGATAAATGACTGGCATCGGCAATGGCAACTAAACTGCCGTAACCTGTCGCTGCCAATTGCGCAAGCCACGCCGCCAGTACAAACGGCAAGCTCAACACGGGAAGCTGAGAAAATCGCCACATCACATTTGCAAAGCTATGGGTTATCAACGCCGCCAGCACACATACCGCTATCAGCAACAGCAATAACGACAGATTGATTTGATAATGCGCGGCAAGAAACAGCCCTGTTAATAGCCCGTTAAACACATAAATGGATGACAACTCCTCAGTGACGCGCAAACCGCGTGCAGTCAACAGCGTAATACTTGCCGCTAATAAGCCGATAATACCCAATCGTGGTGCGGCGAAAGTTGCCGCTATCAATACCATGCCCGCGCGAGTCGAGGGCATGAGCAACACCCACGCATAACCTTGGGCTAGGTGCTGACAAAAAATGCGTATGGAATGGTGAGTTATCATGGTTGTTCACATTTACAACTAAGAAAAATCAGGTTGCAAATCTATCGGCAAGTTTTCAGGCTCTTCCACATCATCCAGCGTTTCCGCGCGGCGTACTACATCCACCTGTCCGTTTTGCCGCACCATCACCACCGCAGGACGCAACTGAATAAACTGCATCCATTGGGTATTGTTATAAGCACCGACAGGCCAGAATGATAATAAATCGCCTGTTTTCAACGGCGGTAAACTCACCGATTGCCGCACCACATCAATATTCATACACAGCGGGCCATACAGAACCGTGTCTTCGGGTATGCCTTCCACAGGACGCGCAGGGCGGACTTCGTGGTTATACCAAAATGCAGTGAATAAAATATTCACGCCTGCATCCAGCACCATAGCGCGTTGTCCTGTTGGCAGGCGTTTATTCGCCACCACGCTGGAAATCAGCCATTCCGCTTCATCAACGACCGCCCGACCTGTTTCCAACACCAATTCTGGTAAGGGTTTGCCGTTTTGTTCACGGTCTTTTAAGCCAATCGCCAACGCGCCGCAGATAGCTTCGGCGTATTGTTCAGCAGTCGGGGTAATTTGTTCAGGCGGTAAATACACGCCCTGCATAGCATTCCGCGAGGCAAAACCGCCGCCTATATCCAGCGTGGTGATGGTGCAGTCGGTCGCCGCTTCGACATTGTTCATAAAATTAATCATGATGCCGACTTGCGCGGTGTAGGCGCGTGGGTCGGTGATAAATGTACCGATATGATTATGCAGCCCTGTGAGTTTTAAATTCGGACTGGCGGCAATACGCCGCGCCGCTTCCATTGCTTGCCCGTTTTCCAGATTAAATCCAAAACGTCCCCAGTTTTCCGCAAACCCTGTATCAAAGTTCAAACGAATGGTAATCGGGAAATTTAAGATGTTCAGTTCAGCGGCGACTTCTTCTAACAATGCCAGTTCGTCTAAATGGTCAACATGAATGCGCGCGCCTTCGCTGACCGCTTTGGTTAATGCGCCGCGTGATTTATACGGGCCGTTAAAGAAAATGCGCGACGCAGGTACACCTAAACGTCGGGCTTTGTCGTATTCAAATTCGGACACCACTTCGGCATCACAGCCTTCTTGGTGCAAAATGGCGGAGACCGCGTTGATATAATTGGTTTTATACGACCACGCTTGGCGCACTTTGGCATAGCGAGTGGTAAAGGCACGGTTAATACGGCGCACCGATTGGCGTAAATGTTCTTCGGATAACACGAACAGCGGCGAGCCGTATTTTTCCACCAGTTCGGCAATCGACACACCCGCAATTTCATCGCGGAATTGCGCATCACGCACACCACCGAATTTATTCATGCCGCTAGAGCTATGACGGACGATAACAGGGGCGACCCACGGGTTTTTGGTTGCGATATTTTTCATGCGAATGCTCCTTCTGTGCGTAGCGTCTCGCCCCACACGGTTATATTTTCAAAATCGGCTAATGATACGATGGCTTCTTCGGCGTAACGAATGAACAACACGCCTGCGGGTGTCGGTGCGGTCGGCAGCAGTTTTTGACCCAATGCCAACCGTACTAATAATTCGGGTAAGTTACAGCCCACCCCTGCGGATAAATAAATCCATGCAGGAAAACGCGGGTTAATTTCAATTAAATGCAGACCGCCTTGGGTGTCGCGCAACATTTCCAGCTCTAAACCGCCGCGCCATTTGGTAACGGCACAAAAACGGTGCGCTGCGGCAAGTAACTCTTCATCGTGAATACTGATGCCTGCCCAGCCTTTGCCTTTATCGGTCAGGGCGCGTTTTTTCATCATCACCGCACCCGCTAAACCGCCTTCACCATCACCGACACCCGCCAGATTAATTTCTTCACCACCAATCCAGCTTTGTGCCAATACGGGAACGCCCCATTCACCGGCAATACGGTGAAATGCCGCGACCGCTTCATCGGCGTTGTACGCCATTTTGGCATCGTAAAATAAGCCTTTCACCATCAGCGGATATTGCCAGTCTTCGGTTTTGCAATTATGAAAAAAGTTCGCCTGATAAATGGCTTGGGTTTTAGGTGATGCAACCCCGATTTCTTTCGCCAGTTCGGGTAAACGGTCTTTACTGCGTAATGCTAATTGATGGCTGTTCGGTACAAATGTGCGAATTCCCATACCCAATAACGTCGGTGCGAGACGCGCAAAACTTTGCATTTCTGCATCTAAACAGGGAATTAATACCTCGAATTTTTCCCGCTCATGTAATTCAATAATGCGTGCCAGTAACGCATCTTCACCGTGTGACGGATAAGGCAGTAAATAGCCTCTATCGACAAAACCACGGTGGTATAACGCGGGGTCTAAGGCTTCATAACCCAAGCCGACTACGCGGGTAGAGGTGGCTGATTCTTTTAAACAGCGGGCAATTGCCAAACCCGGGCCGGGGTTGTCTGCACGCGCATTCATACCTGTGACGGCTACGGTGATGCTCATTTTAAAAATCCTTGTAAACGGTGAATAAAATCCTGCACATCGCGTTTAATTTCCACGCTGCTGGCATCAAATTGTTCAAGTAATTGTTCAGTCAGTTGCTCAATATCATCTTGGTGTTGCGCTAAACGCAGAATAACCAAGCCTGTGTCATTGACGGAAAAGCTCTGCCCTGAAACAGGATCAAAAACAAAACCACTTTCGGATAATGCCAGTCTTTTTGTTGCTAACAGTATATTTTTCATTACCTTCCCCTTGTGTTGTTACGCAACCGTTGCGGTTGCTCATGGGACATAAGATAACGGTGAATTGTGCAACAAATAAGGAAAGAAAAGGAATCTATCGGGGAATAAATGTGAACGTCAGTGTCAGATTAATCAGCAACTTGCAAAATAAATTCAATGGTGCTTACAATTGGAACGTTGAACCATCAGCTCTGTATGTAAGCAGTGGTCATCGTTATCTTGAGTAGAATGGTATCAACATCTTGATAGTCAATATAATACTGAGGAGAAAAACATGAAAAAATTAACATCTGTATTTGCAGGTTTATTACTGTGTTTGAGTACAACTGCGTTTGCCGCAGAACATCCCAGCACGACACAAGAACACACCGCAACCGCATTGGAACACGCCCATGCTGCGGTGGTGCACGGTAAAGCAGGGCATCCGCCCGTGTTGGTCGAACACGCTAAATCTGCTTTAAATCACACGTTATCAGCCGCTTTATCAGCTAAAGGTGTGCAGAAAACCCATTTGGATGCCGCCGCTGATTCATTACAAAAATCCATTGATGAAGGCGAGTTAGGTCACGCTCCCGCAGCCACTAAAGCCGCAGAAGAAGCAGTAGAGCATCTTGATGCCTCTGGCAAGAAATAAACGCCTTTCTTTTTGCGATTTCATTGCTTAAACAAAAACGCCCCATTATTGGGGCGTTTTTCGTGGTACGAGCGGCTTTTAGTGTTAATTGCCGATAATGGCAGAGCCTAATAACTTGGCCATAGTCGCGCCTTGTTGGGTATTAACGTAATCCAGTACCAGCGGCACGAATTGCTGAATTTGTTCGGGGGTCATGCCCAGTTGTTTAAACAGGCTGACGACGGTAATCAGGTTATTTATCGTTCCGCCTGAACCGCTTGCCAATTCTGCAACACTGCTGAGCATTTCTGGACTGAGGTTGCTTAACAAATTTTGCACATTGGGAATCGCTTGTTCTAATTGGGCGAATTCTCCCGCTTTCAGTTTGCTTTGCGCCATTTGTAACAATACACCCAGACCGCCTTGCGCCTGATCTTGCGTTACGCCTGCTCGCTGCATTAATACATCGGTCAATTGCGGTGCGGCTAGGGTTTGGTTGTTCTGTGGTGTTTGCAGCGGCGGCAGTTTGCTATGACCATGTAATAGGTCATTAATGGCTTTTTTGGTTTGCGGCGAAGCGGCGGCAGTTGCCGCTTTCATCATGTCCTGCCATTCGGAGGCGCGGGCATTGCTCAGTAAGGCAACGGATAATGCGAGGGTAAAGATAATTTTTTGCATGGTTGTCTCGATTTAGGTAACAAATCGGTCTCTGTTGATAGGCGATAAGGAGTGCAAAACTGGTTGTTTTTAGCTTGAGGTATGACTGGCAGTCATTCGTATCACAGCAACAGGTTCTGCACTCCTTGCGCTATTTACTCGGCGGGATGCAGCAAGCCTAACAGCATTTGTGCCTGTTCAGCGGCTTCATGTCCCATGTTCGTTAAATAACCGCCATCTTCTTGAGTCGTCAGACCTTTGTCATATAAACGTTTAACGGCGGCGACTATTTCAGGTGCGGCTTCGTGTTTGTGTACTTTAATGCCTGCTTGCGTGGTTTCTAAGTTGTAACGAACCAGCATATTCAGTTCATCGACAATATCTTGTGTATAGGGCATAGCAAATCCTCATGATTTATTGTTTCAATCCACACCCAACCTCATCCGTCGAGTGATACTCGCCGACGAATAGAGGTCAGCGAATAAGCTGGCTAGTATAAAGCATTAGCGGCTTAACCATTGCTCAAAATGCACTTTAATTTGTTGTGCAATTAGCTCA
>JAURYI010000082.1 GCA_030654015.1 Methylococcales bacterium | reverse complement strand
ATCAAAGATCAAAGATCAAAGATCAAAGATCAAAGATCAAAGATCAAAGATCAAAGATCAAAGATCAAAGATCAAAAACAGGATGAAACGGTTTTTGCACCTTGCACCTTGCACCTTGCACCGCAAAACTAATTTTTAACGTTATGGAGTTTATATGAGTACCATTCATTTTATCGGCGGTGAAAAAGGCGGCGTGGGCAAATCAGTGGTTGCGCGGTTGTTGGCACAATACATGATTGACCATGACATTCCGTTTATCGGTTTTGATACCGATAGATCGCATGGTTCGTTGCTGCGCTTTTATGCCGATTATGCTTCACCGACCATTATTGACGATTACCAAAGTCTGGATACCATTATCGAAACCGCTACCGAGTATCCTGAACAGCGTATACTGGTAGACCTCGCCGCCCAAACGCATTATCCATTAATCAAATGGATGGATGAATCTGGCGTACTGGAATTAGCAGAAGAACTGGATATAAATGTCTGCTACTGGAATGTCATGGATTCGGGTAAAGATTGCGTCGATTTACTGAACAAATTGCTGGATAAATTCCGCGCCCGCGTTAATTATGTGCTGGTGCAGAATCAATTGCGTGATGAACACTTTACGATACTGGAATCATCGGGCGTTAAAGAACGCGCACTGGCGTTTGATGCCAAAGTGATTACCCTGAAAAAACTACACCCGCCCGTGATGACTAAAGTAGACAGCAATAGCTATAGTTTTTGGGCAGCAAAAAACAAAGATGCCGATAATCTGAGTGCCTTGGGATTGTTGGAAAGACAACGGGTGAAAATCTGGCTGAACCATGCTTATAAAGAAATTGATTCCTTGGCTGTTTAAACAATCGGCGGTGTATTGAATCTGTTATTTTTATGACCGCCAGTCCTTTACGGACAGGTAGTCACTCATGTTGCTGTAACAGGTTTAACCCATTACCGAACCATCATACGGGCTATATCCACATGAAATTGAAAGTGAGTTGTGATCTGCATTTCGAGGTAGTTGAATCGAGTTTTTTAATTTTAATGTTGCGTCCTTTCAGAGGCTATCAACAATGGGTGAACAGCGAGGTTTATCATATTGATCCTTCTGTGCTACTGATAGAAAGCACCGATGGTTTTGGTAATTCGTGTCAGCATCTGGTTACGCCCGTCGGCGAATTGTTGATTAATACCTCGGCAGAAGTCACCGTCATGGATACCATTGATGTCGCATTTGGCGCGGGTTTTGTGGAAATACAGTATCTTCCCAATCTGGTGCTACCGTTTCTGTTACCTAGCCGCTATTGTGAATCTGACCGATTCGGCGACCTTGCCAGAGAAATAACAGCCGACGTTCTGCTGGGTTACGATCAGGTGAGTAAAATTAATGACTGGGTGCGAGAGTCTATCGACTATTTACCCGGCACCAGTGAATTCCCTCTCTCAGCGACTGAAGTTCATCATCTGGGACATGGCGTATGCCGTGACCTTGCTCACGTTGCTATTGCCTTGTGTCGTAGTATCAGCATCCCCGCGCGACTGGTGGTCGGTTATTTATACAACCTGCAACCGATGGATTTACACGCTTGGTTTGAAGCCTATATCGGTAATCGCTGGTACACGTTTGATCCCACGCAACCAGAGCCGCGTGGCGGTAGAGTAGTGATTGCTTTTGGACGCGATGCTGCCGATGTTTCTATATTTCATCAATTTGGTTCAGGTTGTTCATTGATCAGCATGGACGTTAGCGTTAATTTACTGGATAATTCCACTATTACAACTTTATAAATAACTAAACGCACATGACTTATTGTATTGCAGCCTCTATAGACGAGGGACTTATTCTGGTTTCTGATTCAAGAACCAATGCAGGCATTGATAATGTCAGCACACACGGCAAAATGCACGCATTTGATACGATAAGTGATCGTAAGATTGTCTTGCTGTGCGCGGGCAATCTGGCAACCACGCAAGCTGTTTTAGAACAATTGCACCGCGACAAAATCAAAAATGCCCCCGTTAATTTCAATACCGTGGAAAGTTTGTTTGAGGCGGCTGAATATCTGGGTCATGTCAGTGTTGAAAAACAAAAACAGCATAAAAACTCGCAAGGGCAATCGGCTTTTAATCCCGCCGCCAGCTTTATTTTAGCGGGTCAAATCGGCGATGATCCGCACGGTGCTTACATGGTTTATTCCGAAGGCAACAGCATTACCACATCATCCAACACGCCGTTTTTACAAATCGGCGAAAGCAAATACGGCAAGCCGATACTGGACAGATTTTTAAAACTGGACACCTCAATAGACGAAGCGGCACGGTGCTGTTTGGTATCTATGGACTCCACCATCCGCAGTAATGCCAGTGTCGGCGCACCCGTGGAAATGCTGGTTTACCGTAAAGGCACGTTTAGTCTGGCAGAGTATTATTGCTTTGATGACGACAACGACTATATGTTACACCTGAGACGCAGCTGGGAAGCCAAACTGAAAGAAGCGATAGCAGAGTTGCCGCATCTGGATAAAGACTTAGTTAAACTGATGCGGGTTAATTTGTAGAAAAGCATTTGCGTGGGAGAGGCTTTAGCCTCGAAATCGGGGTTAAAACCCCTCCCACACCAGTCGTAGGTCGGGTTACGCTGCGCTAACCCTACCTACATATCTTGTTTGGATTACTCCCCGTCACTCCGTCAGGTTATTAAAAAACCACGTTTCAGCAATTTTTCCATGCAGCACATTAAACTCGGTTTGCAAGCCATCCAGTGTTTTGTGCAGTTCCAAGGGCGTGGTTGCCGTCATGTCAACGGCTAACAATTGTTCTTCCAATACATGAATTTGCTGCACCAACGCCTCAGAATTAGGCAGTTTGCCAATACAGCAATGCGAAATTTCATGCAGGCAATGCTTGACCGAGCTGGGAAAATCAGGGTTTTTCAGTAGAAAATTCAATACATCTTTGCCTTTAATATATTGCCGAACCTGCTTGCGATACATCAGCAACGCACTCAATGATTTCAGCACATTAATCCACAAAATACTTTCATATTCCCGCGTCAGATTATTCCTGTCTTCTGCCAGCAACACCGTACCCGAATCCATGATGCGCGTGGTCATATCGGCGCGTTCAATATTGCGACCCAGACAGATAAAGCGGTAACTGTCATTGCGACTCATTGCGCCTGCCATAAAGCCCGTAAAGCGTTGGCAGCCGCGCATGATTTCCTGCAAAAACAGTAATCGTCCGCGCCGAGTTGATAGCAGTTCGATATTATGAGTCGCGTACAAATACATTTCGTTAACTTGTTCCCACGCTTCATCTGGCATCAGCTCGCGGGTAATGCGGCTGTTTTCACGCGCAAATGACAGTGAGGATAATAATGAGCTGTGATTCTCCAAATCGACCATTAAAAAATGAATAATATGCTGCTCGGTGGGTTTTTTGAGGCTTTTGTTAAATGCGTCTTCCACACCGCAAATGGTCAGTAAATTGCGCCAGCCGACTTCCGTCCCATACGGCAGGTCGTACATTAAATTCATGGTGACGCTGATTAAGCGAGCGGTATTTTCGGTGCGTTCCAATTGTCGCGCTAACCAATAAAGACGTTCGGCAGATCTTGATAACATAATTATTGCTCCGTATTGATAATCCAGGTGTCTTTACTGCCACCCCCTTGCGAGGAGTTGACCACCAGTGAGCCTGCGCGTAAGGCAACCCGCGTCAGACCGCCCGCTGTTACAAAACTGTGTTCGCCTTGCAGAATAAACGGGCGTAAATCAATATGGCGTGGTTCCAGTTTGTCATTGCACAGTGTCGGACAGGTGGACAACGCAAGTGTCGGCTGAGCAATATAATTGCGCGGATTTTTTTGAATCAGTTTGTGAAATTCTTTAATCTCTTTTTTGCTGGCATGAGGGCCGATTAACATTCCGTAACCGCCTGATTCATTGGCGGGTTTTACCACCAGTTCAGACAAATGTTCCAATACATAATTGAGTTGTTCAGGTTCACTGCACAGGTAAGTAGGCACATTGGGCAGTATGGGTTCTTCGTTTAAATAATAGCGAATCATCTCAGGCACATAAGCATAAATCACTTTATCATCGGCAACGCCTGCACCGGGTGCATTGGCTAACGCAACATTGCCCGCTTTCCATGCCCGCATCAAGCCTTTTACACCTAACATGGAATCTTTATGGAAGACTTCGGGATCGAGAAATAAATCATCAATACGCCGATAAATCACATCGACTTTTTCCAGCCCCTTAATGGTGCGCATATACACGCAGTCATCCGCTTTTACCACTAAATCACAGCCTTCTACTAATTCCACGCCCATTTGTTGGGCAAGAAAAGCGTGTTCAAAATAGGCGGAATTGTAAATTCCAGGTGTCAGAACGGCTATTTGCGGGGTGCTTTCAGGACGTGGCGCGAGGGATAACAGCATTTCCAATAATTTCATCGGATACGCATCGACAGGCATGACGTTAAGATTTTGTAATAACTCTGGAAACACCCGTTTGGTAATGACACGATTGGCAATCATGTACGACACGCCAGACGGTACGCGCAGATTGTCTTCCAGTACATACATCGTACCATCACCTGCCCTGACCAAATCACTGCCGCAGATATTTGCCCAGCTGCCGAACTTGGGCTTCATACCGATACATTCTTTACGAAAATTGCTGGAGCTGTGAATCAACTCGGCGGGCAATAAACCATCTTTAATAATAGATTGTTCGTTATAGACATCATCAATAAAGCAGTTCAGGGCTTTCAGACGTTGCTTTAAACCTGCTTCTATTTTTTTCCATTCCTGATGCTCAATAAGGCGCGGAATAATATCAAACGGCCACGCGCGGTCGATATTGCCTTTGTCGCTGTAGACGGTAAAGGTAATTCCCATCTCCAGAATGGCAGCGTCGGCGGCATTGCGCCGACCTTTCAGTGCATCACTGTCCAGTGTCTGCAAGTATTGCCCCAAGGTAGCGCACAGAGGTCTGGCATTGCCTTGAGTGTCCAGCATCTCATCGTAAGCCTTATCAGCTTGGTAGTTATCCCAGAGTGAAGTTGTAGCCATAACCTTTACATCCTATTGTTCACTTAATGGTGCAGGCTTGTTTCAATATGGTGCAAAAATCCTGAGATTTTTTAACCGTAAGCCTGATTCAGTTGTTATGTAAGATAAAGCAACATCAATGCCATAAATAGTATGACAAAATAAATTGTAGCTGAAAATGCCCGCTGTGCTACTGCTGTCATTGTAACGATTTTTTACCAAGGTTACGCAGCTGATTATGACGCACCAATCGTGTGCATAAAAATCTCTATGAACCACTATGGCGCGTAATAGGATTTAAAATAAAAAGCCAATCCCAGAAGATACGCGGTGTTGAGCTAATTGGCACACTCTATGCTTTGAGACTATTGAGTCTTTAACCCAAAGCCAGAGGCATTGTATGAAACTAATAACCGCTATTATTAAACCCTTTAAACTGGATGATGTCCGCGAGGCATTATCAGACATGGGGGTTTCTGGAATCACTATGACCGAAGTCAAAGGTTTCGGTCGTCAAAAAGGTCACACTGAGCTGTATCGAGGTGCTGAGTATGTAGTGGATTTTTTACCCAAAGCCAAAATTGAAGTTGCTGTACCCGATTTGCTGGTCGAGCAAGCCTTGCAGGCAATTGCTAAAGCAGCCAATACCGGCAAAATCGGCGACGGTAAAATTTTCGTTACTAATTTAGAGCAAGTTATTCGGATTCGTACTGGAGAAACTGGCGATGAAGCACTGTAATTTAACAGGAGGTCTTATGAAATCATTATTAAGTATTTTTGCGTTATCGGCGTTTGCAACCCACGCATTTGCTGATGCAGTTACACCCACCGTCAACAAAGGCGATACCACATGGGTCATGATAGCCACTGTTCTGGTTATTCTGATGGTTATTCCCGGTCTGGCGTTGTTTTATGGCGGCATGGTTCGCGTCAAAAATATGCTCTCAGTGTTGATGCAAATTTTTGTTATTTTCTCAATGGTCGCGATATTGTGGGCGCTCTATGGTTATAGTCTGGCGTTCACCGAAGGCAATGCGTTCTTTGGCGGCTTCAGCAAGGCGTTTCTCAAAGGTATCACGCCCGATTCAATGGCAGCGACTTTCAGCAAAGGTGTGTATATTCCTGAATACTGTTATATCGCCTTTCAATTAACCTTTGCCACTATCACCCCCGCGTTAATTATCGGTGCATTTGCCGAACGGGTTAAATTTTCCGCTATTTTATTATTTACCGTCTTGTGGTTTACCTTTTCGTATTTACCAATGGCTCACATGGTCTGGTATTGGGCAGGCCCCGATGCGTATACCGATGCCAAAGCAGGTGAAGCGGCATTAGCAACCGCAGGCTTTTTGTTCCAAAAAGGCGCGTTGGATTTTGCAGGTGGCGCGGTAGTACATATTAACGCAGGTGTTGCTGGTTTAGTGGGCTGTTTATTAGTCGGCAAACGTATCGGCTACGGCAAAGAATATCTTACTCCGCACAGTGTCACCATGACGATGATTGGTGCTTCATTATTGTGGGTCGGCTGGTTCGGTTTCAACGTCGGTTCAAATCTGGAAGCCAATGGTCTTGCGGCATTAGTGTTCATCAATACCTTATTAGCCGCCGCCGCCGCTACATTATCATGGATGGCAGCTGAATGGATTATTCGCGGTAAACCCAGTATGTTAGGTGCGGCTTCTGGTGCGATTGCAGGCTTGGTTGCTATTACGCCAGCGTGTGGCTGGGCTGGTCCTATGGGATCTATTTTACTGGGCTTGGTCTCAGGTGCGGCGTGTTTCTGGTCGGTCACTATCCTGAAAGCCAAACTGAAATATGATGATTCTTTAGATGCGTTCGGTGTCCACGGTATCGGCGGTATTATCGGCGCATTAGGTACAGCAGTGGTCGCAAGTCCTGCATTAGGCGGTACTGGTGTATGGGATTATGTCACCAATGTGGTTGCTGAATACAGCATGATGACACAAATGATCAGCCAATTATGGAGCGTTGTTATCGCTATCGTCTGGTCGGGTGCAGTATCATTTGCCGCTTTCAAACTGGTTGATGTACTGGTCGGATTGCGTGTCAGCGAAGAAGATGAACGCCTCGGTCTGGATACGACTGAACACGGCGAAACCGCTTATAACCTTTAATCTCCAATAATCTCCAACTAAATGACTGCCAGTCCTTTTAAGGCAAAGGTATCTACACATCTTTGATAACTCTTTGTAAAACAATGAGTTATGAAATTTCTTTAAGCTAATGATTTCTTTTAAAATCAAGTGCTTATGAAACTTGTGTAGATACCAATGCCTT
>JAURYI010000072.1 GCA_030654015.1 Methylococcales bacterium | reverse complement strand
ATGGATGACGAGGGCGGGGAGCCTTTCTACGCACAAGCTCTTGGCTTCAGGTCGGGTCTGCTTCCCCAGTACATCAGTCTTACTATAGCTTTTACGGGCTATTTATTCTTGGTCTTTTGTTACAGGGTTAATATACAAGGTTGGGGTAAGCCTGTTTGAGTGTGAGCGAAAACAGGCGTTCCCGACAATTCGACTAATGCTTTGCGCTTTGTGCATAACCCGCATAATAATTCAATATATTGGTTAAATGCTGATTTAAACTGACACCTTCATTATCAGCGGTTTTAGCAAGCATTCGATGCAGGCTTTTAGATAAACGTAACGTAACGCGCCCACTGTAATCATCCGCAGGAATAATAGGCGGCGGCATAAGTTTTCCCTGTTCAGCAAATAACACTGCCGTCACCTCAATAGTATCAATTGCCAAAGCGTAGGCTTCTTCAAAACTGTCGGCATATTCGGCAACATCAGGTAATTCAGCAATTCGTGCTTCAAAGCATTCTTCACCGTCAAAATGACCTTTACGAACAGTAATCGTATATTCCGATGCGTCAATCATCATGATTTAACTCCCCTTTGTATTGTTTGAGAATTTTTATAATTCCGCTGATATAGCTGGGTTTAATTTCTGGATTTTTACCATGCCCACAGTTAAATGAGCCACTGAAAAAACCAGTTACATTAGGATGAACAAAAATTTTGTGTCCTCCATTTTTGCCGTCTCGTACGATAAACCCAAGACTTTGCAATAAGTTTTTCACCTCTTCACAGCACAGGTTAGTTTTGCGCTGTTGTAATATCAGGATAACTGCTTCAACTTTATCACTCATTTTGACTCCATATATAGTGTCTTAATTATCCTAATGTTCGGAATCCATGTCAATTAAAGTATATAGGTCGGGTTAGCGATAGCTTAACCCGACTAACCCAACCCCCGAAAAAACAGGAATCACCCGCGCTAGCTATTTTCTAGCCAATAGTTGAAACTACTGGCTTCCTAACTCAACCAAAAACCCACCATGACCAAAGCCATAAAATTCAACTTACTGTTAGACAAACACCCTGTTAGAGATTTAGAGGATTTATTGGCACATTTTAATCTGGATGATTTATTAACCGCTTACCATAGCCACACTTTGCACCGCTGGTTGGAAGTGCGTGGTTTAACCGAAGAATTAAATCAATTAATGGCAATTAAAAGTGCCGATGAACTCGATATTGCCAGTGCGTTATGTGAGTTATTTCAGGAGAATATCAGCGAGGCGGATATTAAAACAGCGGTTTATCCGCTTGAATTTCGTAAGCAACAGCAACAACAGCTTGAACAACTTGCCAGCCAACAATTTAATAAAAATGCAGTGATTAAAAGTTATCACGCAGGTTATGACAAACTGTGTGCGGAGATGGAAGAAAAAGCCGATGACTACCCATTTTTAAAAGCCGCTGTTAATACCTTATGGACAGATTACGCGAAATTATTTAGCGTGGATTTTGATTTGTTTTTTGATGCGTTTATTCAAATAAGTCCGCTGACTTTATTTACCATGTTGGCGAATGATAATTATCGACAATCGGGGCTTTTTGACTATGAACAGAAAGAAATTTTATTTTCACATATACCAAGTTATTATATAGAAAAAGAGGGTGAAAAATTCAACTTCAAAAAAGATACTAATAATAATTGGGAAAAAATTACTGGTCAGAAAGTTATTGTAAAAAGTATTTATAATGTATCAGGTAAAGTAAAAATTAAGGGTGATAATGGTAACGAATATGTAGGTGGTGAAGCTATTGGAAAAATACTAGCTGGGCTATATTTTTACTCGTATACCTCTAGTGATTCCGTAGAATATGCAATAATAACACCAGTAAAATCTACACATCCTTTACTCCCGCCCTATAAATTTTATTCAGGTATAACCGAAGGCTACTGGAAAGACCTACAACCCAAAGGTAAAAAATGCCTGATTCTAAGCATGGAACAAGGCAACTTTATCCGCAACAGCGGTAAAAACGGCGAAGAACTCAATGCGAATGCCATTAATGAGGAGTTTTTAATACTCAATGGTATAGATTACAAAAGCAATAACCCCGACCACGCTTTAATTTATATGGTGATTTAATCATGGAATTAAACGCCACGCAAAAATTAGCCAGTTATGTTGATGCTTTACGTCCGATTATTTATATTCACAGTTTTGATTTTCAAGCGGTGGATTCATTAATATCGGCGGCGAGTAAAGGCTTTACCATCTTTGAATATAACAAAGCCGATAAATACGTTGATTTTGCTACCAAAGCACCGAAACAACCCGCACACCCATTAAATGAATTTCTCGCCTTGCTGGATACTAACGAAGCGAAAAAAGCCTTTATCATCTTAAAAGATGTGCATCAGCAACTCAATAATCCAGAAATAATTGCCCGTTTAAAATCCTTAGCGTTAAAAACCATTTATAAAGACGATGTGTATGTCACGGTTTTTCTGGTGAATACCGCGTTGGTTATTCCACCTGAATTAGAAGCCATGATAACGGTATTTGATATTCCGTTACCGAATCATACCGAAATTCTGACCACCATTAATAATTACGCACTGGGTTTTAAACTGGCTTTAAGCGAAACGGTGTTAAATGAATTAGCGGTTTCATTTAAAGGCTTGAGTGATTTTGAAATTCGACAAATTTTAAATTTAGCGTATCAAGAAAGCGGCACGATAGACGGTAATGATAAATTGCTTATTTTGAATGAAAAAGAACAGATTATTAAAAAATCAGGCTTATTAGAAATTATTCATTTTGATGCGGATTTAGGCAGTATTGGCGGTTTGGAAAAACTCAAGGAATATGTGACTGCCAAAGCGCGGATATTTAATAATCTGGGTGAAGCCAAAAAATTCGGTATTGATTTACCCAAAGGTTTATTAATTGTCGGAATGCCCGGTTGTGGTAAAAGTTTAACCGCAAAAGCTACCGCCAATTTATTTGAAGTACCCTTATTACGCTTGGATATTGGTAAGTTAATGGGTAAATATGTCGGTGAAAGTGAAGAAAATTTACGCAAAGCCATTAAAACCGCCGAAGCAGTTTCACCTTGCGTATTATGGATTGATGAACTGGAAAAAGCCTTTGCAGGTGTCGGCGGTAGTGGTGGCGGCAGTGATATAACCACCCGTTTATTCGGTAATTTTTTAACGTGGTTGCAGGAAAAAGAAAGTTCGGTTTATGTATTGGCAACGTCGAATGATGTGTCTAAATTACCCGCTGAATTTTTGCGTAAAGGTCGCTTTGATGAATTGTTTTTAGTGAATTTACCCAACGATGAAGAACGGCGCAGTATTTTTGATATTCATTTAAAAAAACGCGGCAAGTTTAATCATGCCATTGATACCATTAAATTATTAAAAGCTACTGAGGGTTTTTGTGGCGCAGATATTGAAGCGGTGGTAAAAGAAGCTATTGAAGCGGCGTTTTTCTCTGCTGATAAAACCATTACCACCGAGAAACTACTGGAAACTATTGCCATCACAAAACCTATTTCGGTGACGTTGAAAAAAGAGATTGACGCATTGCAAAAGAAATTTGAGGAGTGTGATTTTAAAGCTGCGAATTGATTGTGTTGTTAAGTAAATTGCACAAATGCACAGCCAGCAGGATTGTTATAATGCTGGTTTTAACTTAGCCACACATAGATTCATGACAACACCTATTTCTAAACTGCTGGTGATACTGGCGGTGACTCTGACCTTGTTGGGTTGTACGCCCCCACCTGAGGTACAAAAAATCAGCGGTAGTGCGCAAGGCACAACCTATCATATTAGTTTCTGGTCGCCTGAGCCTGTTGATGCGAAAAGCATTCAGCAAGCCATTGAAGCCGAATTTACCCGCCTCGATGAGCAGTTATCCAATTACCGCAAAGATTCGGTGATTGAACAATTGAACGCTACGGTGAGCGGTGAACCGCTGGCGGTCAGTGCGGAAATTATCGGTTTGATTGAACAGGCGCGAGCGGTGAGTGTTGCCAGTGGTGGCTGTTATGATTTGACCATTAAGCCGCTGTTTGATTTGTGGGGCTTTAAGGGCGATAAATTAACCCCGCCTTCTAAAGAAGCTCTGCAAGCGGCGTTAAAACAAGTCGGTTTTCAGCAGTTGAAAATAGTCGATGCCACGCATATTCAAAAACTCAATCCGCAGTTACGCATAGATTTATCGTCTATCGCTCAAGGTTACAGCGTGTCGCGCATGGTGGCGTTATTAGAACAACAAGGTATCAACAATTATCTGGTGGAAATCGGCGGCGAGTTACAAACACGCGGTAAAAAACCCGATGATTCATCGTGGCGCATTGCCTTGGAAAAACCGCTGTCCAGTGAGCGCACCATGCAGAAAGTCGTTACCATTAATCGTGTTGAACCGTTAGCAGTCATGACTTCAGGCACTTATCGGCATTATTTTGATGTCGCTGGTAAACGCTATGGTCATATTCTGGATGCGAACACAGGTGTGCCTGTGGAACACAATACCGTGTCGGTGACGGTACTGCATGATAATGTCACCCAAGCCGATGCGTGGTCTACCGCGTTGTTGTGTTTAGGGAAAGATAAAGGCTTGGAAGTCGCCAATCAAGCAGGTATTGCGGTGCTGTTTATTGAGCAGCAAGGCGAGGCGTTCAATGAGTTCCGTAGTGTGCCGTTTGTGGCGTTGAAGCAGATTCATATTGAATAGAACCACTCGTTTACTCGTTCCCACGCGCGGCGTGGGAATGCAGTGGAGACGCGCCGCGTCTCGCACCGCGGTGCAACGTCATTCCCACGCAGCGCGTCACTGCCATTAAGTTAAGCCGTTCGTGGTGAGCTTGTCGAACCATGAACGGCTTAACTTCGGGGTTTCGGATTTTTCCATTCACCCTTCGACAGGCTCAGGGCGAACGGAAAAATCCTTAACTTAATGGCAGTGACGCAGCGCGTGGGAACGAGATTTACTCAGCTAAGGCAACTTGCAACCGCTGATACAAACCGCCAAAACTGCCATTACTCATCATCACAAAATGTCCGCCTGCTGGAGCTTCACGTTGTAAGCGGGCAATAATGTCATCCAGTGAACTGTAGATTTCAATGTTAGCCGCTTGCTGACACAGTTGGGTTAAATCCCACGTCAGATTGGACGGTTGATAAATAATCGCTACATCGGCATTGCTGAACGATTGTGCCAAAGTGTCAACGTGCGTGCCTAAGCGCATGGTGTTAGAGCGCGGCTCAACAATCGCCACAATGCGTTCTTTGCCGACTTGTTTACGCAACCCGTCCAGCGTGGTTTGAATCGCGGTTGGATGATGGGCAAAATCATCGTATAAAGTCACCGAGTTAATTTTTGCTATCACTTCCATGCGGCGTTTTACATTTTTAAACTGATTCAACGCGGTAATCGCCGCACTGGGCAATACGCCGACGTGGTGCGCGGCGACGATAGCCGATAGCGCGTTGTAAACATTGTGTTCGCCTGTCAATGTCCAATCGACCACGCCTTGTTCGACATTATCAAACATGACACTGAACCGACTGCCATCGGCTTGTTGCAATACCGCGTTCCATGTGGCGTTACCATTGATGGCCGTGTGCGTTGTTGGTGTCCAGCAACCCATCGTCAATACGTCGTTGATGTTGGCATCCGCCGCAGGGCTGATAATCAAACCTTCGCTGGGAATGGTTCTGACTAAATGATGAAACTGTTTTTTGATGGCATCTAAATCGGGGAAAATATCAGCGTGGTCAAATTCCAGATTATTGAGTATCGCGGTGCGCGGACGATAATGAACAAATTTTGAGCGTTTATCAAAAAATGCCGAATCGTATTCATCGGCTTCCAGCACAAAAAATTCCGAGTCGCTCAAACGTGCGGAAATACCGAAATTAAGCGGCACGCCGCCGATTAAAAAGCTGGGCTTTAAACCCTGATGTTCTAATATCCACGTCAACATACTGGTGGTGGTAGTTTTGCCGTGTGTACCTGCCACACCCAACACCCACTTGCCTTGTAATACATGATCCGCTAACCATTGCGCTCCTGAGGTATACGGCAAGCCTTGATTTAACACCGCTTCCACTTCTGGATTGCCGCGTGATAAGGCATTGCCGATAATCACCAAATCAGGGGTACGCGCCAGATTTTCTGCCCGATAACCTTCCATTAAGGTGATACCCTGTTGCTCCAGTTGATCGCTCATCGGTGGGTAGACGTTTTGATCTGAACCACTGACTTCATGCCCTTGTTGTCTTGCCAACACCGCAAGCCCGCCCATGAAAGTACCGCAAATGCCGAGAATATGTATATGCACTGTTTTTGCCCTGCTCAATTAATGTATTTAGCCATTTTACCGTTATGTCAGTCTATCAAGGTAATCTGGTAATGTATGGCGTATTATAATGATTGTATTCGCATGGGTGAGTAACAATTACATTATCTGACCATGAATAACTTCCCGTTAGCCCCACAAACGCAAACTCCCATCGGCACTATTGTTGAAGTGCATAGCCCTGTGGTGATTATTGATTGCTCACAACTGCCGCCGCTACGTCAGGCGTTATGCACTTATTTTGACCACACGGTGTATTTTTTTGAAGTCCATCAACACCTCGATGAACGCCATATCCGCGCCATTACCCTGCATGGGACGGCGGGCTTAAGTCGCGGCTTAAGCGTGTACGATACGGGCGCACCGTTACAAGTGCCTGTGTCGGTGCAGTGTTTGGGGCGGTTATTAAATATCTTCGGTGAACCGTTGGATGGTCTGCCGCCATTGCCCAGAGAGACGTTTCGTAATATCCACGCCAAACCGTTACCGTTATCGGAAGCCATAGGCACCAGCGGCATTTTAGAAACGGGTATTAAAGTCATTGATTTATTATGCCCGTTTGTCAAAGGCGGAAAAACGGGTTTATTCGGCGGCGCGGGTGTCGGTAAAACGGTGCTGGTGATGGAATTTATTCATGCCGTGGCAACTATTCATAAAGGCATCTCGGTATTTGCGGGCGTGGGTGAACGCATTCGGGAAGCGCATGAATTATGGCGCGAAATGCAGCAAGCGGGAGTAATGGATGATACTTTGCTGGTGTTCGGACAAATGGATGAATCCCCAGGGGTACGGTTTCGGGTGGTGTTATCCGCCCTCACCTACGCTGAATATTTACGCGATACGCTCAGCAAAGAAGTGTTGTTTGTCGTGGATAATGTGTTCCGCTTTGTACAGGCGGGCAGTGAAATTTCCAGTTTGCTGGGGCGGATGCCCGCCACCGTAGGTTATCAACCCACCCTGACCAGCGAAGTCGCGGAACTGGAAGACCGTATTTTATCGACCCGCCAAGGTGCGATTACCTCGGTACAGGCGGTGTATGTGCCAGCGGATGACATGACCGATCCTGCGGTCAGTGCCATTCTCAGCCATTTGGATACCACCGTTATTTTATCCAGAGATCAAGCCAGTAAAGGCATTTATCCCGCTATTGATCCCTTGCGTTCCAGCAGTAAATTAATGGACAGACACACCTTGGGCGACCGTCATTATGCGATTGCCGAAGCGGTGCGCGAACATCTGGCGCGTTATCAGGAACTGGAAGATATTATCGCCATGCTGGGTATTGCGGAATTATCCGCAGTGGACAGAACCATTGTCATGCGGGCGCGCAAATTACAACGCTATTTAACGCAACCGTTTTCCGTCTTGGAACAACACACCAAACAAACAGGCGTTTCCGTACCCTTGGCGCAAACACTGACTGATTGCGAAGCCTTTTTAGCAGGACAGTATGACGACCTGAGCGAGGAGCAATGTTATATGCGCGGTTCTATGCAGGATAAACCATGAGTGACTTTACGCTGAACTTATTTGATGCCACGCAAGAGCAACACATCACAGGTGTGACTTTGTTTATCGGTGAAGACGCATCGGGATTTTTTGGTATTGCCGCGCATCATGCCCGCTTTATGACCACGCTGGTATTTGGTCTGGCGCGGTTTCGTTTACTCAGCAATGAGTGGCATTATTTGGCACTGCCTGAAGCGGTGTTGTATTTCAATGCCAATGAATTAACCATCAGCACCCGCCATTTTTTAATGGATACCGATTTTGAGCGTATCAGCGGCTTATTGGAGCAACAATTGCTGGTGGAAGAAAATAATTTACGCGCCACCCGCGAAAGTTTACAGCGTATGGAACAAGCGATGTTTAAAAGACTCTTACATCTTAAACATCGTTTTGAATGAGCAATACACTATGAGCAATCAACGGGACTTACAGAAAAAAATTGTCAGTCAGATTAAGCGCATGAAACAAGCTGAGCGTGATAAACCCAATTTATTAGCACAAACAGTTTATATCGGTACGCTGGGACTAGTGATGGTATTGCCTATTGTCGGCGGCGTGTATTTAGGGCATTGGCTGGATAGTTTGATAGCAGGGTATTCCACGCGCTGGACGCTGAGTTTATTGCTGACGGGCGTAGTGGTCGGGATGTTCAACGTATATTTTCTGATTAAAGACTAATGGACAGCGGATTTTCTTTTACTGTGGGGTTCATCACTATCGGTTTATCGGTGATGACAACGTGGGCGGTGATGTTAGTGATTGCGGCGTTGGCGTGGCTATCAACACGACATTTGTCGCTGTTTCCCAGCACCTTACAAGCCACCGCCGAAGGCATCGTTGCCGCCATTGACGACGCGATTACTGCCGTTGCTCCCGAACAAGGACGACAACTGCTACCCTTTATCGCCACCATCTGGCTGTTCTTGGTAGTCGCCAATTTAGTGGGTTTAATTCCCGAATTACATTCCCCGACCCGTGATTTGTCGGTGACTTCCGCCTTAGCCGTGTTGGTATTTTTCGCCGTGCCGTGGTTCGGCATCAAAACCCACGGCATAAAACAATACCTGCATCATTACCTCAGCCCCAGCCCGATATTGTTACCGTTTCACATCATCAGCGAATTCACCCGCACACTGGCATTAGCCGTGCGGCTGTTCGGTAACATCATGAGTCTGGAAATTGCCGCCATGCTGATTTTGTTGGTCGCGGGTTTTCTTGCGCCCATCCCCATTTTAATGCTGCACATCATTGAAGCACTGGTACAAGCCTATATTTTCGGAATGCTCGCGCTGATTTATTTAGCGGGCGCAATCCAATCCCAACAACACCATGAACAGGAATAATTATGTCTGATATTGCCTTGATAGTCCTTGGCTCCAGCGTAGCGGCGATTATCGGTATCGCCTTAGGGGTCATGTTGCCCGCGTTGGCAATGGGTAAAGCCATAGAAAGCGCGTTAAATGCCTTGGCACGACAACCCGAATCCGAACGCTCGATTATGCGCACTCTGTTTATCGGCTTGGCAATGATTGAATCCTTAGCGATTTATTGTTTGGTGATTATTCTCATCGTGCTGTTTAAAAATCCGCTGCTTGAATACATCGTGAATAAATAACATGGAATTCAACCTCTCCACCTTTATTCTGGAAATCATCAACTTCCTGATTTTACTCTGGATTTTACAACGGCTGTTTTATAAACCCCTGCTGAGCATTATTGCCAAACGCAAACAGTTTATTGAACAATCGCTGAACGATGCCAACGTCATCCAGCAACAAGCCGATGAACAGCGCACTATGTACGAAAATCGGCAACAACGCTGGGAGCAGGAAAAACAAACGGCGTTGAACGCACTGCAACAGCAAATCGCCGTGGAACGCAAAACGCAACTGGATAAACTCGCCGTCGAACTGGAACAGGAAAAACAAAAAATAAGCCAGTCGCTCACCCATCAGCAACAGGAAATTCAACAACAGCTTGAAAAACAAGCCTTACAAAACGGCGCACACTTCGCCGCCCTATTATTACAACAAGCCGCTACCCCTGAATTAGAAGCGCGTTTACTAACCCTGTTGCTGGACAAGTTAACCGCCTTACCGCAAATCCCCACACAAGACGTGAAAAAAGCCCTGACCATCAACGTCACCAGCGTCTACCCACTCAGCGCAGAACAACAACAAACCATAGAACAAAAACTCAGCACCTTAATAACCCGCCCCCTGCATTTTCATTACGCCCAAGATGCCGCGTTAATCGCAGGTTTATGTATTGACATGGGAACATGGATATTACATGCCAACCTGCAACATGAATTGGTTGGGTTTGCTGAGCTTGCTTGTGCTGTTAAATAGTTGTTGCTTAAATCTCAGGCGTACAAAATGTGCTATCAACATGAATGGTTACATTTAACTGGGTTTTAAGGATGCCCAGTATTTTAGTTAAATTATCCATTGTCGGATTGCCTTTAGCCGACAGCATACGGTGCAAGCTCTTACTGGGTTTTTTCACTTCCTGTGCCAAGGTTTCAAAGCCTATCGTGGCATTGACTAAATCGCGTAACACTAAACGGGCAACCTCTGGCTCGCCGTTTAAAAACAAAGCAATCGCCTCATCCAATAACGCCTTGGCAAAAGCAGGATCATTTGCTACGCGCTCGGTTAGGGTATTTTTGTAATCTTGGGTGATAGTCATATCTTGCCTATTTTTTTGCGTGATTTGTATTCAGCGAAAAGCCTTTTTGCATTATCAATGTCTTTTTGCTGGTTTTTTTTCGTGCCGCCGCCGAACAGAATAATCAGTTGCCGTCCGTCTTGAGCAAGATAAATTCGATAGCCCGCGCCCCAATCAATACGATATTCGCCAATACCATCAAACCATTTAATGTTTGACGTATTACCCAATTCCAGTCTTACTTTGGCAACAGCGATTTTTGCAGCGGCAATGGCATCCAATGAATTGAACCATTTTTGATAAGGATTCGAGCCGTCTTCTCGGATATATTCTGTTATTTGCATGGGTAAATAGTAACGTATAAGTTACTGTGAGGTAAATCTTAAATATGGACAGGCAATAAAAAACCGCCTTTGGTTTTGTAACCACTTTGATGAATTAAATAGAAAATACCATTCTGTAGTAAACTTTTGAAATATCTAACTAAACAGGAATAGATGATGGATGCGACTTATATTTATTTAGGTGCTTTTATTGCGATTGCAGTGATTGTTGGCTTAGCGGTAAGCGGCAAACTTAAGTTTTCACTGAGCAAAAACAAGCTTGATTTTGAAGCCAGTAAGCAGGAGGCTAAAAACAAAGTTTCTGCAACCAATGTGACGAATGAATCCGAAGTGAAAATCAAAAAAGGCGATAATCACGATATTACCGTTGACAGAATAGACGGTAAATCGAAAGTGGATATTCAATAGTTTTGTGCAATGACTGCCAGTCCTTTAAAGGACTGGCAGTCATTATTTACGCTAGGTG
>JAURYI010000070.1 GCA_030654015.1 Methylococcales bacterium | reverse complement strand
GCATTGCAACCGCCATTTATCTTGCTGAACACTACGAACCCAGCACTACCAAAGTCTATGTTTTAGGCGAAGACGGTGCGATTTTGCCCTTGCTTGAGTGCGGTTTTATTCTGACAGATTTGTATGATGTGACAGCGGATGTGGTGGTGTGCGGTAAAGATTCCACGCTCACTTGGGATAAATTAGCCACGGCTACGTTAAATGTGCGCAATGGTGCTGCATTTATCGGTACGAATGCTGATACCACCTTACCGACTGAACACGGTATCACACACGGTAATGGCGCGATTTTAGCCGCTATTCAAACAAGTTCTGGTGTCACGCCTGTGTGCATCGGCAAACCTGAGCCGATTATTTATCAACAAGCCATCGCATTATTGGGTGCGGAATTGAATGAAACCATAGCCATCGGGGATCGTTTAGAAACCGATATTTTAGGGGCGGTCAATACAGGCATACGCAGTTTGATGGTGTTGACAGGTATTTCCAGCGAAGCCGATTTAGTCGATTCTGATTATCAACCAACGTGGGTATTGCCTGATTTGGAAGCCGTGACCGCCGCGTTAAAAACATTGTAATGACAGGAAACAGCGATGAAAAAATTTTTGAATCAAGTCGATACTTTATTAGATGAAAGTTTAAACGGTTTTGCTAAAGCACATAGCGATATTATTCAACTGAACAGCCAGCCGCATTTTGTACAACGTGTGCAGCCTAAGCGCAATAAAGTTGCCTTAATTTCTGGCGGTGGTTCGGGGCATGAACCGCTGCACACAGGATTTGTTGGCGTGGGTATGTTAGATGCCGCCTGTCCTGGTCAAGTGTTTACCTCACCGACTCCAGATCAAATGCTTGCCGCCGCCCAAGCAGTGGCTGGTGATGCGGGCGTATTGTTCATTGTCAAAAATTATGCAGGCGATGTGATGAATTTTGAAATCGCCGCTGAAATGCTGGATTGCCCCAATATGATCGTATTGGTGAATGATGATGTGTCATTACCTAAAAGTCATAGTACAGGACGGCGCGGTGTCGCAGGGACACTTATCGTGGAAAAAATTGTCGGCGCAGCAGCAGAAAATGGTGCTGATTTAGCGACTTGTAAAGCCTTGGGCGATAGAGTTAATGCCGCCACTGCATCAATGGGCGTGGCATTAAATAGCTGCACCGTTCCTGCATTGGGTAAACCCACTTTTACACTCAGCGATACTGAAATGGAAATGGGTGTAGGCATTCATGGAGAACATGGGCGGGAAACACTGCCATTAAGTAGCGCAACTGAAATTGTCGAACACCTAGCCAATGCGATTGACGCTGAACTACAACCAAAAGCAGGGCAAACAGTATTACTACACATTAACGGTTTTGGCGCAACCCCCTTAATGGAGTTGTATTTGATTTATGAATTAGCCGAACAGTTTTGGCAACAACGCGGCATTACTATTGTAAGATCTTTAGTTGGCAATTACACCACATCCATTGATATGGCTGGGTGTTCAATTACGATGACTTTAATGGATGAGGAGTTGTTGGCGTTATGGGACGCGCCTTTGCATACAGCGGCGTTGCGTTGGGGTTGTTAAGAACACTCAGTTTGTCATTAAAAATTTCTTTTTAACAGTATGTTAATTACATTTGGCTTTTAAATTGCCATTCCATTTAAGCATCAAAAAAATAACGGAATAACGTAACATTTTCATAGACTTAGAATAATATTTGCACTTACGCTAAAAGTACCTAAACTAAATATTATAACTTTCAACAGTCAAAATTTGTGGTTTTCACTATCCATGTAATTCATAGCAGAATAAAGAGTTGATAGGGTTGCCAATAATCTGATCACTTTACCCATGGTGTTATGATCAACATCTGTCCTTAAGCAACCATCAAAAAATATCCATAAAACTGAATGTAAAAAAGCCCTCGCTATTTACATAACGAGGGCTTTAAAATTCCTTAGTTGATAATAGAATTATCAACTAATTATTCATTAAATGAATGATGGAATTAATGGAGCGTCAATTGTAATCATTTGACGGTTGCCAGCTTCATCATAGAAGAATAACAAACCAGCAAAACGGCTGTCTGGATCATAAATCAAGTCAGCTAAACGATAAACTTCCCATGCAGCGTCAGAAGCAGTTACTTGAACTGTTCTTGATTGACCTGGAGCAAGTGGGCTGTTATCGCTAACAGTCAAACCTTCTTCAGCCAACAAGTCATCTGGGTAGCCACTTTCGTCTTGTGCAACTGCTGGTTCCATGAAACGAACGCCAGCTGTGTTGAACTCACCTAAACGAACTGCTGAATCACCATTGTTAGTGATAGTCAGAGTCATTTGCATAGCACGACCTGGTACACGGTATGTAGCATCGTCAACCTTAACGCTAACAGTTCTAGCAGGCATTTCGATTGATTTCATACCACGCAACAAACCAGCTTGCAGTGGAGTTGTAATAGGGAATTTTTCGTTAGTTGAACCCATAGAGGCAGCAACAATTACTAATGTACCTACAGCGAAACCTAATGCTACTTTTTTATCAGCCGCAGTGATTAAAGAATCACCTTTGCCTGCTTCAACAGCAATAGAACGAGGAACGAACATTGGTTTACGAGCCCAGTAGAACAACCAAGCCAAACCGATAGCATACCAAATAGCATGCCACATATAAGTGTTATCCAAGTTATAAGTTTCTAAGTTGATAGTTTGACCAGTCAAAGTAGTGATTGGGTTAACAAATGAACTCATAGAACCAGTTACAGTTACCCATTTACCTGGACCGATGATTGGACCACCACCTTGTACGTTCATCATAGAGTGAACGTGCCAGTCGCCTGGACGACGTGCTTTCAACAATACTTTGAATTCATAAGTTTCACCCAGCTCCAAAGAGACTGAACGTGGAACTAACTGACCACCAATCCATGATCCTGCACGAATAAATACAGGTCCTGGAATACCAACGTTTAAAAATGATACTTCTGGCTTATCAACAGTTTCTGGCCATCCTTGGAAAACAAAAAATTTACCAGAGATTGTCATAGTGTCATTAACAGCCACTTCTTCTTTTGACCAGTTCATGTCAAACCAGTGAATAGTGCGCATACGCATGAAAGCGGCTTGCGATTTTTCACCATGAGCAGATGCAGTTGGTGCGTAAAACATCGCTGCTGTAACAGTTATCAGCAGTGCGACAAAGGACAATTTAGCAACCTTGTCTTTTATTAATTTCATATATCCTCCTCTATAATAGAGAATCTATAGTTTTCAGAGTATCCAGTAGCAAAATGCTACCAGTCTTTTTTTTTCAAGCAACAGCTCTTTAATTATACGGACTCAACGAACGCAGTTGATGCGAACCATTTACCGAAGAAGTGCCACAAGAAGTAAATTAAGATACTCACGAAACCAGAGAAGAACGCTGATACTGG
>JAURYI010000059.1 GCA_030654015.1 Methylococcales bacterium | reverse complement strand
CAGTCCTTAAAGGCATTGGTATCTACACAAGTTTCATAAGCACTTGATTTTAAAAGAAATCATTAGCTTAAAGAAATTTCATAACTCATTGTTTTACAAAGAGTTATCAAAGATGTGTAGATACCTTTGCCTTAAAGGACTAGCAGTCTTAAGACACCAAGTAATTAATCTTCAATAACGATACTGTCGCCGCGTTTCACCCAACCCGCTGTAAGGACTTGCGCATACACACCGACGCTGGGTAATTCTTTGCCTGCAAACGGGACAAGCGGGCGGTTTTTGGCAATCGCGTGTTTGAATATGCCGTTATCTTGCGGTAAATCGCCTTGCGCCAAGGTGGGCATGACGCAACGCGGGCAAGGGTCAGAAATGCGTAGGCGTAAAGTGTCGCCGATTTTAATGGTTTTACCGACCCAATCATTTTCCACAAAACCTTCCAGACCGCTGGTATCAATCATCATATTCGGTCTGAAACGGCGCACTTCAAAGCGTCCTTCAGGATACAGTTTCTGCATAGCGGCTATGGAGCTGGTGGTCAATAAATGCAACGCGGCATAATCAAAAAATGAGCCTTGAGGCGCGTCACCTGCAACGGCTTCGCTGGAAATTTCGTTGCTTTCGCCATCGTATTCAGGCCAATACTGTTCCAGTGTTGCTGCGTCTGGGGCTTGCGTGGCTAGTTTTACGTCGCTACCCAAAGCAGCAGACAGTTGCTGATTAACATCTGCCGCATCACTGCGTAACACTTCACCATTCGGTAAATGAATCCAAATCGCTGGCAGGGTTGCGTCGGGTGGGGTTGTGTAGGCGGCACGAAAAGAAAAAAGGTCAGGCCATTTTTTGGGATTTTTAGCACTGATTACGTTATCGGTTGCGGTATCAATCAGTGCGTAAGAGCGGTCGCCTAAGACACCGCCCAGTGTGACGTGTGTCCCGTTCAGCTCTTCGCCCATCATGGATTTAACGGGATAACGCCACAGTGTTGAGACGGTGATGGTTGCTTGGTTTGACATAATTGCTCCTATTGTGTGTTTTTATAATTAGAGCAGCTCTAAGGCTACTCGTTGGATTATTGACATAAGGGCGATTATTGTCAACTTGTAAGCGTGCAGTTACTCAACGATGATGCCGATATAAGTGGCATTATTGCTTTCGATACTTTCCTTGACCGTGTTGTTGGCATCGACTATACAACCCAGCCAATAAGTGCCGCCCTTGATGACGGTGTCCGGAATAAGCAGTTCTGTCGTCAACGTTGATGCCTTGCCGTCTTGCTTGAGGGTTATCGAGCGGGTTTTTAACAGCGTGTCGCGGGTGTCGATATTGTTATCGGCAGATAGATAATAAGTCGCTTGGACAGGGAGATTGCGGGTTTTACCTGCATTTTCGTAGCTGAATTCTGCGTTTATTTTCTGCCCGCGCGTGACGCGGTAAATCGGTTCTGGACAGGCGGTAATCAACGCGCCGTTTATGTCAGGTTTTTGGTAAGCACATTGTTTGGTGAGTTCCACGTTATGTGTATCAAAAATTCGTGTCCGATGATGCACACTGAAAAAACTACCGCTTCCGCCTGCGATTTTTTCACCGTATCGCCAATGACTGACGCTGATTTCTTCTTGGGCAACGGGCGATAAACCGTGCAGGGCGATTAAACCTGTGGCGGCATCTTCACCGATATAGGGCTGCACCATGTCGCCGTTAGTGATTAGCAGATTGTCGCCGCCCATCAAATTAAGCACATTGCCTTCGTGTTGTAAGCCCGCGCTGTGTCCTAGTTCGTGCATTACAATCGAGTGAAGGTTTGCATAGCTGCCGCCGTATTCAAACAATGCAGGTTTGTTATTGGTGAAACCGATTTTGCTAACGCCGACAGGTTCGCGGCTGGGGCGATAGCGGGTGTTGATGATAATGTCGGATTCTGTGGCGGTGCAGCTTGGCGAATAATCAGCATCGCTTTGTTCAATGGCAGACACGCCCGCGTAATCTGCGCCCAAATCTTTCATCCATATTTCACTTTCGCCATTATTCACCCCTACGCCGTTGGTATCAACACCGCTGAGCTGGTAACGAAACTGACTGGGATTGAGGTTCATGGTGTTGAGAGCGGCAAGCACGGCGGCGTATTGCGGCGAACCTGCGGGAATGCTGGAGGAATCAATGACAGGTTTGTAGGCTTTGACCGTCCAGTGTTTTTTCTTGCCGTGGTTACTGGGCAGAATACAGGTGATTTGTTGCCACGCCATTGCTTCGCTGGTGTGCAGTATGAGCAGGGCAACTATTAATGTTCGCAGTTTTATCATCGGCGGTAAGGTATCAATACCCGCGCCCTAAATTGCGAATGTCCATCAATTTGCCGTTTTCAAAACGTAAAGATTGCTGAATGCGTGATGAGCCGAAGTTATAAATCCATTCTTCAATAATAACGTCTGTCTGGACGCTGTTATTTTGTTCATAAGTAAAGCGGCTATCGGGATAAGCGCGTCTTTGATTGCCGTAGTATTGTTGGTTTTGGATGAGATTACCGCTGCTTCTTTTTTCGATGTGACTTTCAACTGATGTCGGCGAACCGCATTTCTGATAAACCTCGCTTTTATCCATGCCTTCATTGATAACGTAAGCCCCGCACCTTAACGCAAGTGCGGGCTGACTGACCATCAGACTGAACACTAAAAGCCAATAACTGGATGGTTTTATTTTATGAGCCATTGGCGAGTTTACGTTATGAACGGGCTTTATCAATTCGGTACTTTAAACAATCAAACCGTCTTCCATGTGCAGCACTTTGCCCATTCTGGATGCCAGATCATGGTCGTGCGTGACTACCAGAAAACTGATATTCAATTCATGATTTAATTCCAGCATCAGCTGATACACCGAATCGGCGGTTTTGCTGTCCAGATTGCCTGTCGGTTCATCGGCTAAAATTACCTTTGGCTTATTAATCAAGGCTCTGGCAATCGCCGCGCGTTGGCGTTCGCCGCCTGATAATTCACCGGGTTTGTGTTCGATACGATGCCCTAAACCCACGCGCTCCAATAATGCAGTGGCGCGTTGTTTGGCTTCTTTGACCGATAAATCAGCGATCAATAACGGCATGGCGACATTTTCCAATACCGTGAATTCACCTAATAAATGATGTGATTGATAAATAAAACCCAGCGATTGATTGCGCAACTGTGCCAGTTTAGTGCTGTTGACAGAATTGAGATTCACGCCGTCCAGAATCACTTCACCGCTGGACGGTTTATCCAAGCCGCCCAATAAGTGCATTAGGGTACTTTTACCTGAACCCGATACGCCCATAATCGCGACCCGTTCACCCGCAGTAATGGCTAAATCCACGCCTTTCAATACTTCAACGTCGAGTTCGCCCTGATAGTGTTTTTTTAATTTTTTACATTCCAAAATAACGGGCTGTTTATTCATAACGCAGTACCTCGGCTGGATTAATTTTAGCGGCTTGCCACGCAGGATAAATGGTCGCCAGTAAGGACAGTAAAAACGCCATACCCGCCGTCGCCCATACATCTGACCATAGCAGTTCAGAAGGTAACTCGCTGATGTAATACGTTTGCGCGTTCAAGAATTTGACGTGAAATAAATTTTCAATACCGCTCACTATTTCAGGCACATTAATTGCCAGTAATACGCCGCAAATAACACCCAGTATCGTACCGAGTATGCCGATAACCGTACCCAACACCATAAAAATCCCCATCACCGACGCAGAAGTCAGACCCTGAGTTTTTAAAATAGCAATATCACTGCGTTTATCGGTCACTACCATAATCAGCGTGGAAACAATGTTAAACGCCGACACCGCCACCATCAGCAGCAGAATAATCGACATGACCTTTTTTTCCATTTTAATAGCTTGGAAAAAATTATCATGCGCCATTGTCCAATCACTGACCGAATGTGTACCTGCAAACGATTTAGCCAGAGCCAGAGTGATTTGCGGTGCGTTGAGTAAATCATCCATTTTAATACGCAGGGCAGTAACGGTATTTTCCATACGAAACAGTTTAGCCGCATCGTCCATGTGGATGAGTGCCATATTGCGGTCGTATTCATACATACCGACTTGGAAAATACCCACAACAGTAAAACGGCGCATTCTAGGCACGACACCCGCAGGGGTGGAATTGACTTGCGGACTAATCAGCGTGATTTTATCGCCGACGGTCACGCCCAGATAATTCGCCTGTTCCAGCCCCAGCACAATGCCGTATTCACCTGCGACTAAATCCGATAATTTACCCATTTTCATTTTATCGGCTATTTCTGATACGCGGGTTTCGTATTCGGGCAAAATGCCGCTGACCACCGTGCCATTGACACGGCGGTCGGCATTAATTATCACTTGCCCGTTAATAAACGGCGCAGTGCCTTGAACGTGCGGGTACGTTTTTAACTGTTGCTCTAAGCCTTGCCAGTTATCCAGTTGCCCGTACAGACCTGAAATAGTGGCATGAGAAGTCATACTAAGCATACGTTCACTGATTTTGCCGACAAAGCCATTCATCACCGATAACACAGTAATCAACGCGGTAACGCTCAACGCGATACCTAATACCGATGCCAGCGTGACAAAAGAAATAAACTGAGTGCGGCGTTTTGCCCGCGTATAACGCAAGCCGATATAAAAAATAAGGGGTTTAAACATGGAGTTTTTGAGAGGCAGAGGGAATTAAAGTTTTCGACACGCAGGGCAAAAACCGTATAAATAAAGACTGTGATCGGTTAATTCATAACCTAATTTTTTGGCAATGTCTTTTTGGCGGGTTTCAATGGATTCATCGGTGAACTCATCGACTTTGCCGCATTTCATACACAGAATATGATCGTGATGATGACTGTTTGCCAATTCAAAAATGGAATTACCGCCGTCGAAATGGTGGCGCGTGACTAAACCAGCGGCTTCAAATTGCGTTAATACCCGATAAACCGTTGCCAAGCCTATGTCTTCATCTTCACTGAGCAGAATTTTATAGACCTGTTCAGCCGTTAAATGGCGTTTATCAAGCTGTTTTTCGAGAATTTGCAGAATTTTAATCCGTGGTAACGTGACTTTTAAACCTGCATTCTTTAAATCATGCGTTTCCAACATTCTTCTCCTGTGACATCGCCGTAGGCGGATTGTGTAGATTAGCTACATTGTAGCATGACAGTTTTATAGGATAATCTTTTAACATCCTGTATCATTTTGGTTTTTTACTCCTGACGCACTATCCAATGAGAAAATCGCTTTTTTCTTTCAGCCTGATGGCAGGTCTGACCTTAACCTCCTGCTCTACTGTCTTGAATAATTTACCCGGTGTCTACACGCTGGAAATTCAACAAGGCAATATTGTTGACCAAAACATGATTAATCAACTCAGACCCAACATGGATAAACGGCAGGTGCTGTACATCATGGGATCGCCGATGCTGGTTGATTTTTTCCACAAAAATCGCTGGGATTATGTCTATTCCATCAAACCCAGCGGCGAAGACGCAGTAGAAAAGAAAGCGTTTCTAGTGTTTAAAACCAAAGAAGACGGCACAGACCGCCTAGTCGGTATGTACGGCGATTTTAAGCCCAGCAATCTGCCTGTAGTGAAGCCATCCGAAGAGCAAGTAATTGATTTACCCAAGCGCGAAGTGGATGAAACCTTATGGGAAATGATAACTGGGTTATTCGGTTTTGAGGGTACTGATGAAAGCTCCGCACCCAAAAATGCGCCAACATCGCAAGTGGATTTACCCTTATAAAGCGGTATATTTCCTATTTGGCATCAAAACTCATGAGTTTTGACTCCGACATCATAAATCAATAAGTTAAAAATTCCCGTTCCCACGCGGCGCATGGGAACGAGAAAATCACGTCACGCATTAGTCGCACCCTTAAAAAACAAGCCTCGATAGCCGTGTGCAACGCACTTCTATCTTGTCGGCGGTAGAGCGTTAAATAGGTTTGAGTATGACTGCCAGTCTTTTGAGATCTGGCAGTCTCATTCCTACTTGCGCAACACGCTTAATCCATTACTCAACCATAATTTCAGTTGCCGAGGTTTAATCATCGAATCACTTCGGGGTATCATTACACCTGTTTCAGATAATATTTGATAGGTTTACAGGATGATAACAAACGCTACACCGCGAGTTTCAGGCTACAGACAACTAAAAAAATTACGCACGGTGTTGGCGATTGCACGCGGTAGTGCAGTGTTATCCATGCTGCAACATGAAGCAGAAGCGACGGTTTCGCAAGATCAGGCGAAGCGTGTAACGTATCTTACGGAGCTGTTTTCCCGCATTCATCGGGAGATGTATCAGGACTGGAAAGAGCAGATTACTGTCAATCATCGACCAGGTACGATGATGGATGCTTGCAAGCGTAAAGCCTTTCGGGAAGCTATCGAACATCTGGTATTGGATGGTGAGGGTAATAATCAGGACAGCGCGATTTTTGATAATAACGGTTTTGTGATTCACACTGAAAACATCGCCGAACGCTTAAGTTTGTTTTATCGCAGTATGCGCACCGTGCGCCCGTTTTCTTATGGCAATCGCCTGACCTTAGACTTGTTTATGACTGCGCTGGGCAATCTGCCCGCGTTTAAAGGCGTGTATGAACAAGGCATTGATTTCAGGCGATTAGCTCCGAATGATCCCGCCGTCCTGCATGACATTAACAGTCGCGTGGAAGAATTATGTATCGCATTTCAACACGCACTCGATCCCACCTTAAGTAAAAGTCTGCAAAATGAAGCCAATGGTTATGGTAAATGGCCAGAGAATAAACGCTTTATTTCAGGCATTCCGTTTTTATCCCATAAAACCGCTGACGGTATAGAGTGTCTGGTATCGGTCAATGGCGGTTTAGTCCCGTTTGAGCGCATTAAGGATGAATTATTTATTGCGGGCAGACAATTAGCCGATTATCCCTTGTGTGATGCGGAAAATGTTATCGGTTATTTGCCTGATACTGAATTACTGCGCGTAGCGGGTAAAACCGATATTGATGGTATTCCTGTCTGTAAAAACGGAGTCGCGCCGCTGTTTTGTCTGGATATTAATATGTTGTCAGGGTTGCGTTCACCGTCACATACTGAATTAATGGAGCTGCTGAAACAATGCGCAGGCAGAAAAGCGCAGATTTTTGATTTAGCCGATAACGACGCATTAATGCAAAAAATGTTGATTATTGCGGACGGGGATGAACGCCTTAACCGCGCGGTAGAAATTGCCTATCAACGCCTGAGCCATATCAGTAAAAAACTGGAACAAGCCAAACAAGCGATTTTTGAGGGCAAAACCCCCGATGCCCAACCCAAACTATTTATGAGTATGGGCGGTGCGGGTTCAGGCAAAACCGCTGTTGAAGAATTGGCAGCCGCGCAATGCGGCGATAATTTTGTTATCGCTTCTTTAGATGAATTTCGCAAAATCAGTGATCTGTATTGTGTACTCACTGCCGCCGAACATCACAGTGATGATTACATCTACGTTGAACCGTTTGCTAATCGCCTGCGCAGTCTGGTTGCCGAACACGCCAAACAAAACGCGATTAACATTCTTTATGACGGTACGGGCATCCCATACAAACCGCGTTACGGCAACATTGTGGAACAATTCAAACAGGCAGGTTTTAATACCCAAGTCACCGCCGTGGATGCTTTCCTTGTGAAACCCGAAGGACGCGAAGACGAATTACCGCGTTCGGCAGTGATTAACAGCGTTAAAGCGCGTTATGAACGCACAGGACGCGCTTTGCCGTGGGTGGTCACCGTCGATAAACACATCCGCGCCCCCATTTCTTTTCTGGATGCGCTGGAACACAAAGCCTTGGAAAAGCTGTCCTTATTTGCCAATGACGGCGAACGCAATCGACATTATCTGGTTGCAGAAAGTTTTATCTGTACCGATGAAGAAGTCGATAGTTTGCAGGCTCATCAGCGGCTGGGGACACTCAGTCAACACCTGTATTTTCTGAGCAAATACTGTGATGACTCGGTATTAAAAAAACTGGCTGATGGTGATGATGCCAAGCTGACCGCCCTGATAGCGCGTAATCCGCTGTTTGATGAAAATAACGTTGCTTATCAGATTTACAGCAGTAGCAATGAAAACCGCGTATTAGTGATTTATAACGCCCGCCGCTTGGCAGATTTTATTGAAAAGAAACAGCTTAATCCCAATGCCTCAGGTGAAAACGGGCTGTTACACAAACCTGAAGCCCTGTCTTTTCATGTCGATCCCTCCTGTAAAGAACCATGGATGACCCGCTTACAAGATTCCTGCTAGGTGATGCCGATGAACTGTCCTAAGTGTCATAAAGTCATAGAAGAACAAGGCATTCAATGCCCGTATTGTGGGGTTTTTTTTGCCAAATATGCTCAATACCACGGCGCAAAAAGCGAACCAGACAACGTATTACCGCCCAATATTAAAATCTATGATGAAGATGAGCAATACGAAGACAGTCATCCACTGACTGCGTTGCTGTTTGAAGACACTTTGCAGGACAGCACCGCGCATTTTATCTGGCGGGTAATTATTTTTATAGGGCTGACAATATGGGGCTGGTTATTAATTGCCTCCTATCTTGATAATGCGACGGGCGAATGGTTTTTACATTTAATTAATACCCCTTTTCACGAAGCTGGTCATGTTATCTTTCGTCCTCTGGGGCAGTTTATGCACTCGCTGGGCGGGACGTTAGGACAGTTATTAATGCCGCTGATTTGCATGGGAACATTATTAATAAAAACTCGCGATCCGTTCGGTGCATCCGTGGCTTTATGGTGGTTCGGCGAAAACTGGTTGGATATAGCCCCTTATATGGACGATGCGCGTGAAGGTGATTTACCCTTATTAGGCGGTAACTTCGGACATTCATCACCTTATGGCGTACATGACTGGGAATACTTATTAACTGAAACCAATATTATTGAATACGATCACGTTCTCGCCAGAATTGTTTTTATAATAGGCTCAATGATTATGCTACTGTCTTTGCTATGGGCAGGCTTATTATTATATAAACAATATAAATTAGTCAGCAATGGATAGCAATTAATTTTATAAAGCATAAATAAACCTGCGAGGTTTTAAAAACCTCGCAGGTTTAAGTAATCTGAACAGCCGACTTTTTGCAAACAACTATTAATATAATAAAATGGAGTGAAAAATGAGCAATTATAAACATATCTTATTAGCCGCCGATTATTCATTACATAATGATTATGTCGCCGACAAAGCAAAATCATTAGCCGAACATTATCAGGCAAAACTCAGTATTATTCATGTATTGGATAATATAGCCATGCCAGATACCAATTATGGTGCAGTTATTCCATTAAATGAAGATTCAAACTACGATTTACTGGAAGCGGAAAAAAATAAACTCAGAGAATTAGGCAACCGCCTAGGTGTTGATGAAGATAATCAATGGCTGGTGTGGGGCGTTCCTAAAGAAGAAATTGTGGAAATTGCCACGCAACAACAGATAGATTTAATCGTCGTCGGTTCACATGGGCGACATGGTTTAGCCTTATTATTGGGTTCGACTGCCAACAGTATATTGCATCATACGCCCTGTGATGTATTGGCTGTGCGCTTGCTAGATAATTAAACGCTAAAGCTATTGGACTCCTGCATTTGATAAATACGAGAATTAAATGTGTAGTAATAAGTTTGCGTGTGTTTGGAGTGCAAGCTTCGCTTGCAAGTCAGGCAAAGCCTGACCCCCAGTGTTCAGTAATACATCCTGACTTATTGCTAGGAACTTAAATGGTAAAAATTTTACGCCATAAAAATTTTATAACCTTAATTCCGATTATTATTTTAATCAGCATTATCGCATTACGTTTATTTGAACCCACTATTGTTCAACGCGAACGCTTGATTATTTTTGATATATATCAATTATTACAACCGCGCATTTATCAACCATTACCCGTAAAAATAATTGATATTGATGATGAGAGTTTAAAAAGAATCGGACAATGGCCGTGGTCGCGTACGGTGATTAGTCAGTTGATTACCAACTTATCCAATGCAGGTACAGCAGCCATTGGTTTTGATATAGTGTTTGCCGAAGCAGATAATACCTCATTACATAACACTCTGCCTTTATGGAAGCAGATATTATCCGATGTGGAATATAAACAGTTAAAAACCAAACTCGTTACTATTCCCAGCTATGATGAAGCCTTAGCGCAGGTCATCGCAAAAACCAAAGTGGTATTAGGTTTTTCTTTTATTCAGCAAACCAATAATACCGTGCCTGTTGTTAAATCAGGTATTTCAATATCTGGCGCGTCACCCCAACAAACACTGTTGAATTTTCAGGGTGCAGTTAAAAATCTGGATTTATTTGAACAAGTGGCAACAGGGAATGGCTCATTTAATATCACCGCTGAAATAGACAGTATCGTCAGACGCTTGCCGTTAATTTATCACGCCAATAATAATTATTACCCTAGTTTAGTATTAGAATTATTAAGAGTGGCACAAGGCGATACGGGTATTATTATTAAAACTCAACAGGTTAATGAAAATGAACCTGTGACGGTAGAAAGCATTAAAGTAGGTAATACTATTATTCCAACGGATGCGGCGGGTAATTTATTAGTGTATTACACACAAGAAATACCAACGCGCACCATTCCAGCATGGAAAATACTGGAAAATAAATTACAGTCTAATGAATTATCGGGCAATATCGTGTTAGTCGGTACTTCAGCCGCAGGTTTAAAAGATCAGCGACCCACGCCGTTAAATTCATTTTCACCGGGTGTGGAAATACAAGCCAACGCGCTGGAACAAGTTATATCAGGCTCTTATTTGTATCGTCCAGATTGGCTGACAGGTTTGGAAATTACGGTAATGGCAGTGATAGGATTATTTTTAATCCGTTTTATGTCCCGCTTCGGCTCAATGTCCATTATTGTCACCCTATTATTTATCAGCATTATTGTGGCAGTTTCATGGTATACGTTTAAGTATTATCATTGGCTGGTTGATCCTGTATACCCGTCTATTGCGATATTAATTATTTATCTGATTGTTTCGTTACTGAATTATTTTAAATCAGAAAGCGAAAGAAAATATGTGCGTAATGCGTTCAGTCATTATATTTCCCCTGCATTGGTGGAGAAATTAGTTAAAAATACCGAAGTATTAACCTTAGGCGGTGAAATGCGCGATATGTCGGTGCTATTTTGTGACATACGCGGTTTTACCAGTATTTCTGAACAACTGGATGCGGGGCATTTAACCCAGTTTATTAATCAGTTTTTAACCTCAATGACGACTGTTATTTTAAATGAAAAAGGCACGATAGATAAATATATCGGTGATTGTATTATGGCATTATGGAACGCGCCGTTAGAAGATATTAATCATGCTACTAATGCCTGTACAGCTGCGTTAAAAATGCTGGACGCATTAACTCTGTTTAATAATAATCACGAAATACTGGCACGAAAGGAAAATCGCCCATTTATTAAAGTTCATGTCGGTATAGGTATTAATTCGGGTATTTGCTGTGTCGGTAACATGGGTTCAAATATGCGTTTTGATTATTCAGTATTGGGCGATAATGTTAATTTAGCCTCGCGTTTAGAAGGACAATCAAAAACGTATGGTGCGAATATTATTATCAGTGAATATACCTTAGCGAGTATGAAAATGCCGCATCAAGAATTTGCAGTATTGGAACTGGATTTAATGCGGGTAAAAGGTAAACTGAAACCAGTCAGGATTTATGCGTTATTAGGTTTTTCTGGTGTTGCTAATTCAGACGATTTTATTCAGCTCGCGGAAATACACAGGAATATGATGACCAGCTATTATTTGCAGAACTGGCAGGAAGTGTTACTATTAATTAATCGTTGTCAAGCGTTGGATAAATTTGATTTATCTGGTTTTTATCAGGTTTATCAACAACGTGTTGAATCATTTATTGCTACACCACCAGAGAGCAGCTGGGATGGTGTTTATATTGCTACTGTAAAATAGCTGGAGGTGTACTGTGTCCACTATTAAATGTATTCCTATTTTTTTAGTAGGTATTTTGTTGGTTTCCAATGCCGTGGTTGCGGATGAACCTATTCATATCGGTGCAGCAACCAGCGTGGTGAACACGGTCTTAACACCGACACCGACGGGTGAAAAGGCGATACGCATTAACGATGCGTTATTTTTTAAACAGCAAGTGCTGACTAAAGAAAACGCGACGTTAACCATTACTTTTCGTGATAGTTCAACTTTTTCAGTCGCGCCGCAATCGGTGGTGGTGCTGGATGAATTTGTGTTTAATCCCAGTGAAAATGTATTGGAAAAGTCGATTAAAGTGTTAAAAGGCTCTTTTCGGTATATTTCAGGTTTTCCGATAAAAAATTCGATTACCAAAATTGTTACGCCGTTCGGCACAGCGGGTATTCGCGGTTCAGCCGTGCAGGGAACTATCGGTTCAGAGTCTGGTTTTACCGTCAATGTGGCAAGTGGTAACGTGGATTTTGAAACGCTGGACGGCAAGATAGTGACGATACCAGAGGGCAAAACCTTATCAATTCCTGTGAATAGTGAGATTTGCGCTACCCCAGCGGGATCAACGGCTACTATGATGCAGGATTTTGATAATACTTTTGAAAAAACGCCTAGTTCAGCGTTGACTCCAGAGCAGATATTAGCTAATGCGGAGGTGAATAACATCCCTGTCAGTTCGCAGAAACAGGCAAACACCTTTGTTCACGCTAGTCCTGTTGATCCAGCGCGTTTGCAGGGTAAAGAAGTTCGGCGGCAAGGTGGCGTAGAGGGTGATCCACAAGCATTGATTAGTAAATATATGCAGAATTTACGGATTAAAAATAAATCGCAGGTGGATATGGCGACGCGAGACATTGTAGCGGCAGCGGTCGCGCGTGACGCATCGGCTGATGATATTGCACTTATTGCCACTAATGCGGTGCAGGGTGCAAAAAGTGATGATAAAGTCTATGTGGCGGCAACGGTTATTAACACCCTGCATGAGATAAAATCGGAATTAGTCAACGAAGTTGCACCAAAAGTGCAGGATTCTTTACCTGCGGATCAGCGATTAAAATTACTGTCGTTAGTACCGAATGCGGTTTTACATCATTAATCGTTTTTTTGTCCGAGAAAGACGCGAAAAATAATCTTTCGATGACAGCATAATTAAGCAAGACCTCCTAGGTTTTTAAAGCCTAGGAGGTCTTTTTGTTTGGTTACGCAAAAAGCCATTGTCCACGAAAAGCACGAAAAGCACGAAAAATTAAAATCTGTCATTAGATGTTCACGTTATGCTGTGAATTCCGAATGATGGGCAGTTCAAACATCTATCAATACAGAAAAATAATTTCAAAAACAAATGGTTGGGTTGCTATAAGTAGCGATGAATGACAATGCGGTATAAAACGACTGCCAGTCCTTTGAAGGACTGGCAGTCGTAGTTCTGAACACTTTTGCGTAACTACTTATTATTTTTTAATTTTTTTCGTGCTTTTCGTGTCTTTCGTGGACAAAAACAAAACGCTACATTTTTTCCCGCAATTTCAAAAACCGCTGATAGCGCGTCATGGATATATCGCCATTTTCAGCCGCTACCCGCACCGCGCAACCTTTATCCTGCAAATGCCGACAATCATTAAACTGGCATTGATGAATGAACGGTTGAAACTCACGATAGCCGTAAGCCAAATCGGCTTCTGATAAACCCGCCAAACCAAAAATAGCCACCCCTGGGCTGTCGATTAAATCGCCGCCTTCAGGCAAATGATACAAGGTCGCGGCGGTGGTGGTGTGTCTGCCGTGTTTGGTAATCGCGGACACGGTGTTGGTTTTTAAGTCTTTATCAGGAATCAGTGCGTTAGTGATGGAAGATTTACCCACGCCTGATTGCCCTGTGAGAATGCTTACTTGCGGTTTGAGTACGGCTTTTAATTCATCCAGACCGTGTGCCGCTGTCGCACTGACGCGGTACAGTGCATAGCCTTGTGCGATATAGGTTTGTAATTCGTGTTCGATGCTTTCAGAGGGCGGCAAATCGGATTTATTCAGTATCAATGCCGCGTTGATATTGAGATTTTCACAGATTGCCAGATATTGATCCACCAGCAAAAAATCACACGCAGGTTCAACGGCGAACACCACAAAAATGGTGTCGATGTTCGCGGCGACAGGGCGGACTTTATCATTGCGAGACGGGCGTGCCAGTAAGGAACGGCGCGGCAGGATAGTTTCAATGCGTCCTTGATCGGGTGCGGATTGCGTCCACAACACCCGATCGCCGACGGCGACGGTTTCTAAGCGTCGCAGAGTTTGGCACAACACAATTTTGTTATCATGTTCAACCGCGATACCTTGACCTAAGTGGGCAATCACTAAACCTTCTAACGCCTCCATCAGGCTTTTGATTCAAGGTGTGCAACACGAATAGCGGCAGGCGGATGACTGTAATGAAAGGCGGAATACAGCGGATCAGGTGTCAAGGTACTGGCGTTTTCTTCATACAATTTCACCAAACCGCTGATTAATTTACTGGCTTGCGCATGATTAGCGGCAAAATCATCGGCTTCAAATTCAAACTTACGCTGAAAATACGCGCTAATCGGTTGAATGAAAAACGTAAAACTGGACGACACCAGCATAAACAACAACAACGCCACCGCATTGGATTTTTGCGCGACATCAACACCCAAGCCAGTGTAAAACCAATCTTGATTAATCAACATCCCTAATACACCAAAACTAATCAGCGTCATGATTGACGTTGCCACCAGCATTTTAACAACGTGTTTGCATTTAAAATGCCCCAGCTCATGCGCCAGCACCGCTTCTAATTCTTCATCATCCAAAGACGCAACCAGATTATCAAAAAACACAATGCGCTTGTTATTGCCTATGCCGGTGAAATAAGCGTTACCGTGTCCAGAACGTTTTGAACCATCCATGATAAAAATGCCTTGGCTATTAAAACCGCAACGGCTTAACAATCCAGCAATACGGTCTTTTAACGCGCCGTCTTCCATCGGGGTGAATTTATTAAATAACGGTGCAATCAGGGTAGGGTATAACCAACTCATTAATAAGGAGAAACTGATTAAAATGCCCCACGCCCACAACCACCACGATGAACCGACCGCATCAATCACCCACAAAATCAATGCCAACAACGGCAAACCGATTGCCGCCCCTAAACCCAGTTGCATCACATGGTCTTTAATAAATTGTTGCGTGGTGCTTTTATTGAAACCGAATTTTTCTTCGATTACAAACGTTTGATACCAGCCGCTGGGCAGTTCTATCAACGTCATAATCAGAAAAATAGTCGCCGTCGCCGCAACACCCGCCACTAACGGCGAAGTTATTACCGAAGCCCAAAAGCTGAATATCGCATTAATCACCCCGCCCAAAGTGAGCAGTAATAACGCAATAATACTGACGATGCCATCAACTTGCCCCAGCTTGCCTTTTTCCAGCGTATAGTCAGCGGCTTTTTGATGCGCTTCTAAAGAAATAGTGTTTTTAAAGGCTTCAGGCACGGCATCACGGTGCGCCGCAACGTACAAAGACTGGCGTTTAGCCAACCAAAATTGAACACCAGAAGACAGAGTCAGCGCGGCTAAAAACAGGAGTGTAAAGCTATTCATAAATAAATTCAGTGGTTAATCAAAAGATAGTGCAATGCTACACTAACCGCGCTGGTTAATACAATGGAGTCAATGTGTAGCTTGTATGTAGCATAGCGAAATACAGAAAACCTAGACTCCGCTATGCTCTATCTAGGCTACATATTGCACGGCTATAGCCAATTTCTAAATTTCATTTCATCAAAATAACGCTTATACAAATACAAAACTCTTGATTCAACAGCATATTGGAAGGCGAGCAGGCGTTCATCATTCCATTTAAAACCATCGTCTTTTGATATAGGTGATGCCTGTTTCCATTTCTGAAACTCTATCTCATCATTTGAATCCAGTGCGTAATCATCCCATTGAATTTTTAAGTCTACTAACTCGTTGCCTAATGGCTCATCACCACGACTTCTATTAACTGAGCTACTCAATACGCGATAGTTACCAATAGAATTTCCAAGCATTCGTCGATAATATAAGTTTTCAAATATCTTTCTATTTTCTTGTGTCATGCCTTCTCTATTTAACCCATTAAGAGATGACCAATTTGATTGAGGGACAAGATGATCTAAATCGTAAGGTACATTATCATCATCTTGTCCTGCCAGTGGAATAAAGTCTTTAAATGTCTGTTTAAGCGATTTTCTTTGCAACCAAAGTAATAAGTCTATTCTGGAAGTAAAGTTTCTATATAACACAACGTGCTGTTCACCAAAGAATTTCTTTTCTCGGTCGAGCGGAGTATGAAATACTGAGCTATCAAGTAGATTATTTGATAAATCAATCAATGGATGAAACAAAGACACGCCGTTATCGTCTTTTTTAGTTAGCTCTTGGTATATCTGCTTACTAGGAAAACCGCCTGTAGTTTTAGAAATAATTTCAATCGCAGTTTTACTAGCTGTATATGCAGATTTAGCTCCCTGATGGCAAACAAACCAAAATAAAATGAAACGTATAATCTCATCCCTAGATTCTTGGACATTGTCATTTTGATTGCGCACTAGCCAATATAAAATAACCTGTAACATTGATTCATTTAGATAGGGAAACATGAGTTTAGGAATGCCAGCATCATTATCATCACGGTATTCAATAATTTCTATCAATGTCTTGAATGCTGTGACGAGAGTACCTCCCTCGCTAATCATTTTACGCAGTACACTGGTATCATCGTTTCCAAGCAATCCAGCAAGATGCTTATGAAACATTGTTGCACTCAATTCTGGGTCTTTACTATCATTTGATTGCAACATAGCTAATCTAAAAGCAGTCATAACAAAATCAGTTGGTTTCATGAGTGAGCCAACCTCTTCTTGAAGCCGATAAACAATATTGTGTGCGTCTGGCCACGACTGTTTAATCATTGAGAACAACAGTTCATCAGGGCTTAACCGTGTTCCACCAGACGAAATACGGTCAAACAACATGGTTAAATAATCATGACTAGGGTCTTCCAAATCAGCTTGTACTTTAACATCGGGTATTTTTATTAAAGCTATCCATTGATTCTCTAGTTGCATCAACGCATTACGAAACTTCATGATTCGGACATGAGTTGCTTTATCTAATTCAATTTCGTTCTGCATAAAAGCTTGAAATACTATCCACCTATCTACCGATAGAACACTATCAGTAGGGTCTAGCCCTAACCCTTGCCACAGATTTTTTACTTCAAAAAGATACTCTTGTCGCTTTCCTCCCGCTTTCCACGGTTTGGTCGTTTCATCATCAAAAATTTCCTGATTGGTCTTCTCTTTTTTGCTTTCATCGCCGTTTTCCCAGTTCTTGCGAGCTTCGCGACGGTCATGTAGAGAAAATCGACTACCATCGTTAGCATAACCAAATGGCTGAGCAGCAGTAGTCACACGAAACTGAAATTGCGAACCATTTTTTCCTGACTCGCTAAAGTCAACCCATAATTTATGCTGCGCTTCTTTAAGATAAGGAAAACCCAGCAACATTGACAAAGTACGCTGTTGGCCATCCATAAGATGGAAACCCGATTTAGGATTTTTCTGGACGGTTCTCTTGCCCAAAACAATTTCACCGCTTTGTTCGTTAGGTTTCGATGCCTTTAGCATAATGCTACCGATTGGCATACCTCTGAGTAGCGAATCCCATAATTCTTGTATTTGCTTCGGTTTCCAAACGAAACCACGTTGAATAGGAGGCATAGCTAATACACGTTCATATTCCTTAGGATATGCCGCCGCCCACTGTAAATAAGGTTTAATTTGCAGTGCAGCAACAGTGCAATCATCAGGAAAAAGGTTTTTTATTTCAGAATTTATTTTATTATTCATTTAACTTAACTCGATAAGGTGTAATAAGCCTATGTGCTTTTCGTGGTGTAGTACGGAGGGCGATAAGGTACTCCTCCTATTGTATTTTAATAAGTTGTTATCAACATAAATCAGGTTACCTTATTAATCCCAGTGAGATAATATAAACTGACATACACCACCATTTTTTTCATCAATAGCCAGTCTTTTCAACACAACACAGCGTGACACTATGCAAATTTCAATAGACCTACCCAATGATTTTGTCGTTTTACAATCTGTCAAAGACATTGAACATGATATGCGCCTCAGTTATGCCTTATGGTTGTTTAAAAATGCCAAAATTACGCTCTCGAAAGCGGCAGAGCTGACGAACATGGATATTTATGCTTTTATAGCTGAATGCAAAAAAAATGAAGTATCTGTTATCAGTATTACTAAAACAGAACTGCTGGAAGAATTGGCGGACATGGGTTAAGAATGATTATAGAGGGTAATCTACGCGGTTAGACGATAAGAAGCGGCAATGCTACACTAGCCGCCACTTTTTAAACAATGGATTCAATACGATGGCACAATATTCACAGCAAGTAGCCTAGTTGAAGCGTAGCGGAATCTGGGTTAATTCACAAACAATGTAGCCCGTTTATCAAGCCCTGACTTCATTCAGTAAATCAGGATGACGGTCGAGGATTTTGAGCAATTTGACCAGTGCCAGCGGTGGTTTGGTTTTGCCGCTTTCGTAGCGTGAGAAAGCATTGACACCGCCGCCGAAAATTTCTGCCGCTTCTCGTTGGTCTAGCAACAGTTTTTTGCGAACGCTGACGATAAAGTTAGGGTCAACAATCGAGGCGTTCACCTGCTTGTTAAATTCCAGCATAAAACACATGGTGCGCCGCGATTCGTCGGCATCCAAAATGGATTCATCACAGGCTGGGCAGAACTCGCCCGTTACGGCGGGAATAACAGTGGTTTCGCCTTTGTAGGTATAGGGCATATCACGGGTATCATGCACTAAGTCTGCGGCTGCACAAGAGGGACATTTCATATTCATAGCTCCTTAAAAGACACAATAAGCACGTCATCAATGACAGTGAGTTTTAGATAAATCTCGCCAACTGGCGTAGTGGGGCGATAGACATCTTGCCAAATTCGATGATTAGCATGAGTGGTCATGCTTTTATAAAAATCAGCGGGTGTCAGTGCCATTATTACCGCAATCATGCTATCAAAATCGAACCCCAGCGCAGTGCCGCCTTCACGCGCCGCTTTTGTTGTCCGTACATCTCCAGCTTCAATCATGGCTTTGATAACGGACAGTTTGCAATGAGGTGTTTGTTTTTCCATACGCTTAAATTAACCTAGTAGGTTAAATATAGCAAGTTTTGTTTTTGAATATGTTACTAGATGTCGCATTATATTAGTGCTATTAACTGGCGATTGTGATTAACCCAGCAAGCCACGCGGTTAGACGATAAGAAGCGGCAATGCTACACTAGCCGCCACTTTTATAACAATGGATTCACTACGATGGCACAAGATTCACAGCACTTAATCTGGATAGATTTGGAAATGACGGGGCTTAATCCCGATACGGATTTGATTATTGAAATAGCGACGATTGTTACTGATAAAGAGTTGAATATTCTGGCGCAAGGGCCTGTGATTGCGGTGCATCAATCGGATGCGGCATTGGCGGCGATGGATGATTGGAATCAGTTGCATCATGGGCAGTCGGGTTTGATTGAGCGGGTGAAGGCTTCGACGATTGATGATGCGGAGGCGGAACGCTTGACGATTGAGTTTTTACAGCAATGGGTGCCTGCGAATACCTCGCCGATTTGCGGTAATAGTATCGGGCAGGATAGACGGTTTTTAGTGCGTTATATGCCGAAGCTGGAGGCGTATTTTCATTATCGTAATATTGATGTGTCTACGCTGAAAGAACTTGCTGCGCGTTGGGCTCCTGCATTAAAAGACGGTTTCAAGAAACAAACCAAGCATCAGGCATTGGATGATATTATTGAATCCATTGAAGAACTGCGTTATTACCGCGAACATTTTATTAAGTTCTAAGCATGAATCAGTTAATCGTCGTTGCGTTAGGCGGTGCGTGTGGTGCGATAACGCGCTTTTTAGTGTCATCAGGCATTTATCAGTGGCTGGGGCGTGATTTTCCTTATGGTACGTTGGTAGTGAATGTTATCGGCTCGTTTTTAATGGGCTTGTTGACGGAAGGCTTGATTCTGCACCGTATCAGTATCGGCATGGAATACCGAGCGGCGATTTTAATCGGTTTTATTGGCGCGTTTACTACTTTTTCCACCTTTTCTCTGGAAACCTTTTATTTGCTGGAGCAGGGCAGTGTTAGCAGGGCAGCGTTGAATATCGCTGTCAGTGTTGGCGGCTGTCTGTTGGCGGTTTGGCTGGGCTTGCTGTGTGGTAAAGGCTTGTTTTCCTATTCGGGCGGCGTTGTGCAATGGTCTGGTACGGTTATTCCCTATGCCTTGCTGGTAATCAACGCACTGGGGGCGTTTTTAATCGGTATTATTGCCACTATTTTGCTGCAAAAAATCGCCTTTCCTATGGAGCAACGCGCGGCGATTATAGTGATTATGCTGGGTACTTATCTCACTTTATCAGGCTTGTATCTGATTTTGTTTTTGATAGATCAGGGTTATTCATTCAACAGCCATTTGAATGCGATGCTGGGCGTTTTTGTCGGTAATGGCTTGTTATGTATGTTTGTGGTTTGGCTGGGATTGGTAACAGGCAGACAGATATGAGTTTTTCAGGTTTGCCAATGAGTAGAACGTGTAAATTATTTTGCTCTATCCATATTATTAGTGCTACTATTGGGTGCAGTAAAAGATTGAGCCAGCTTTAATTTTGAAGTTGGGATTTGTAAAGTCAGGTAAAACTGGCGATTTTTTAAGTATAGAGTAAATTATGTCAGAGCAAGTTGTAGGTACCGTTAAGTGGTTTAACGATGAAAAAGGTTTCGGTTTTATTGAACAAGAAGGCGGTAAAGACGTTTTTGTTCATCACAGTGCAATTAACGGTACTGGTCGCAAAACCTTGAGAGAAGGTCAGAAAGTTACTATGCAAGTAACTCAAGGCGCGAAAGGTCCGCAAGCTGAGAATGTAACTGCAGCATAATAGCTTCAATTAAGAAAGCCCAAAAGCCGATCGGCTTTTGGGCTTTTTTTTGCCTGTTGGTTTACCGACTGCCAGTCCTTCAAGGACTGGCAGTCGTAGAGTTAAAAATTAAGCACAAAACGCTTCAATTTTTGCCAAAATACTGGCGGCATCCAAACCACAAAACGCTAGTAATTCCTCGCGCGTACCTTGTTCAACAAAGCAGTCAGGCAAGGCGATATTCGACACGGGCATGAGTACGCGCTGTTGTTGTAAAAAGCTATTGACGGCTTCACCTGCACCGCCCGCCAAGACATTTTCTTCGACAGTGACGAACACATCATGAGTTTTCGCCAGTTCTAAAATCAGGGCTTGGTCAATCGGTTTGACAAAGCGCATATTGACCACAGTGGCATTCAGTTGTTTACCTGCATTCAGTGCAGGAGTCACCATACTGCCCCATGCCAGTATCGCAATGCGACTGCCTTGATGTTTGATTTCCGCTTTGCCTATCGGTAATTCGCTCATGGCTGTTTCCACGGCAACACCCGGGCCTTTGCCGCGTGGATAACGCACGGATGCAGGGCCATTGTGTAAAAAACCTGTGTACAGCATTTGCCGACATTCGTTTTCATCGGCAGGTGCCATCACCAGCATATTGGGAATACAACGCATATAGCTGTAATCAAAACTGCCTGCGTGCGTCGGGCCGTCAGGGCCGACTAAGCCAGCGCGGTCTAAGGCAAACAGTACATCCAGATTTTGTAAGGCGACATCGTGAATCATCTGGTCGTACGCGCGTTGCAGGAAAGTCGAGTAAATCGCGACTACAGGTTTCGCACCCTGACAGGCTTGTCCAGCCGCCAGTGTGACCGCGTGTTGTTCGGCAATTGCGACATCAAAATAACGTGTGGGGTATTGTTCAGAGAATTTCACCAAGCCAGAACCTTCACGCATGGCAGGGGTAATGCCTAGCAAACGGTCATCTTGCGCCGCCATATCACATAGCCATTGCCCGAACACTTCGGTATAGGTGGGGTGCGGGGAGGGTGCGGATTTGGGCAGGCAATCTTTGGACGGATCAAACGCAGGTACGCCGTGATACGCCAACGGGTCAAGTTCGGCTGGGGCGTAGCCTTTGCCTTTTTTGGTGACGATGTGCAGAAAACGCGGCCCGGAAATTTCTTTTAGATTTTCCAGCGTGGACACCAGCATTTCCATATCATGCCCGTCAATCGGGCCGATGTAGTTGAAACCCAGTTCTTCAAACAGGGTGCCGGGTACTATCATGCCTTTAACGTGTTCTTCAGTGCGACGGGCAATTTCCCA
>JAURYI010000056.1 GCA_030654015.1 Methylococcales bacterium | reverse complement strand
GTTACTGGTGTATTTTTCGGCGCAGTTATGTCTTTTCTTAAAATAATTACCATTTAAATAACAATGACTTATAAGGCAAATAAGCACGCGCGTGTCTAATTTATCCTTCTTTTTCAGTATTTGGCATGATGACTGCAATACATATCAGTAAATAGCAACCATCAGATGTTGAGTCTTTATTCATTAAGTTTCTGAAACAGTCTGGCATTCGTCTTTTATGGACGCGATTAGATGGGCGCATTTAAAAATTTTTAACCTAATTTGGAGTGTTTTTATATGAGTACGAAAAAAAAATTGCTTTGCACACTTGCGGCGACGGGATTGTTCGGTGTGATAGGGACGGCTAATGCGCATCATGCTTTTTCGGCTGAATTTGACGCAGAACAACCCATTGAGGTGAAAGGCGTAATCACTAAATTTGAGTTGGTCAATCCGCACAGTTGGTTGTATCTCGATGTTAAACAGCCAGATGGCACGGTTGCCAATTGGGGGTTTGAATTTGGCGCACCGTTCAATCTTAAGGAAAAAGGTATTACCAAGAAAACCCTGACTGCGAACACTAATACCGAGATCACTATTCAAGGTTTCCGTGCCAAAAACGGCAAGAATTTTGGTTATGCAGTAACGACCATACTGCCTGACGGTCGCACTGTTAAAACGGGTGGGGCTCAGGATGCACCTGAAGCCACTGATAAACCGAAGCAGAGTAACTAAACGTTAAAATAAGGAGAATATTTCTTGAATACTCAATCCATACCCTACGCCCTGCACCGCAGAGGTCTCAGTATCAGCTTGCTGTTACTCAGTTCTGTCCTGATGTCATCACTCGTGACTGCGCCGGTACAAGCGGCAGGCAAAAAATCTGCACCCGCCGCAACGGCAAAAACAGACCAAAAAATCCCCCGTTTAGCCAATGGCAAACCTGATTTTTCAGGCATCTGGCAAACAACCAGTGCGGCTGATTATGATCTTGAACCGCATTCCAATCGCAAAGATGCACCCCCTAGCGCGGGTATTGTAGACGGTGGCGAAATTCCTTATTTGCCCAAGGCACTAGAGCAAAAAAAGAAAAATTTTGAAGCCAGAGCCACCGATGACCCTGCATTAAAAGGTTATACCTTAGGCGTGCCACGCGGTATTTACTATCCAGAGCCGTTTCAGATTTTTCAACGCGACAAAGATTTGTTTCTTGTTCATCAGTTCGGTCATTCAGTACGCACTATTTACACCAATAAAACCGATCATCCTGAAGACCCCAACGATTGGTGGCTGGGCGATTCCAGAGGACATTGGGACGGCGACACCTTGGTGGTTGATGTCAGACATTTTAACGATAAAACATGGTTAGACCATGCGGGCAACTTTCACAGTGACGCGCTGCATATCGTGGAAAAATGGCAATTCCTTGATAACAACACGATTGCCTACAACGCGACTATCGAAGACCCCAACGTGTTCAGCCGTCCATGGACGATTAATGTTGTCTTGTATCGTCATAGAGAAAAGAACTTCCAGCTTATTGAAGACTACCGCTACACGCTGGACTACGACCAATACTATCCACCCAAGCCCGATAAGAAGTAATACCTAAGCGAAGGGTTGTTCAGTTAATCGGTTATCAATGAGTCTATGAGGACACCATGAAAAAAACACTACATCATCGAAGTCTCACCGTTTCGGGGATGATGATTGCGACATTGTCGCTCATCTCCATAAACACGATTGCGGCGGAAGAGAGCAAAAAGCAGGAAGACGCGAAACCTGCCGCAACAGAGCAAAAAGCACAAACACCCAATCCTGCGGGTTCAGGAATTGCTAAAGAAACCCGCTTTCCTAACATTGCTTCAGGTGCTTGGAAAGGCGCAAAACTACCTGACGGTCAGCCTGATATTCAAGGTCACTGGTCTAATACCATAGGCAATCACAACAATTTTACCGACCCTCAAGGCGGCTTGCCGAATGATCCCAATCCTAATCGCGCCCCTAAAAACGCGCGTGAAGATCGCGCACCCAGTCGTGTGAGCGATCCTGCGGATGGGCAAGTGCCTTTTCAACCGTGGGCGGCTGAAAAAGTAAAACAATTTCAGGCGAAATTCCATGATCCGACCGAGCCGCAATTTGTTGAACCGTTAGCACGCTGCGCACCTGCGGGCGTGCCTAAATCGTTGTACTGGCACGGCTATGAAATCGCCCAGTATCCTGATTATGTGGTGTTTTTCTTTGACTCAGGCAGCCGCATTATTCATCTCGATGGCAAACCGCATTTACCTAGCAATATTAAATTATGGAATGGTGATTCACGCGGACATTGGGAAGGCAATACGCTGGTCGTTGATGTCGATAACCATAATGGTAAAGCTCTGTTTGGACGCACAGGTGAATTTATCAGCGAAAACGGCAAAATACAGGAACGTTATATTTTTAATGAAGACGGCACACGCTTTAACTACGAAGGCGTATTTACTGATCCGACGGTTTATACCCGTCCTTTCACTGTCACCATACCTGCGCGTAAATGGACGGAAAAAGACACACCTAACGGTTGGCATTTTCAAACCAGTATAGCGACGCATTCAGGCAAAGAAATCATTCTCGACCACGAAGAACGTATCTGTAGTGAAAACAATGGTGGCTTTGGTCTTGGTGCTGTTGAGACTAAGAAGTAACCGCCCGACGCGCTTTAAGAATTGTGAATTTGGTTCTTAAGGCGCGTGTTAGCTATCGCTATCAACATGGTAGATAAAAATCGCGGAATCAAAAATCATGATTTTTGATTCCATTGCATCACTACCTAGGCGATTAACGAGCAACAATTTTAAATCACAATCATTAGAGGAAAAAACTATGTCTCTCATTGAATTTGCGCAGCTACTTTATGATTCTGAGATGGGTACTGCACTTCGAGAATCAATTTATGCGTTTCCCATTGTTGAAGGTCTGCATCTAATAGGTCTTGCCTTTTCATTCGGACTGCTGATGTTCATTGATTTACGCCTGCTGGGTGTATTTTTAGAGTCAGAACCAGCACAAGAACTCCTGCATTCACTACGCCCGTGGTTATTAGTCGGGTTTGTCGTAACCGTGATTACTGGCATTTTGTTATTTATTGCCACTGCCACCAAAGTTATTTTATTACCTGTTTTCTACATTAAACTCGGCTTTATCGTTCTTGCAGGGATTAACGCCGTCGTATTTGAACTCAAATGGGGGCGCAATGTTGATGACTGGGGTGCGCAATCGGTATTGCCAAATAGCATTAAATACGCAGGTCTAGCCTCCCTTGTGCTGTGGAGTGTAGTCATCATTGCTGGTCGTCTGATTCCTTATCTTAACTATGAATAAGCGTGCTACCAGAATTTATCAACATTAACGGAGTTTTCATTATGTCCACCCTTGAGCTATTTAAAGCCATTCAAACCAGCGATTTCAGCCGTCTTATCGGCAGTCAAAATCATTTGTTTTGTGCAACAGCGCAACTGTTTCATATTGCTGGTTTAATCCTGCTGCTTGCTTCTATTGTGTTAGTAAGCATCCGTCTGTTAGGCATAGGGCTACCAAATCAATCGCTGCCGCAACTTGCAAAAGCCACCAAATGGCTAGTCTGGACGGGGTTGGGATTACTGACTGTTTCTGGCATTGTCATTTTTGTGCCAGCCGCCACTAATTATGAGCCTAACTTTTTCTTCTGGAGCAAATTCATTTTATTAGCAGCTGCCTTAGTGGTTCATGTCACGCTGTATCGCAAAATCACTACATCAGAAACCCCAAATCCCCTTATTGCCAAAACCACGGCGGTACTGAGTTTAACCTTATGGTTTTCAGTCGCGTTTGCTGGACGCTTCATTGGCTTTTTTTAACTGCTTATTGCTCAATAATTAACTAGGAGATTATTTTGAACAAGACCTTAATTTTTTCAGCCGTTATCACAGGGGTATTGTTAAGCTCCTGTGCGCAAAACACGGTCAAACCCGTCACCGTAAAACCAGCGGCAACCATTCAAAGCATTATGGTATCGGTTATTGATCCCAATATCGACTTTGTCTGGAATTCCATAGCCACCATCAATACCGCGCAAGGCACAGAAGAGCGTCGCCCAAAAACGGATAAAGACTGGAACGAGGTTAAACAACACGCACTCGCCGTGCTTGAGGGTAGCAAACAGTTATTACTTGAAGACATCAAAGCCGCTGCCCCTAATGCCAACACCTCCAGTCATCCTGTAGAGTTGAGTGCCGCCGATATTGAAAAGACTATCAATAGTCATCGAGCTGATTACGTTCAACGAGTAGAAAACTTGCAAAGCGCGTTGCAACAAACCATTGCCGCTATTGATGCTAAAAACGTTGATGAATTGGAAAAAGCGGGCGGTATTGTCGATCAAGCCTGTGAACAATGCCATGCACAATTTTGGTATCCTAACGATAAACGCCCCAAATAATATTGAAATTCAAAAATAAACAGCTTGGTTTTATTGCCTTTTTTAGACAGTGGATTAAATCTATTATTTTATAGGCTATCAGGATGAAAACTATCAAATCCAATCGCTTTATATATTGGATAATCGCAAAAAGCTAAATGGTTTCTGGAAGCTGTTATATATTCAATTAAAGCATATATATATCACTATATATCATTTTTCTATGTATAAAAGATAGATTAAACTGATTATTATGGTATTAGATATATAAAATTTTTTTATACCGATTCAGCGTATAAAGCTGCCCAATTTTTGAATAACAGATGAGTACCTTTATTATGGATACATTTTCAGGACGCTTTCTTGCTGAGAAGCACGAAGAAAAATCCTCAACGTTATTAGCCTTTGATGAACTGCAATCACGTTCGATGTCGCTCTCTATTCGAGCGACCGCACTGGTTTTTGAAGACCCTGTTTCACGACGATTACTAGAGGAAATTGAACGTATCGCACCCAGTGATGCCACCGTTCTTATTATTGGAGAAACGGGTACTGGTAAAGAGCTGGTAGCACGGCATATTCACGCCCTCAGCAAACGCAGTAATAATACTTTTGGCGCGTTAAACTGCGCGGCATTAAGTGAAAATTTGATTGAAAGCGAATTGTTCGGGCATGAAAAGGGATCATTTACAGGTGCTTTAACCAGCAAAGAAGGCTGGTTTGAAAATGCCAACAAAGGCACTTTATTATTGGATGAGGTAGGCGATTTACCGCTTACCATGCAGGCCAAATTACTGCGCGTGTTACAGGAAAACGAAGTCGTAAAAGTAGGCTCTAGGCAACCCATCCCTGTCGATGTCAGAATTATTGCGGCAACGAATGTTAATCTCGAAGAAGCCGTCGCCGCTTCGCACTTTCGGGCTGATTTATATTATCGCTTTAATGTAGCTACGATTCAGCTAAGTCCCTTGCGTGAACGACCCAAAGATATTTTGCCTTTGGCTAGACATTTCCTAAAAATTTACGGTGACCGTTTGGGTTATAGCGACGTTAAGCTATCGCCGTCAACGGAGTTGACGCTATTGAATTACGATTGGCCGGGTAATATTCGCGAACTGGAAAATGCCATTCACCGCGCACTGCTGGTCTGTCCTAGTAATCGTTTACGCCCCGAAGATTTCAAATTATCAGGGGTCAGAGTACAGAATCAAGCTCCCGCTATTTCAACAACCTCTCTGGAAGCGTCTTTAAAAACCCTTTGTGAACAAGCACCGCCAAAATTGTTTGAATTGTTAGAAGAGACCATTATCAAAACAGCGTTTGAATACTGCGAGCAAAATCAGGTTCAGACCGCCCGTTTGCTGGATATAAGTCGTAATGTTTTAAGACATAAGCTTGGACTTTATGGCATGTTACCGAATGGAAATTCTTTTTCATCACGGCAGTCTTGCAGTGTTTCTGATTGAATCGTAAGTATATTAGGAGAACATACAAAACCAAGGGAGGTGAAGTGATGTGTCAACACTTTTCAGGACAAAAAGTTAAACAGCTTTATGCTGCACTTCAAACTCTACCGGCGACAGGTAGCCATTGTTAGAATGGAGTCGTTGTCGGTTGTAGAAGACTTCGATGTAGTCGAAGATGGATTTTC
>JAURYI010000045.1 GCA_030654015.1 Methylococcales bacterium | reverse complement strand
AGGATTCTTCAACCAGCTGCTGATAGCGTTTGGACAAGCGTGCATCAATGTTTGTGAGTGTTTTTTAGTCATTCTATTATGATACTATTTTTCATTGTTAATTTGTGTAGATAGCTATGCCTTGAAGGACTGGCAGTCATTTATTACCTGAAAAATTTTCATAATCACTTGACTTATATTTTACTTAAATGTTTCGCTGCTATAGTCTGCAACATCACTACTTGCCTGAGCAACCATCGCCAGACCACGCAACACCAAATCAGCATCCACTATCGGCGTGATGCTTAAATGCTGCGAGATAAACTCCGCATCACCGCCTGTTAAAATCACCGACATCGCGTCGTGTCTGGCTATGACTTGTTCCACCAAACCCACCGCCGCCAATAACGTACCGTTATGAATTGCCGCTTCGGTAAAATCAGCGGCAGCTAACGGATGCGCCGTATTGCTGAAAGGCAGGGCAGCCGTGCCACCTGCCAAGGATTTTTTCATCAGCATTAAACCCGCGCTGATAAAACCGCCCGTGTGTCTGCCGTCTGCATCCAGCAAATCCACCGTAATTGCCGTACCGCAATCGACAATACACACAGGCAAGGAATAAAAATGTCGCGCAGCAACCAATACCAGCCAGCGGTCTACGCCCAGTTTTTCGGGTTGCGCATAAGCGTTGGTAATGCCGAAAGTCTGCGTTTGTGAGTTTACCCGCGTAATGTTAATGTCAGCCCATAAAACCCGCGCCGTTGCTATCACTAATTCCAGCGTGTCACTCGCGCTCACGCAGGCAATCACCAATTGCTCAGGCGGAGTCAGTGCTTGCCAGAGCGTCACCAAAGTCGGCTGATTGATGTACTCATTCAGCAATGCGTCGCCTGTGACCAGTTGCCCGTTGTCTGCCACCGCCCACTTCAAACGGGTGTTACCCATATCCACCAATAAATTCATCCGCTGAAACTCACCTCGCCCGATGCAAAGGCTTGAATCACACCATCTGCACGTTTCAACAACAACAAGCCGTCATCATTCACGCCTTCAACGATGCCCTCAAGCGTTTGCTGCCCTATGAACAACGTGGCAGGTAAACCTTGTAAACAATCATACTGCCGCCATTCATCCAGATACGCGCTCAAACCTTGTTCTTCAAATGCCGCCAGCATCGGCAACAACTGATTTAACAAGCCGCCTGCCAGTGCGTTTCTTGACGGTGCTTGCCCAGTCATCGTCGTTATATCCGTCCACGCCTGCGTAATGCTTGCCGCTTTGGATTCAGGTAAAAATACATTCAAACCCACGCCGATTACCGCACTGCAACCACCATCCACCTCACCCGACACCTCGATTAAAATGCCGCCCAATTTTTTACACTGAGAGTAAATATCATTCGGCCATTTCAAGCCGACATCCTGCAAATCCTGCTCGCGTAACGCCCGAATCACTGCCACACCCACCGCCAGACTCAGCCCCGCAATCGCCGCATAACCGCCTTGTAGAAACTGCCACGCAATCGACAGATAAATGTTACTGCCAAACGGCGACACCCATTCGCGCCCGCGTCTGCCTTTACCTGCGGTTTGCAATTCCGCAAAACACACTGTGCCTGTGGTGGCTTGCAGTCGCGCTTGCTCCACCAGATAACGGTTGGTTGAATCTATATGATGGTGGATTTCCAAATTGCTGATTAACGCCAAACTTTGTTCACTGAGTGCCGCCGTCAGTTTTTCATGCGTCAACAATTCCAACGCCCTGTCCAGCCGATAGCCGCGCCCGCTCACCGCCGCAATGGTTAAACCCAGTTCGTCCGCCAGATGCGCGATATGTTTACACACCGTCGCCCGACTGATGCCCAGCGTATCAGCCAATACAGTACCCGAATGAAATTCACCATCGGCTAATAGCGTAAGGAGTTTTTTTTGATTATCAGCGAGATGCACGCGGCGTTCCTGTTGTGAAGATGATTACATGGTGTGTGGATAAGTTTACCGTGTAGCAAAGTTTTATTCATCCTGCTATCGTTTAAAATACTTAATTTTGGTGGTGTATGACATATTCTTTGATTACGACTGCCAGTCCTTTAAAGGACTGGCAGTCGTTCACTCAACCCACTACCCTGATTTTTAACGGCGGAATAAACCATCATGCAAAAAAATATCTTAATAACAGGCGCGGCAAAACGGATTGGTGCGGCGTGTGCAAGGCTACTGCATAGCGAAGGCTGTAATGTATTGCTGCATTATCGGGCTTCGGCGGCGGAGGCGTTAGCATTGTGTGCCGAGTTGAATGCCATACGTCCCGATTCGGCACGCAGTTACGCGGCGGATTTGCTCAATATGGCGGAATTAAGCGCACTGGCTGATGAAGCGCGGCAGGCGTGGGGCGGCATTGATGTACTGGTGAATAATGCGTCGGCGTTTTATGCCACACCTGTGCTGAACACCACCGAAGCACAGTGGGATGAATTACTGGGCAGTAATGTAAAAGCCCCGTTTTTTCTGGCAACCCTGTTGGCGGAGTGTTTGACTGCGCGGCACGGCTGTATCGTCAATATCATTGATATACACGCCGAACGCGGGTTGAAAAATTATGCCGCGTACAGTATTTCCAAGGCAGGTTTAGCGGCGATGACCAAGATATTAGCCAAAGAATTCGGCGCGGCAATTCGGGTCAATGGCGTGTCACCCGGTGCAATTCTCTGGCCAGATAATGAGTTAGCCGAGTCAGACAAACAGGAAATTTTACAGCGCGTGGCATTAGGGCGACATGGCGACCCTGTTGATATTGCCAAAGCGGTACGGTTTTTAATCAGGGATGCCGAGTATATGACAGGACAGATTTTAACAGTCGATGGCGGACGGACGTTGTTTTGTTGATGTGGTTTAAATGCCTGTAGGTTGGGGTGAGGTACGAACCCCAACGCATACCATGATGAATGTTGGGGTTTGCAAGCTCACCCACAACCTACACAAACCCAACGTACGCGGTGGGATTGTGTGAATGATATACGGCGTGGCACGCCGTTACTGCATTCCCACGCGGCGCGTGGGAACGAGGGGCTTTTTATTTAACGTAGGTCAACCATTCCGCATGATCGTCACGGCGACCATAAACATAATGACAGGTAAGGTTACTTAGACCTGCGAGGTTTTAAAAACCTCGCAGGTCTTTATCACACCGTTGTAATAAAATGGACTGACTACTAGATTCCTAAAAATTTACACCCGCCGACTTTTTGCAAAAAACTTACTACATTATCAACAAACCCCCTCACAAGGAGCTTGATTGTTATCAGGCTATTCAGTCGGTATTCAGTTATGATTCTTTATGATGGAATCAAAACACCTTATCAGGATATAACGATGAAAAAAATACTGCTGTTACTTACCTTGCCCTTGCTGCTGACCGCCTGCGCGTATGATACTTATCATTACCCTGCTGGCTACAACGCGAGTACAGCTCCCGCGCCGCGCTATTATCCTAATAAAAATTACCATCAATCCTATCAGCAGCCTAAAACCTATTACGCCAAGCCCGCGTATAAAGAACAGCATCACCATCATGAATACAACGAGCATCATGATAATGGCAAGCACAAAGGTCAGTATAAAAATAACAAAAACAAACACCACGATGATTAACGGTTTATCGGACGTTTACCCTGCAAACCGCCTGTATGCAGTGCGATAATGCGTTGCTTCGGCTGGAAAGCCCGTTTTTGTAGCAAATCATAAACACCGTACAGCATTTTTGCCGTGTACACAGGTTCAAGTGTAATCTGTGTACGCGCTTCAAAAGCCGCCATAAATGCCAGTAATTGGGTATTAGTCTTGGCAAAACCACCAAAATGATAATCCAGATTGATTGCCCAGTTGGCGCGGGGGCGTGCTAACAACGCATTGACATCCGCCGTTAAAAAGCCCGCATTTTTTAAGGCTGCAAACCCCAACAGCGACACCTTATCAGGCACTGCATTGACCAAACCTGCCAAGGTCGCGCTCGTACCACACGCGACACAAAGCGTGTCATAATCTATATCACAACCTTCCACCAATTCCGCCACGCCTTGCAATGCCAGTGTTTGCGCACCGCCTTCGGGCAACCAGTATTGCCCTGCGGTTAAATCTGGTAACGCATCCCACTGTTTATACTGCCGAAGCAAGCGATAATCCGAACGCGACACAAAGCGCAGTTCCATACCCCAAGCCTGCATATCCTGCAAGCTGGGCGTTAATGTTGCCGCTGCTTCACCGCGAATCAGCCCGATGGTTTTCAGCCCCAACCGCTTGCCTGTGTAGGCGACCGCGTGTAAATGATTGGAATACGCCCCGCCCATGCTGATAATCGTATCCGCCCCTGAATTCAGCGCGTGATTCAGGCTGTATTTCAATTTGCGCCATTTATTGCCTGACATAATCGGGTG
>JAURYI010000038.1 GCA_030654015.1 Methylococcales bacterium | reverse complement strand
TTTAGCCTCGCATTCGAGGCTAAAGCCTCTCCCACATTATATAAAAACAATGACTTACAAAATTCAAAATTTGTTTTGTGGATTATTTTCATAATACTTTCACAATCTCGCCTGCGTGGGAATGCAGTAGAGACGCGCTGCGTCTCGCACCGCAGCGCGGTGCAAAGGCATTCCCACGCGGCGCATGGGAACGAGAAAATGTGACTGGCAGTCATGCTTGTTACTGGGCTTGTTTTCTAAATCCCAAACCCAACAACACCAGCAAGCTGCCCCATAACAAACTGGGTACTAACCAGAACCAGCGTTGGTAAAAGGTGCTGGGCGGGTTGCTCAGGTACGGCACTTCGTACAAACCTGACCATTGCTGATGAATCGGCGAACGTTGCAGAATTTCCCCCGATGCCAACGACACCGCTGAAATGCCCGTATTTGTCACCCGCAACACAGGGCGGCGAAATTCCACGCCCCGCGCCAGTGTCATGTAAAAATGCTGATAGGGTTCTTGCCAACTGCCGTACCATGAATCATTGGTGACGTTGACGATAAATTGCGCCCCTAAGTTGGCTAAGTCGCGGGAAAATTTCGGGAACAAACTTTCATAGCAGATTTGCGCACCCATTTTATAACCGTTCCACGCTAATAATTCCGTCGGCCCTGCGCCGCGTGCAAAATGCCCTGTCGCGGGTAGAAAGTTACGAATAATGGGGAAATATTGTTCCAGCGGGATGTATTCACCGAATGCCAATAAAATAGTTTTGCTGTAATGCGGCGGTACTATTTCACCGTCTTTATTCAGTACAAACAAGGAGTTGGTGATTAAGCGCAGTTGTTCATCGACACTGTACGCGCCTGTAATCAACGGCATGGAGCGGGTTTTCAGAAACGCGCTCAATTCCAGCGAGGGCGGATCATTTTTGAATTGCTCACCTAATAACGCAGGGAATGCGGTTTCAGGCCAGAGGACAAAATCAATTTTGCGGTCTTTGTAGCGATTAAGCGCGGCATCGGTTTGGCTCAGGTAACGGTGCAGAATTTCTTTGCCGAAACCTTTGCCTAATTCTGCCGCCAGTTTTTCGGAGTTTTCGGTACTGACTTGTATCATCAGGGTGTTAAACGACGCATCGGGTTTGGCTAAACGGGCTTGTAGCCATAAACCGCCCATATTGAGCAACATAAAGCCCGTCAATACTAAACCTGCAAGAATCTTGCCCGATGCCTGTTTGCGCTGTTGCCATGCCAGCAATAACGGCAAGTTGGTCAGTAACGTCAACGCACTCAAGCCGCTAAAGCCGATAACTTCTGCCCAGTGATACACGGGAACATTAGAGCCGTACCACGAATAGCCGAAATTCCAATCGAACAGCGTGAACGAATAGGCTTCACACAAAATGGTAATCATCGTCATCAATGCCAAGGATAACCGCGCCGACCATTGAAATTTTCGCTGTCCCAAAAACCACAGCAAGCCTGCCAACGGTACAAACAAATGGGCAATCAAGCCATACACCAGCATTCCTACGCCTGCGACTAGCCACGGCAAATGCGCGAACTCATGCAGTAAGTAGGTCATCCAGTTAAAGCCAATCAGGGTGAAGACAAACGAGGTAATGAAGCCGCCGATTAACACGGTTTTTAAGCTGGTTTGTTGCGACCAGAACAACCACAGCGGCACAAAACAAAATAACGAAGCCCACGGTGGAAAGGGAATATAACTGGTGCCGATGAAGATACCTGACAGGATGGGCAATAGCCACGGTTTGAGTTTATTAATCATAGTGACGATGAATAGGAGGAAGGGAAGCGGCGCGTTAAATGCTGTCGCCGTGATAATTGACTGATTTTAACACCCGCAGATTGATGTGTTGGGCGTTGAGGTCTAACTTCTTGAACGCCGCTGTCAGTTCCAGCAATTTTATCGCCTCCACTGAACCGAAGCGAAAGCTGAACAGTTTATTGCGTTTGCCTTGTGGCAGGCTGTTCATGATGTCGTTAATACGCGCATCAATGAGCTGTTGGGCGTGGTGCAGGGCAAGTTCAAACTCAGATTTTAAGCCTGTGGATAACTCGGCTTTGACGACAGGTGGTGATTGCGATGAACCAGCGGGGAGTTTGTTGGCGATAGCCGCCAGTTTTTTACTTTGACTGTGCGGAACGTGAGACGGGCGTTCGGTAATACTGACTTTGGGACGATTGGGTTTTTCGGGATTCATAACAGTAGTGCAACTATATGTGATGTACGCATATCCAGCTTACTGGCTAAGCGGTAGGGATGTGGCATTTTAGCACTCCCGCGCAGTTTGATTACATCTACTGTGTTATGTCGCGCCTGTTACGCCGCTTGCGGGTAGTTGGTTTCGCGTTCCAATTGTTCATCTAACAGGTGTTGGCTTTCTTCCAGCCAGCGGATAATGGAAATCTGCCCCGCTTCATTTTCTGCCAATGCGGTGCAACTTTCTACCCAATCGCCTGAATTGCAATAGGTTTTACCGCATTCCATTTCGGCGATGTCGGCATGATGAATATGCCCGCAAATTATGCCATCGACATTTTTTTTGTGCGCTTCCAAACTGAGGATGTGCTGATAATTATCCATCACCTGAATAATATTCTTCACTTTGTGTTTTAAAAATGCCGATAGCGACCAGTGGCTGCGGTAGCCCATAAAACTACGCAGATGATTAAACCAGCGGTTCATGTCCAATAATACTTCGTACACTTCGCCGCCGATGTAGGCTAAATTTTTATTGTTGCAGACAATACTGTCAAAGCCATCACCGTGTACCACTAAAAATTTGCGTCCGTCTTTGGTTTCGTGAATGGCTTCCAGTTGAATTTCCACGCCGTTAAAGTGCATACCGACGTGTTTGCGTAATTGCTCATCATGATTGCCGGGAATGTAGATGACGCGCGTGCCTTTTTTTGCTTTGCTGAAAATGCGTTGCACAATATCATTGTGCAGGGTCGGCCAGTAAAGACCTGATTTGAATTTCCACAAGTCAATAATGTCGCCCACCAAATACAAGGTGTCGCACTCGACGTTATCAAGAAAATCTCTGAGTTGCTCGGCTTTACAGCCTTTAGTGCCTAAGTGCGTGTCTGATATCCAAATTGAACGATAGTGTAATGCCATGACAGCGTACTCCGTTAAGGTTACGAAGCGTTCAGCATAACAAGCAATTGTGACAGTCTATTAAACGTTGAATGACGGTTTTGTGACGTACCCATCATTACTGCAATATCAATTAGTTAGCGGCTATGATTGCTATAAAACCCTGCCACCACTAAAATGCCCTGTCCTACCGCAACAACTCACAAGGTGATACATGAATAACCCGCAATACACAGAAGACCAAGCAAAATTACTTTATGACGTGTTGATACATCATAGCGCGGCGACCCTCGCGCCCAATTTTGACGGCGAGGCGGCAAAACAGTTAAATGATGCGCTGGCAACCTTGCGCATGGATTTATCCATGTTTATCGCGGAAGGCTATCGCGGTGACGCGGAACACAATGACAGCTACGAAGACGATTTGCATTCACAAGAATGGCTGGATAATCACTAAGCGTGTTATTTTCTGAACTTAAAACCAAAGCCGCGCATTTATTACGCGGCGAAAATGCCGAACAACAGGCGCATGATTTTCTGCTGAAACAGGGACTGAAAGCGGTGGCGCGTAATTTTCGCTGCAAGCAGGGCGAACTTGATTTAATCATGCTGGATAACAACACGCTGGTGATTATTGAAGTGCGCTTTCGGAAAACCGATAAATACGGCAGTGCCGCAGAAAGTGTCACGCACAGCAAACAAGCGCGTATCATCGCGGCAACGCACATTTATTTAGCCACCCAAAAAATCAATAAACCCATTCGTTTTGATGTCGTCGCCTTGTCGGGGAATGGCAAGATAGACTGGATTCAAAACGCTTTTTAACCCCCGCCCAGCATCGCGCCATGAGCCAACAAGACCGCATCATTAATCACTTCACCGACCACCTGCAAATTCATCAATATGCAATGACCAATCTGTGCGAGTTCATTGAATACGCCGCACAAGGACTGGTAACCGCGTTATTAAATGATAAAAAAATCCTGTGTTGCGGTAATGGGCGTTCGGCAACCTGTGTGCAGTTATTTTCATCGGCAATGCTCAATCAATTTGACCGTGTGCGCCCTGCCCTGCCTGTTATTCCCTTGACCACCGACATGGCAACCATTACCGCCATTGCCACGGATTATGCGTTTGATGATGTCTATGCCAAACAACTGCGTGCCTTGGGTGCAAGCGGTGATGTATTGCTGATTTATACCGCAAATGGCGCGAGTGCCAGTCTTGCCAAAGTGATTACGGCGGCACATGACAAGGGCTTGATGGTGATTGCCTTATCGGGCAATCATGATGAACGGATCAGCCCATTATTAAAAGAAACCGATATAGAAATTCGCGTACCGTCGCACTCACCCGCCCGAGTACACGAAGTTCATGTTTTGATTACGCATTGTTTATGCGATTTGATTGACCAACAATTATTTGGAGGATAACCCATGCGTTACGTTTTATGGCTGGTTTTGCTAGTCAATAGCCTGTTGTTGGTTGCGTGTAAAACCGCACCCGTAAATGACTCGACTACCAGTCAATCAGCTGCCAAACCCGACCGCCGCACCCCTGACATTATCGCCAACGATAGAGCCATCGAACACGCGGCACACGAAGAATTGGCAGACAATCAGGAATTAATCGGTCGCAGTCATATCAATGTCCACGCCTATAACGGCTTGGCGTTATTGACGGGCGAAGTGCCGAATGAAGCGGTTAAAACCAACGTTCTCGACATCGTGCGCGTGATTCCACAGGTCAAAATGGTGCGTGACAGTTTAGTGGTTGCCCAACCCATCAACAGCACCACACGCGCCAATGATGTCCAACTGACTGCGCAAGTAAACGCTGCCCTGCAACAAATTCACACCCTGCCCAATTTTGATCCTGCCATGGTGAAAGTGGTCACCGAAAACGGCATCGTGTATTTGATGGGACAGGTCTCCAGAGAAGAAGGCAACGTGGTGATTAACCTCACCCGCTTGCAACCCAATGTGAAACAAATCATCACCGTGTTTGAATACCTTGACTAACTTACCTGCCGATTTTTTAGCCTTGCTCAAGCAGACATTCAGCAAGCAGGAACTGCTCAGCACCCCCGAAGACTGCTGGGCGTATGGCTATGACAACAGCCGCTTGCACAGTTTGCCGCAAGCGGTGGTTTTCCCCACCACGCATGAACAAGTAGTCAGCGCGGTGCAAGCCTGTTATCAATTCGGCATTGCCTTAACGGTCAGAGGACGCGGCACAGGCACGACAGGCGCGACCGTACCACTACACCACGGCGTAGTCATGTCGCTGGAACGCATGACCAAAGTGCTGGAATTTTCGCCTGATAATCGCTACATCACTGTGCAGATGGGTTTGACCAATCAACAAGTCCAAGACCTCGTAAAAACCAAAGGTTTTTTCTGGCCGCCCGATCCCACCAGTGCCGCATTTTGCAGTATCGGCGGTAATTTAGCCTATAACTCCGCAGGCCCCAAAGCCGTTAAATACGGCACACCGCGTGAAAATACGCTGGGCTTACGCGCCGTCACAGGTGCGGGTAAAGAAATAAAAGTCGGCGTAGTGACCAGCAAAGGCGTGGTCGGCTATGACCTGACGCGCTTGCTTATCGGCTCAGAAGGCACACTGGCAATTATTACCGAAGCCACGCTAAAACTCACGCCGCTACCCGAAGCGAAAAAAACCCTGCGCGCGATTTATAACAGCGTCGCCGATGCCGCCAAAGCCGTGTCTGCGATTATGGCGCAACCTGTCATTCCCTGTGCGCTGGAATTTATCGACGGCAATGCGATTAACATGATTCGTGACTACACAGAAACCGATTTGCCTGAAAATGCAGGCGCGATGTTGATGATAGAAGTGGATGGACAACGCGATGGCTTAGATTTAGCCGCTGAAAAAGTCGCCGCCGCCGCACACAATGACGGCTTGCTGGATATACGTTTAGCGAAAACCGAAGCCGAAGTTGCCGCGTTGTGGAAAACCAGAAAAGCCCTGTCCCCTGCGTTACGCAAAGTCGCACCGAAGAAAATCAATGAAGATGTAGTCGTACCTGTCACCGAAATGTCGGCACTCATCACAGGCTTGGATGAGTTATCCACAAAATACCAACTGCCTATCGTCAATTTTGGTCATGCGGGTAACGGCAACATCCACGTTAATTTATTGCTGAATCCCGATGACCCAGAACAAAGCCACAAAGCCCACGCCTGTTTAGATGAAATTTTTTCCTTGGTGCTGTCGCTGAACGGCACACTGTCAGGTGAACACGGCGTAGGTATTGAGAAACGCGATTTTGTCGATAGGGAACTGGATGCCAATTCGATAGAACTGATGCGGGCGATTAAACGCCAGTTTGACCCGAAAGGCATCTTGAATCCTGACAAGATGTTACCGTTGCCTCTTTTCGCAACCCAACGTATCAGGTAAATGTTGGTCTGCCAAACACCATAATTTTCTAGTCTCTCTTTAGTTTCTGGAAGAGTTAATAGTTCTTCGGCGGTATAATTATAATTATTCATTATTTACTATATTTTCTAAAATTCCATTCTGTAACATAGTCAAGTTTAATAAATAATCAGATTTGTCAAAATATTCGCGTAACGGTTTTAAAGTTGATTTCCAGCCTGCGCCATCTGTTACCCAAATAAATGTTATTTCTTGTCTATTCCAATAGGCGTTCATTTCAACATATTCAGTCGCGGTTGATTTCAATTTAGAACCACCACCGCCATAAAAATTACATTCAATAAAATACAGTTTTCCATTGTTATTAATTGCAAAATCTAAAATTCTTTTAGATTTATCAACAGTAATATCAATATTCCAAGCCGTTTTTATTTTGTCGGCGGTGGCTTGTGCTAGGTAAGGTAGATTTAGTTTATCGCAGGTATCGGCAACAAATACTTCAACTAAATTTTCCATTAACGTACCGACTCTATTTTTTCTAGCGTTACTGTCTAAGCCTACTTCAACGCCTGTTACATAATCGACCAGATTTTTTATTTTTTTGTCTTTTAAAATTTCACCAATACCAGACTGCATAAGAAATTCTACTAATTCTTCGCATTCAATGTCGCTCAGTTCTCGTTTAGTGAATGAGTGTTTTTTATAAATGAAGTGTTTAACATCCGTTAAAATATCGATTAATTGGTCGCGAGTAGCAATTAATATAGGAAAGGCTTTAATTACTTCTGGGTAATCTTTTATTAAATCGAAGGCTTCTTTTTCAAGATTATCCTTTCCTATTAAACAGTTTAATAAATTTAATTCTCTTTCAATAATTGAATTCTATAATATTTGTTTCAACATAATCGCTACTATCTAAAATAATTTCTTCATCTTTATACTGTTTTTGTATTTCAGAAATTGCATCATCTAAAGAAGCTGCTTCTATTTCTACAATACGTTGTAATGTTTCAGTTATTTCAATTTGATATTTTTTAAGGCTCATAGTTTTCTATAAACTTCTCTGGATTTGAAATCTATAATTTCTTTATCTCTCAAAATTTGCAACTGCTGTCTTATTTTATCCTTTATATGATTATTATCTGGATATTTTAAAGATAATTCTGCTTCAAATTTATAAACATCAGATAGTTTAAATTCATTAAATTTTATTTTATCAATGCAATTTAAAATATCTAAAGTCCAGCTTTTTAATTCTTTAGAAGAATTTTTTAAAAATACCGTTTTACGCCAACTGTCTAAAACCGCATCCCTTTTAAAGACGGATGTGTTTTTAACAAGAAATATTTTTCCAATATCAGGAATATTTGTTAAATTTATATGACAACCGACCCAGCCAGCTCTTTTAGCTGTTTCGCTTAATGGTTTTCTCTTTTCTATGATGTCTGTTGTAAAAAAATATTTTGGAATAATTGCAAAATCATTAACAGACCAGTCGGTTTTATTATATGTTAAAAAGAAAAAATTAGGGTTTTTATCAGAATTAATCCTTTCTATCATTGTTGAATACGCTCCATCAATAATTCTTGGAGAAAAACGTCCATTTTTACTTTTTAATTCAAAATCTTCTGCGCATGAAATACAATAGAAGTCTGCAACAGGTTTATTATTTTTGTATTCATTTAAAGATATTTCGCCACAATTCGGACAGTATATATTTTCTTGAACCCATGATTCAGTTAATACTCTTGCTATCTGAGAATTATTTTTATAATTTTTTGCTAAATTAATATCAAACTGCAAATTCATTATTCACTTCCGCACCGCGTGATTTATCCTAATCCCCTTTATGCACACTAACCATTTTCCCCGCTTGGCAACTAATACCGCCATTCGATAAAAAATAAGGCGGGTCAGCAAAAATCATATCAAATTTACCTTCTGGAAATTTGGCTATGAGTATATCCATAAACTCTAAACAATTCGCTTGATATAACCAAACGCCATTATCATCATCCCGATAAACTAATTTATTCGGCGATAATTTAGTTTCTTTTAAAACAAGGTCATCAAATGGATTGTGATGTGTCGTCATACTTTCTTCACGAATAGCATATTCATTTTTTTTCATTATGTTATTTTATAAAATAGTTAAGAGTATTTATCTTGATGAATTTCATCTATTTTTATTACGAATACGGTCATTTTAGGTTGAACATTATACCGCGTCATTTATCGCATTGATGGATTATTGCAGATATGTCAAACGCCTATAAGCAATAAAAAACCCGCTAAGCCTTATGACTTGCGGGTTTATAATTTTTTTTAGCTTTAATAAATCTTAAATTGGTCGGAACGACAGGATTTGAACCTGCTACCCCTTGTCCCCCAGAAAGGTAAACTATCGTTTTTTACCGTTCAACAAAATTCAATAAAACCATTTTTACCCTTTAATTTCATTATGTTACTTGATATTAGCATCCAACAAGGTACAATTAAATCCAGCTAAATACAATTATTTTGCTATCCCGATTGCTATCCCGAAAAATCAAACTAACTTATTGATTTTGGCAAAGCCTACCGCTTGTCAAAACGACAAGGGGACTCAAAAAATGGCTACCAACAGAATAAAACCACTGACTTTTAAGCATCTAAAACCCACTGACAAAGAACAGTTAATACCCGATGGCGGTAACTTGTACGTTAGAGTTAGACCTGTAACCGATGGCGGCGCGGTGTCGTTTCGTTTCTTTTATCGTTTTGAGGGTAAGCAAAAATGGCTAACTCTAAAAGCCGATGATTTACCAGCGGCGCGAAAAGAACGCGATACTTACACGCAAATGTTAAAAGACGGCATAGACCCCAACCTTGAAGCGAAACTCAAAAAAGAGCGGGTACGAAAACAACAGCTTGAAGAACAGGAAGCCTTAACCAAACTAGCGGCGCGTGTGACTGTCAGTGATTTATTTAGCCGATGGCGTGATACTGACTTAATCAATCGTAAGGATGTTAAGGAAGTGATGCGGATGTTTGAAAAGGATGTTTTGCCAATATTGGGCAGTTTGTTTGTTGAGGATGTGCGAAAGGGACACATTACCCAAGTGACAGATTTATTAAAACAACGCGGTGTTAATCATTTGGCACGAAACATTCTAAAACTAATGCGGCAAATGTTCAGGTTTGCGGTTGATAGGGATATTATCGAGTTTGACCCAACAGCAAGTCTAGGTGTGACAAAGACCACCACAAAGCCAACAGAACGCGATAGGGTATTGAGTGAGCTTGAAATAAGAGGGTTAGCGCGGCAATTGCCCGAAGCTAATTTATTGAAGTCTACAGAGTGTGCTATCTGGATTGCCTTATCAACTATGTGCAGAATTGGTGAATTATCGAAAGCTAAGTTTTCAGAGATTGATTTTAATTTGAAGACGTGGACGATACCCGAAACAAACAGCAAAAACGGCAAAGCCCACACGATTTATTTATCAGACTTTTCGCTGGGTCAATTCAAACTGTTAAAGCTGATAGCCAAAAGTGAAACATGGATTTTTGCGAACCGTGATGATTCTAACCATGTGTGTGAGAAGTCAATAACCAAACAAATAGGCGGGCGGCAAACAACCACCATACTAAGCAATCGTGCTAAAGATTCAGAGGCGTTGATACTGACAGGCGGCAAATGGACACCGCACGATTTACGGCGTACAGGTGCAACCATGATGGGTAATTTATTGATTCAACCTGACGTTATCGAAAAGTGCTTGAATCACACCGAAGAAAACAAAGTGAAGCGTATTTATCAACGTCAGGAATTGAAGTTAGAACAAGCCGAAGCGTGGCGCGTATTGGGTGAACGGCTTAGTTTGTTGGTGACTATGGATAGCTCTAACGTGGTATTGATGAACACCACAAAGACTGGTTAAGACCTGATACAATTAATCTAACTGGATAGGGCATCGAACCCGACAAGCGGTAGTCATTACACCGTTTCCAGTTATCCCTTTCGTAATGATTGCACTTTAATGAGGTGTTTATGTCGTCTGTAACTTTTGAATATATGGGGTATGAGAACCTTAGTGTTTACGAGCTGAATCTTATTCAGAAGTTTTTCACGGGTGATTTCAAAGAAGAAGCCATAGACGCATTAATGCAAAGCGATACGCCACTATCAAAAGATATGAAGCGGTTTATTGCCGATATTTTAACGGGGCGTGTGAAGCAAAAAAAGAAAGGTAGACCAGACAATACACGGCGCGATATTAGTATTTATAACTATGTTAGCGAGGGGTTATCCGATGGCGAAAAATTAACCTCAAATAAAGATGAGGACGGCGTAGCGCAAGGAGTCGCTGATATGATGGAATTATCCGTTGATACAGTCATAAAGGCTTACCAAAAGATAAAAAACGGCGGAGGTTATGATAACCCGCTTTATTTTATAATGATTAAAACGTGTGATGATGACGGCGTGATACTTTATCACTACAGGGCTAACCAGTATTTTGTTGCCAGTGATAACGTAGTTTATTAGGAAAATAATAGCCCTATTTGTTTCCATGACTTGCTAAAAAATATGCTCATAATGCCTAACCATGTTCAACAAAACACCAAAAGGTGCAAAACATGGTTACTCAAAAACAACTCCCACAAACAGGCTTTTTTCGCTTACCGCAAATTATCGGTACTAAAGGCAATCCCCCACTAATACCCGTTAGCCGCACAACGTGGCTTAATGGCGTGAAGTCTGGCAAATATCCAAAACCTGTAAAACTTGGAGCGCGAACTACTGGCTGGCGCGTTAGTGATATTTACGCGCTGATTGATGAAATAGGGGCTTAAATTATGGACAGATTAGACACCACCCACGCGGCAAACGTGGGCAGCGCAAAAGAAAAACAGCACGGCTATTTTAACAGATTAGCATCAATCTTCACCGCACAATTCGATAGCGTCATGCTGTTATTGCAGGTAATGCTATGAGTCACAACAGCAACCAAGCGCAACGCGCCCGCATTTTAGAATGGTTACGCCGTGAATCATTAACCACGTTACAAGCCCGCGAACATTTAGACATTATGCACCCCGCTGGACGTGTTAAAGAACTAAAAGTACAAGGGCATAACATCAAAACGGAATGGGCAGTTGAACACACTGCCAAAGGTACGCACCGCGTAGGGCGTTATGTGCTGTTAATGGGGTGTGTTGTATGAGTGAAATAGACAATAGAGTTGATGACGTTGTTAATGGGCAATGGAGACCATTATTTGAGCATAACGAACTCAACAAAGCCACGGGCTTACGACCTGCCACTATTGATAATTTAAAAATATTACTTACTCACAGATTACGCATTATCGAAAGGGAAAACGATATGCTGTTGCTTGTTGGCAGGTATAAATTCACCTTTAAAGAACTGCCAGACCTGACAGACAAAGCAACGCCGCTTTATCTGTGCTTTCGTTCCTTGTGTGCTGAACACTTACTGCCTTATGAAATACTTGATTTTCTGGTACTGAGTGACGTTGTGGCAGGCGGCGATTCATTGATTAATTTTGATGATTACAAGGTTACGCATGAACCCGACATTATCAAATATGGCGGTATTGTTCATGGGTAGCATAGCGCAAAGATTCGCAAAACAACCAAACCACGCGCCACAAACAGATAGGGGGCATAAAGAAGACTATACCCCACTGTCAGACTTGCCAAGCCGTGAGCCACTGACAGCAACAGCCAAAAAAAGAGCGTTTACCCCGATTCATGAATTGATAGCAAACCGTAAATGTATATCGTGGGTTATCCGTGATTATTTACCGCTTGAAAGCACTTGTTGCCTGTACGGCGAAAGCGGCGCGGGTAAATCGTTTTTAATGCTGGATATGGCTTTGCATATTGCCATGGGCAAAGAGTGGCAAGGGCATAAAACAAAGCGCGGCGGCGTGTTCTATGTAGCAGGTGAGGGCGTAACAGGCATAACGGCGCGGTGTCAGGCGTGGGCATTGCATCACGGCGTGGGATTAGACAGTGCGCTGTTTTTCTGTAGTGATGGCGCGTTGAAGCCGCAAATAGATACCGATAGCAGTCGGTTAATGCTAGACGTTAAGGCGTGGATTGAATCGACAGGTGCTAAGCCTATGATGATAGTTTTCGACACCTTAGCGCGTTGTTTTGTAGGCAATGAAAACGATGCAGATGCTACGGGCAATTACATTGATGCTGTTGACAGTCTTAAACAGCATTTTCAATGCTGTGTTGTCAGTGTTCACCATTCAGGTAAAGATCCAATCAAAGGGGGGCGCGGTAGCAGTGCATTAAAAGGCGCGTGGGATATGGAACACGCGCTAAGTGTTCAAGGCGATATTAAGCGACTGGAAACCACCAAAGCCAAAGACATAAAAGAACCCGATGATAAGTATTTTAGGCTTGAATCGGTCGATACTGGCTGGATTGATGACGATGACGAACCCGTTACCAGCGCGGTAATGATAGGAGCGGATTTATCCGACAGTGACAAGGTAAAAGGCAAAGCCAAACCGTTAAGCGAAAGGAATCGAAGCGTATTAAGTGAACTGCCAACGGCAATAGAAAAGCACGGCATAGAGCCAACAAGCGGCATTAAGGCGTTATTCCCTGACAGTCCACATAACTGCCCTACCAAGGTTGTACACGGCGATAAATGGCGTGATTTAGCCTATGCTGTCATTGATGCGACAAACAAGGCAAAAGCCTTTACAGACTGTAAAAATCAATTAAGAGCGGCGGGTAAAGTGGGCTTTTATGATGGTTATTTTTGGATAATCTGATTTTAACTTTTTTACAAATGTTACTTTTGTAACATTCGTAAACCGTTTACTTTACTTACCCCCTCTATAAAGGGGGTAAGTGGTAAAGAAAGTAAACGGTAAACGGGTACAGACAGTAACGACCTGATAAGGCAAAAAGCCGAACGAACTTTTAAGAACCTGTTCAAAATCTACGTTAACTAAGTGATAATAGCGGGATGAGAAAAAGTTATC
>JAURYI010000026.1 GCA_030654015.1 Methylococcales bacterium | reverse complement strand
GTGGCTTTAGCCACGATTTCGTGGCTAAAGCCACTCCCACATGAATACTTTAACAGCCTCAAATTGTTAGAACTTGCAATCGGAGGATGGCGTTATTCCTTCCTTGTCGTATGTCATCACGGCCTTACCATTCTGGTAAGTTATCACCCATATACTATCGTAATCCTTATCATCCCACGGCGGCGGATTTTTAACGCCTAGCGTCTCAGCAAGCGACGGAATCGAGCTATGTTCCCACACCATAAGAATCGTTCCCGTTTTTTTCAGTATATTATCAGCAATCTTGGCATAATCATGGGCATCGAATTTGCCATTGACGGGTAGATTATACTTTACGGCAAATGGCGTAACTGTCTGGAACATTCTCGCATGAGTGATTGATTTACCCATATCTAACGAAGGGACATAAACATAGTCGGGCTTGTTGAATTTTTGGTATAAAACTTTTGGGAGTTGCAGGGCGCGATGTTCACCTTCACATGATAGATTATCGCCAATTTCTGGCTTTTCTCCATGTCGGATGATAACTATCTTCAAGCTGCTATCAGCTATATTTTCAGCGAGACAGTAAAAGGAAATACAAGAGATGACTATTCCAGTCAAGACGCGCTTTTTCATCATAATTCTCCTTGTTATTAAAGAGTAACAATTGAACGGTGCGATGTATGGGTTTTATTTACGGCCGACGCACACCGACAAAGTGCTGTTGCCAGTAGTTATTTTTCAAACTGGACACCAATACTTTACCTGTTTTTGAACTGGAGGCATGAATAAAATTATCCCCGTTAATATACAGCCCGACATGGGAAAAAGTGTTGCCGTTGGTATCAAAAAACAGCAGATCACCTGATTGCATCGCGTCTTTTTCTATGGGGATAAGCTGATTTGCCATATCCTCTGTACGGCGCGGTAAATTAACCCCTTTTTGTTGATAGACGTGATAGACAAAGCCACTGCAATCAAAACCGTCTTGTGGATTATCTGAGCCGTAGTGATAGGGCGTACCTTGCAAACTCAAGGCATAGTTCACCACGGGTGAGGATGTTTGTTGTTGGTAGGTAAGGGGCGCAACCTCCGAATCACTCGCACAACCTGACAGCAACAGCATAACCACTGCGAAACTGCCTGAAAAATAAGTGCGTGTGTTCATTTTAATGTGTCCACCTAATACTATTGATTAACCTGAGTTCGGGAGAAGGTGCAAGGTGCAAGGTGCAAAAAAGCCACTCCACTTCTTTTAACCTTTAACCTTTAACCTTGCACCTTTCACCTAATTGCTTGCAATTTGTGTTTATTCAATGCCAGCCATTGAATTGCTAGAATCGGAATTGCCGAATCTATTTCATTGCTTTCTACCATACGATACGCTTCGGCAAAATCCACCGTGCGTACCAAAATATCTTCCTGTTCTTCATCCAAACCATGTACGCCATCGTTGATTTGCGTACTGTCCACTTTACCGCAAAATAAAGTAATACGCTCCGCCATACCGCCGGGGGTCGTATAAAATTCACTGATCTGCATCAATTCCTGAATGACACAACCCGCTTCTTCAAAGGCTTCACGATGCGCAACGTCTACTGCTGTTTCGCCGTCTTCGATAGCCCCAGCGACAATTTCAATCAGCCACGCATTGTCTGGATTAAGTATAGCTCCTGCACGAAATTGTTCGATTAAAACCACTTTATCGGTATGCGGATCGTATAACAGCACTGCAACACAACCGCCGCGCACAAATAATTCACGACAAATTTCTTCGCTCCAGCCGCCGCCATACAGCGTGTGTTGCAGCCAATATTTTTCCAGCCGAAAAAAGCCCGAATAAGCGATTTCTTTTTTGTTTATAACAAATTGTTTGTTCATGCCCAGCACCTAAACCAAGGTTTTTGCCTGTAAATCAGCATGATAAGACGATCTGACCATCGGCGCACTGGCGACTTGTTTGAAGCCCATGTTTTTGGCAATCTCACCGTATTCATCGAACTGCGCGGGGGTGATGTATTCCTGCACGGGTGTATGGGCTTTGCTGGGTTGTAAATACTGACCTAAAGTGAGCATGGTGCAACCTGCGGTTCTTAAATCCTGCATGACTTGCTCAATTTCTTCGGGACGTTCGCCTACGCCTAACATCAATCCTGATTTAGTGGGCGTTTGCGGATGGATTGCTCCGTATTGGCGTAATAATTCTAATGAACCCCGATAATCGGCACCGGGGCGGATTTGTTTGTATAAACGCGGCACGGTTTCCAAGTTGTGATTGAACACATCACAGGGTTGTTCGGCAAGAATCGCCACGGCTTTTTCAATACGTCCGCGAAAATCAGGCACGAGAATTTCTATTTTGGTATTGGGGGTTTTTGCACGGATTTGTGCAATACAGTCGGCAAAATGCCCTGCGCCGCCGTCTCTCAAATCATCTCTATCAACGGAAGTGATGACCACATATTTTAATGCCATTGCTTGGATGGCATCGGCTAGGTGGGCGGGTTCGTCTTTATCTAATGCTAGCGGTTTGCCGTGTGCGACATCACAAAACGGACAGCGGCGGGTGCATAAGTCACCCATAATCATAAAGGTCGCCGTGCCGTGCTGGAAACATTCGGCTAAATTGGGGCAGGCGGCTTCTTCGCACACGCTGTGTAAATTGCGTTCGCGCATGATTTGTTTAATGCGGGTGATGTCATCACTGGCAGATAATTTTATGCGTATCCAGTCAGGTTTACGCAGGACAGTTTCAGGCACTTCCACTTTAATGGGAATTCTTGCCAGTTTTTCGGTGTTGCGCTGGTGTGATTCGGGCGTAGAGCGTGACGGTGCTGAATAAGTCATGTGTTTAATGCCGTGATAATTGCCTGACTCATTAAAGAGGCAAGCGCGTTAGTATGAATGATTACGCCTAAATCGCGCAGTTGGGTGACTTTCAAGTCTTTGTACCCGCAGGGATTAATGAAGTTAAACGGGGTTAAATCCATGTCGTTATTGAAACTTAAGCCGTGATAACTGCAATGCTGTTTGATGCGTATGCCGATAGAGCCGATTTTTTTGCCCTGCACATACACACCCGGTGCGTCGGCTTTGGCTATGGCTACGATACCGTAAAACGCTAGGGTGTCAATCATCGTTTGTTCCAGCAGGCTGACTAATTGGCGAATGTTAAGATTCAGCCGCTCAATGTCCAGCAGGGTGTAAATAATGACTTGCCCTTGTGCGTGGTAGGTGACTTGACCGCCTCGGTCAGATTGAATCACAGGAATGTCGCCTGTGTTAAGCAGATGTTCGCGTTTGCCGTTTAAACCGAGCGTATAAACGGCGGGATGTTCGACTATCCACAGTTCATCGGGCGTGTCGCTATTGCGTTGTAGGGTGAAGTCCTGCATGGCTTGCCAGACGGTTTGATAGTCTTGCAAGCCCAGATCGCGGATGGTTATCGGCGGTAAAGTACGCATTGCGTACCTTACAACGACATTAAAACGTGCGGATGATCGGTTAAATCCTGATAAATGGCATCCAGCTGTTTTTTGCTGGTGGCTTCGATGATGACGGTGACGGAAATAAAATTGCCGTCTTTACTCGGACGGGTTTTTACTGCCGCTTCATCGACTGCCAATACATGACGGCGGACAATTTCCGTCACGATAACAGGCAGTTCGACATCGGCTTTACCCATTGCTTTAATGGGAAATTCGCAAGGGAATTCAAATAGGGTTTCTTCACTCATAACAGGGATTGTTTGTAGGCTTGAAAAAGGGTGTTCATGGTATGCCAGACTGCGCCGACTTGACCGTCTGCAAGGGCTACGCCGTCCAGTTCAACCACAGGAATAATTTCGCGCGTGGAGCTGGTTACCCAGATTTCCGTGGCAGTGGTTAATTCCGCCAGAGAAATATCGCGTTCACAGTGCGCAATATTATGTTTTGCTGCCAGTTCTAAAATGACATCACGAGTAATCCCCGCCAAAATGCGGTTGTCTTTTAGCGGAGTGACCAGTACGCCGTCAATCACCGCAAATACATTGCTTGCCGCGCCTTCGGTGACTATCCCATCCTTAATTAAAATGGCTTCGGCGCAACCTTCATCAACGGCTTCCTGACGATGTAATAAATGCGCCAGTAACGCAATGGCTTTGATATTGCAGAATTTCCAGCGACTGTCATCGGCAGTAATGGCTTTAACGCCTGTCTCCAAACCCGCAAACGGCGCAATATTGTTGCATACCGCAAAAATGGTCGGCGTGACGTTGTCTGGAAACGCATGATCGCGTTTAGGTGCGACACCGCGCGTAATCTGCACATAGATATACTGATTTTCGCGCTCATCTATCAATGGCTTAAAAATCTCCAGCCATTGCTCGGTCGTGTATGGGTTTTCCATGCGAATACCTGCCAGACTGGCTGTCAGTCTGTCTATATGTGCTTGGAAATGGAATAAATGTCCAAGATAGCAGGGAATTACTTCATAAACACCGTCGCCAAATAGAAAACCTCTATCCATAACCGATATTTTAGCTTCGTCTTGCGGTACATATTGACCGTTTAAATAGACGGTTTTACTTGTCATCTGATTTCTCCATCATCATCATCATCATTATACTGTCGTAGGCTCTGCGAAAAATGTTACCTTTCTCTATCGACTTTAAGGCGATAAGGTCTTTTTGCGACACGACTTCGCCTTTCAGCGCGACGCTCACCGAGCCGAATTTATCGCCTTCTTTAACAGGCGCGGTAATTTTTTTATCAACCACAATAGTGGCTTTCAGCTCATCATAATGACGGCGTGGGATGGTGGCGTACAGGTCTTCGGCGACACCGAGCGGTATTGTACTCTCTGACCCTTTCCATAATTTGGCTTCTTTGAGGGGTTTTTTGCCTTCGTATAAACGATGCGATTCAAAAAAGCGGAAGCCATAGTTTAATAATTTCTGGTTTTCATCGGCGCGGGCTTTAGAGCTTTTAGTACCCATAACCACAGAAATCAAGCGCATTCCCTCGCGTAAGGAAGACGCGACCAAACAATAACCCGCATCATCAGTATGCCCTGTTTTCACGCCATCGACCGACTCATCACGACCTAGCAATAAATTACGATTGTGTTGGGTGATTTTGTTAAAGGTGAATTCTTTTTGTGAAAACCACGGGTAATAATCAGGAAATTCATTGATTAATGCCGTAGTCAGTATCGCTAAATCACGCGCGGTGGTGTAATGATTTTCAACGGGTAAGCCGTCACTGTTGGTGAAATGGGTGTTTTTCATCCCCAAACGCGCCGCTTGTTGATTCATCATATCGGCAAAGGTGCTTTCTTGCGCGGCGATATGTTCGGCGAGAGCGATACTGGCATCATTACCCGACTGGATGATAATACCTTTTAACAGGTCTTCAATGGGGACTTGTTGATTGGTTTCCAGAAACATCCGTGAGCCTGTAGCATCACGCGCTTTCTGGCTGATAGTGGCAAGGTCTGTGAGGTGTAAATGCCCTTTACCGAGTTCTTTGAATGCCACATAAACCGTCATGATTTTGGTGAGACTGGCGGGGGCAAGTTTGGTATCGGCATTATTGTCCGCCAATACTTTACCCGTGTGGAAGTCTTGTAAAATAAACGCACTGGCGGCTATGGAGGGAACAGCGGGTGTTAAAGATTCAGCAGGCTCTGCATTTGCCTGAAAGGCGACAGCGGGTAAATAGAAACATAAAAACAGGATAAAACTCTTAAAAGGTGTCATTGCTCTTTCAGTATGGACTCAGTAAAACAGGGCAGTATTGTATCATGCGTGTTTTAGCTTTGTTGATTTACCTACTGATAAAATATCAGTAGGTAACGAGCTATCTTGTCCGCATTCAGCGTTGCTTTATGCAGCGACTTTTTAATTTATTCGTCTTCTACAATATCGTTCATTGCCAGTGGTGTGATTTTTACTTTTTCAGAACCGCCTGCAATCCCCAGTTCTTCAGCCGCCGCAGTAGACAAATCTAATACGCGGTTACCATGAAAAGGGCCACGGTCATTGATACGAACAACTACTTTACGATTATTTTCCAGATTGGTCACTTCAACATAAGAACGCAGAGGTAAAGTTCTGTGTGCGGCAGTCATTTCAAACATATCGTATTTTTCGCCGCTGGCGGTTTTTCTGCCTTGGAATCGAGTGCTGTATAAAGAAGCCATGCCTGAATGCGGATCATAGTTTGATGCAAAATCAGTAGAGTGGTGGCTGTGAGCTACGATATGGTGAGTGTGTCTTGAATGATGCTTGGAATGACTGTCGGAAGAGCGATGGCTGGTTTTGTGTGCCGTGGCTGGGTGTTTGGATTGTTTACTGATACTGTGATGTTTAGCGGCTTCCGCTGTGGTAACAGCACTGCATAAAACAAATGTCGAAATGGCTAGCGTGACTTTATTTTTCATTGGTAAAACCTCTTATCTTTATGGTTCGCTTGGCTTAAAACTGGAGCCGTGGCACGCAAAACCCTGTGTTTATGTCGAGAAATGACACTCATTGACAGAGCTTTGTTTGATTGTTGCTATAAAACAAAACATTTGGTTATTAGCAACGTTGGGGTAATTTTACGCGGTCAACTCTTAAATTTGCCTTAAGGTTGAATTTTTTGATGGAATTTTGGGCAGTCAATCAACATGGATTGATTTTTGTATGGTGGAGTACAAGCCTGATTTTGTACTCCAATAGCTTAACGTTTGTGGCTATCAGTGTGTTTAACATTCAGTGCTATCAACGATGCAAAAACTTTTTGTGGGTGTGGATGGACATTAATATGCCGAAGCCTGATAGCAGGGTGACGATGGAGGTGCCGCCGTAGCTGATGAGGGGCAGGGGAACGCCGACGACGGGGAGAACTCCGATAACCATGCCGATGTTGACGAAGACGTAGACGAAAAAGGTGAATGCCAGACTGCCGGCCAGTAAGCGGCAGTAGGTGTCGCGGGCTTGGGAGGCGATGTATAGGCAGCGAGTGATGATGAGCAGGTATAGGGCTAATAAGCCTGAGCAACCGAATAAACCGAATTCTTCGGCAAACACGGCAAAGATAAAGTCGGTGGAGCTTTCGGGTAGAAAATCCAGTTCCGATTGGGTACTGCCCAGCCAGCCTTTGCCATAAAGTCCGCCTGAACCGATGGCGATTTTTGACTGGATGATGTGGTAGCCGCGCCCTAATGGGTCGGCTTCTGGGTTTAAAAAGGTCAACACCCGCGCACGTTGGTAGTCGTGCATGAAGTGCCAGAGTATGGGGGTTAAGGCGGTCAGGCTGGTCAGGATGCCGATGATGTACCACCATGATAAGCCTGCAAAAAATAATACGCCCGCACCTGAGCTGGCAACCAGTATGGCAGTGCCTAAATCGGGTTGTTTGGCAATCAGCAGGGTGGGAACCAGTATCAGGATGCTGGCAATCAGCAGGTGTTTGGGTCTGGGTGGTAACGGGTGTTCGGACAGATACCACGCTATCATCATGGGGGTGGTGATTTTTATCATTTCTGAGGGTTGGAAACGAAAAAATCCCAGATTCAACCAGCGTTGCGCACCGAGTGCGGTTTGTCCCATGACCAAGACGGCGGCGAGTAATACAATGCCGATACCGAACAGTAATGCGGAGTAACGCTTGAATTGCGCGGGGTCTATATGGGCAAGGACGGTCATGAAAGCGAATGCCAGTCCGATGCGTGCGCCTTGGCGGGTGAGCAGTCCTATGTCCTGACTGCCCGCGCTGTATAAAATAATAAAACTGAGACTGGCGGCGAGTGATAAGCCGATAAACAGCGGTATATCTATGTGCAGTTTGCGCAGGATAGTGCCGATGATGGAGGGCGTTTCAAATTGATGATGATAGGTTTCAGTTTTCATTGAGTGTCTTTTAGGTATTGCTTGATGATTTTTGCAGCAATGGGCGCGGCGACTGAGCCGCCGTGTCCGCCGTTTTCAGCAATGACAGCAACGGCAATTTTAGGGTCATCAGCAGGTGCGAAGGCGATAAACAGGGCATGGTCGCGGTATTTGAATTCAATGGCATTTTCATCGTATTTGGCATTTTGTTTGATGCCCAGCACTTGAGCGGTACCTGTTTTGCCTGCCATGAGATAGTTGAAGTCTTTTTTCAGGTCGTGAGCGGTGCCGCGTTCGCTGTGGACGACATCCACCATTGCCGAGACGATGGCTTCAACATTGCTTTTTTTAAGTGCGATAATCTCGTTGTGCGTTTCAGGTCCTGCGTGGGTGTCTGTGGAGGTGACGATTTTATCAACCAGAAACGGGGTGACTACGTTGCCTCGGTTGGCAAGCGTGGCGGTGGCTCTGGCAAGCTGTAGCGGCGTGACTTGATTGGAACCTTGTCCTATGCCGGTGATGAGGGTTTCACCCGGATACCATGATTGTTTTTTTTGTTCAAATTTCCATTCGCGTGACGGCAGTAAACCTGATTTTTCACCGACTAAATCTATGCCTGTTTTTTCGCCGAAGCCGAATTTTTGTAAAAAATCGTGCATATCGTCAATGCCGAGTGCGGAGGCGAGGCGATAAAAATACACGTCGCAGGATTCGGTAATGGCTTTGTTGACGTTCACCCAGTCATGCCCTGTTTTCTTCCAGCACCGATATTTGTGATTGACATTGGGCAGTTGATAGTAACCAGGACATAAAAAACGTTGTGAGGCGGTAACGGCGTTATGTTCCAGTCCTGCGAGGGCGACAAACGGTTTCAGGGTTGAGCCGGGCGGATACAGTCCGCGCAACGCACGATTAAACAGCGGTTGGGCTTCGGAGGATTGCAGGGCTTGATAGGCATCGTTGGCAATACCCGCTACGAAAGGATTAGGGTCAAAACTGGGGCGACTGGCAAATGCCAATACACCGCCTGTTTTTACTTCAATGGCAACTACCGCGCCGTTAAACGGGGCGAGTGAGTCATAAGCGGTTTTTTGTAAGTCCATATCCAGAGTGAGATACAGATTTACCCCTTGAATAGCATCGGTTTCATTGAGGGTATTAAGTGGACGCGCCTGCACGTTGGTTTCTATTTCTGCATAGCCTGTTTTGCCGTGTAGTTCCGTTTCGTAAGCGCTTTCTATACCCAGTTTGCCGACGTGGGTTGAGCCTTGGTATTCTGCGGAGGATAGGGTTTTTATTTCGGCTTCGTTGATGCGTCCGACATAACCGACCACATGGGCGGCGAGTTCGCCGTAAGGATAATGCCTGACCAGTCGTTGCCGAATATCAACACCTGGAAAAAACGGACGATTGACGGCAAAGGTGGCGATTTCATCATCGCTCATGCTGAGTAGTAAGGGTGTACTGGCGAAACGTTTTTGGCGTTTGCGCTGCTTTTGAAACAGGTCGATTTTTTCGTCAGAGATGTTGAGTAATTTTTGCAGTCGTAGCAGGGTATCATCAAGGTCTTTGGATTTTTCAGGGATGATTTCCAGACTGTAAGACTGGGTGTTTTCAGCAAGGATATTGCCGTGACGGTCATAAATCATGCCGCGTGTCGGGACAATCGGATAAATTTTGATGCTGTTGTCTTTTGCCAGTGTCGCATAATGTTCGTGACCTGCAACTTGCAGGTGAATCAGGCGCACAATCAATCCTGTTGTTAACAGCACAATGGCAACAAATGCCGCGATAATGCGATTAACAAAAAAATGATTTTCCAGTTGCGTGTCCTTAATAGAGTGAAAGCTCGACATGATTAAGGCTCAAAACGGCGGATGATAACACGGCTATTTAACATTGTTTGGTATGCGGATACTGCGTAATACAATATAAATTAATGGCCAGCAGACGGTGCCTGTCATGACGGGCAGCCAAAAGTCGCTATTAAACTGGGCGAGATGTTGCAGGTTTTTGATGAAGAAAAAAATCAGTTGCGCTAACAGCAGACCAAAGAAAACAAATAAGACCTGTTGTAATAAAGTGTATTGGCGCAAGCGTTTGTGCAGTTTGAGACAGGCATAAATAACCAGCGAATACGCTAATGCGTGTTGACCGAATAATTGCCCTGTCAATACGTCGGTGAGTATACCGTAAGTCCACGCAGAAAAAATACCGATGCGCTCAGGCAAAGCAGCCGACCAGTACATCAGGACCAACAGCACCCAATCGGGATTATACAGCTCCAGCGTATGCGACCACGGCGCGATTCTTAAGCACATCGCCACGATAATAGTCAGGGTAACGCGACACAACCAAAGTGACTTATTCATTTGCAGGGGCAGGCGTAGGTACAGGTGAGGGAGATGTCATAGGTTCAGCCGCCGCATTGGGTTTTGAGATGAGCGGTACAGGAGATGAGTGACTCCAGACTATCATCAATTCTCTGTTGCGATCCAATAGTGATTTAGGAGTCGCGGTAATGTTGGCAAACGGTTTGTTGGGCTGTGAGGTAAACTCATCAACCACAGCAACAGGATAACCTTGTGGAAATGTACCGCCCAAGCCCGATGTAATTAATAAGTCACCCGGGCGAATATCGGCATTACTGGGTAAAAACGGTAAATTAAGCTGATTCAGTTGACCACTGCCAACGGCAATGGTTAATAAGCCATTACGGTTAATCTGTACGGGAATAGCATGATTGGGATCAGTAATCAGCATGATTTCCGAGGTCAGTGGTAAGGCGCGAAATACCTGCCCCACCACGCCATTGGCATCCAGCACGGGTTGCTGTTCATGAACGCCAAAATTCGTGCCTTTGTTGACCACGAGAATATGCTCATAAGGTGCTGTATTAATAGAGAGTAATTCGGCTATTAATACCTGTTCGCCCAGCTTAAAGGAATTTTCCAATAAAGCACGCAGGCGAACATTTTCTTTTTCCAGTGCGTCCAGTTTAAGTAACTGGGTTTGGCGCACGAGCTGTTCATCACGCAAACTTGCATTTTCACTGACTAAGGACGCATAAGAACCGAGCGACTCGGACGCATGATTGATGATTGCACTGGGCAAATCAACAATATATTTCAACGGGTCAACAAGGTACGATAGCGACATACGCAAGGTATCCATTCGGGAGCTTCTATGTTCAGTCACCAGCAGGGCAATTGAAGCAATAACTGCCACCAGTAAGCGCGTATTAATTGATGGTCCAGTGGCAAATATGAGTTTTATAGCGAAAACCTCGTATCAGTTAATGATGCCACAATATGCAGTATTGGTACCTATCGTGGTCAGAATAAACGATTTAAATGAAAAGAGTTATTCTAAAGAAAAACTGGAAATGCCTTTTTTCTCCATCATTTCCAAGACCATGCCGCCGCCTCTGGCTACGCAGGTCAGCGGATCATCAGCAATATACACAGGCAAACCTGTTTCTTCGGAAATTAAACGATCAATATCGCGTAATAACGCGCCGCCGCCTGTTAAATAGATACCGCGATTAGCAACATCTGAACCTAATTCGGGTGGTGTTTGTTCCAGCGCGGTTTTGACCGCACCAACAATGCCTGCCAGCGGTTCTTGCAATGCTTCTAAAATTTCATTGCTGTTCAGTGTGAAACTGCGCGGAATACCTTCGGCAAGATTACGCCCTTTTACTTCTATTTCGCGTACTTCAGAGCCGGGATAAGCCGAACCGATTTCCAGTTTGATACGTTCTGCGGTTGCTTCGCCGATGAGCGTGCCGTAGTTGCGGCGCACATAACTGACAATCGCTTCATCAAAACGGTCGCCGCCGATACGCACTGAGGAGGAGTACACAATACCGTTGATAGAAATAACCGCGACTTCAGACGTACCGCCGCCAATATCCAGCACCATAGAGCCGCGTGCTTCATCAACAGGTAGACCTGCACCAATCGCCGCAGACATGGGTTCTTCGATTAAGTACACCGCTCTTGCACCTGCCATCATCGCAGATTCACGAATCGCACGACGCTCAACTTGTGTTGAACCGCAGGGTACACAAATTAAAATACGCGGACTTGGGCTGAATAGTTTGCGTTTATGCACTTTTTCGATGAAGAAGCGCAACATTTTTTCGGTGATATTGAAATCAGCGATAACGCCGTCTTTCAAGGGGCGAATAGCAGTAATGTTACCAGGTGTGCGTCCTAACATTTGCTTGGCATCCGCGCCGACTGCGGCAATGGTTTTTGCGCCACGCACTTTGTCTTCTTTAATGGCAACAACCGATGGCTCATTAAGCACTATGCCTTGACCTGGGATATAGATCAATGTGTTAGCGGTTCCTAAGTCAATAGAAAGGTCGTTGGAGAACAGTCCGCGAATTCTTTTGAACATTTTTACCTGTTTCCTGTGGGGAATGAAAAATAGCGTTACTTTATCAATCAAGCGGGTATTAGAGCAAGATATAAAGTATCATATTTGCCACAATACAGCGTAACGCGCTGAACGCGGTGTAAAAAATAATCCTTCAGCTTGAAGTGATAGCAGTACATTATCCGTGAATTATAAAATAACCTGTGAATTTTAATTAAGGAGTCCATCAATGACGCAATGGGAAACGGTTATCGGGTTGGAAATTCATACCCAACTGTCCACAAAATCAAAGATTTTTTCAGGCGCGTCTACCGCCTACGGTGCAGAGCCTAATACACAAGCCTGTGCGGTTGATTTAGGTTTGCCAGGGGTGTTGCCTGTGCTGAATGAAGAAGCGGTACACAAAGCCGTTATTTTCGGTATGGCTATTGAAGCCCATATCGCGCCATATTCAGTGTTTGCCCGCAAAAATTATTTTTACCCCGATTTACCCAAAGGCTATCAAATCAGCCAAATGGATTTACCGATTGTCGGCGTGGGACATATTGACATTGAAGTTGATGGGGAAACGAAACGTATCGGCGTGACTCGCGCCCATTTAGAAGAAGATGCGGGGAAATCGCTGCATGAAAGTTTTCACGGTTTAAGCGGTATAGATTTAAACCGTGCAGGTACGCCGTTATTGGAAATTGTGTCTGAACCCGATATGCGTTCCGCCAAAGAAGCGGTGGCGTATATGCGCACTCTGCATGAGTTAGTGCGTTATCTGGGAATTTGTGATGGTAATATGCAGGAAGGTTCATTTCGCTGTGATGCCAACGTTTCGGTGCGACCTGTCGGACAACAAGCGTTTGGCACTCGCGCGGAAATTAAAAATATCAACTCGTTTAAATTTGTCGAAAAAGCCATCAACCACGAAGTGGAACGCCAAATTGAAATTTTAGAAAACGGCGGCACTATCGTACAAGAAACCCGTTTGTATGATTCAGTAAAAGATGAAACCCGCTCGATGCGCAGCAAAGAAGAAGCCAATGATTACCGCTATTTTCCTGATCCTGACTTGCTGCCTGTGCATATCAGTGACGCATTCAAAGCCCAAATAAAAGCTGAACTGCCCGAATTGCCGCAGGCGAAAAAACTGCGGTTTAAAACTGATTATGCGTTAGATGATGAAAGCGCGGGCATACTGACCGCCTCCCGCTCGCTTGCCGATTATTTTGAGACCGTCGTCAAGCTGTCAACCTGTGAAGCTAAACTATGCGCCAACTGGATAACAGGCGATTTATCCGCCGCGCTGAATAAAGCAGGTTTGGATATTACTGAATCACCGATTAATGCACAGCGTCTTGCAGGTTTATTAGCCCGCCTTGCCGACAGCACTATTTCTGGCAAAATTGCCAAACAAGTATTTGAAGCTCTCTGGCAAAGCACCGATACAGCGGATGAGATCATCGAAGCCCAAGGCTTGAAACAAATCACCGACACTGGCGCGATTGAAGCGATTATCGACGGTATTATTGCTGCCAATGCCAAACAAGTGGAACAGTATTTAAACGGCAATGAAAAAATGTTCGCGTTTTTTGTCGGGCAGGTGATGAAAGCCATGCAGGGTAAAGCCAATCCTGCGGAAGTGAATAAAATATTGAAAGCTAAATTGCAGTAATACATGATAATTTGTAGGGTACGCTGTGCGTCACTGCCATTAAGTTAAGCCGTTCGTGGTGAGCTTGTCGAACCATGAACGGCTTAACTTCGGGGTTTCGGATTTTTCCATTCACCCTTCGACAGGCTCAGGGCGAACGGAAAAATCCTTAACTTAATGGCATTGACGCTGTGCGTACCATTGAATTCCAAAAGGTACGCACAGCGTCACTACCCACAGTTAAGAAAAAACCCCAGCGGGGTAGAATGTTTGTAGCACCAAGCGATTAGACACAACATAACCCCGTAGGGGTGAAATGTTGGTTTTCATCCGACATTTCACCCCTACGGGGCTTTATTGTATTTATATTTTGTTGCTACAACCATTTCACCGCTACGCGGTTATGAACCGTCAGGCTCAACTGTGGGCAGTGATGTACAGCGTACCCTACTGAACTGTTGAAATCCAAACTGTAATAGCACGACTGCCAGTCCTTGAAGGCATTGGTATCTACACAAGTTTCATAAGCACTTGATTTTAAAAGAAATCATTAGCTTGAAGAAATTTCATAACTCATTGTTTTACAAAGAGTTATCAAGGATGTGTAGATACCTTTGCCTTGAAGGACTGGCAGTCGTTACGGAGAACCATTGTCCTGCACTATTCCAGCGCGGTGTGGACAAAAGACGCTGGAGCGTCAACAGCGGCATTCCCACGCAGAGCGTGGGAACAATAATTACGACTCAGTATCTTTACAATAGCCAAAATGCTCTCACACGTCTCCCCCATTCCCAAATCAGAAATTTCTGCCCGACAAAACCTAAAGTGGTTGTTTATCCTCAGAAACATGATGGTAGCCAGCGAATCACTGCTGATTTTTATATCGGTGTACGGGCTGAATATCCGTCTGCCTGAACAGCAGCTGTGGCTGGTTGTCTCTGCGATTGTCGCGGTTAATTTATACACCTCAATGCGACTGGACACTGATGAGCCTGTGACGCAGGTAGAAATTTTCTCGCAGCTCGTCATTGATGTCATCGGTATCACAGGTTTACTGTATATGACGGGCGGTGCATCCAATCCCATTATCTGGGTGTTTTTGTTGCCGGTGATTATTACCGCTATCATGCTGCCGCAGTCGTATGCGTGGTATATGGTTATTTTAACCACCACCATGTACACGATACTGATTGCCTATAACATCCCGTTGCCTTCCATAGAACCGCACGCACCTATCTCCACCGAAATGACGCACCCGGGCATGAGCAGTTATCAGATGCTTAAACAGGCGCACATCCTCAGCGACAAGCATTATTTTAATCTGCATATGTTCGGTATGTGGTTCGGTTTTGTGTTCAGCGCGGGTCTGGTGGCGTTCTTTGTGGTCGCCTTGGCTAAGGCGTTGAAAATTCAGGAACGCAATCTTGCCGAAGCGCGGGAAAATGCGTTACGCGATGAGCGCGTTGTGGCATTAGGCACGCTGGCAGCCAGTGCGGCACACGATATGGGAACACCGCTGGGTATTATCGCCATTGTCGCCCATGAATTGGAACAAGAATACCCAGAGCATCTGTATCCTGATCTGCACCAAAAAGCCATCATCATGCAGCAACAAATCAACCGCTGCAAAGACACGCTGTCCGTGATGTCGGCATCGGCAGGGGAAATGCGTGCAGAATCGGGCAGCAGTATGTTATTGACCGATTATATTGATAACGTCATCATGCAATGGCGCACCCACAAGCCCTCGGCAAAACTCAATTTTTTTATCGCACCCACCGTGGATGCCGAGGCAAAAATTATTGCGGAACGCACACTGACCCATTCTTTAATCAACATTCTTAATAACGCTGCCGAAGCCACCCAGCCTGAACTCGGCATTGAATTTCATGCGGACTGGGATTTGGAACAACTCACCATTAGAATATGTGATTTCGGTATCGGTCTGCCCCCCGAACTGTTGGAATTTGCAGGTAAACAACCTGTCGTCAGTAAAAAACGCGGCTTGGGCGTGGGTTTGTTTTTAACCTACTCCACCATTAACCGCCTAGGCGGTAAAATCAGCCTTTACAACAGAGAATCGGGCGGCGCGTGTGTCGAAATCACTCTTCCTCTTTTAATCATAGAAGCCTAATCATGACCACTACAGAAATAGACAACCCGCGCTTATTGCTAGTCGATGACGACGTTACATTCTGTACCGTGTTAAAAAGCGCGTTGGAAAAACGCAATTATGAAGTCATCGTGGCAAACGATGTCAGCAGTGGCATTTTACTTGCCGAACAGAACCTGCCCGAATACGCGGTGATTGATTTGCGTATCGGCTATGAATCAGGCTTGGAGATGGTCAAAGCCCTCATTGCCTTGGATGATAATACCCAAATTGTCATGCTCACAGGCTTTGCCAGCATTGCCACCGCTGTTGAAGCGATAAAACTGGGCGCGGTGCATTATTTAACCAAACCCGCCAATGCCGATGAAATTGTCAATGCCCTCAATAAAAACGACGGTGATTCTTCGGTGGCTATCAGTGAAAATCCGCTATCCGTTAAACGTCTGGAATGGGAGCATTTACAAAAAGTATTGATGCAGCATGACGGCAACATCTCCGCCGCCGCCCGCGCGTTAAATATGCACCGCCGTACCCTGCAACGCAAATTAGAGAAAAAACCCGTGCGGGAATAGCCGCTTTGTAGGTTGGGGTGAGGTACGAACCCCCAACATTTAACAATCCAACAAAACCAAGCAAACCATGACTAAACAACCCTTTGGCCCGATTATGCTCGATGTCGCAGGCTTAACACTCACCGAGCATGAGCGCGACATCATCAACCACCCCAACACAGGCGCGGTGATTTTATTTTCCCGCAACTACGAAAGCCCCGCGCAAGTCACCAAACTGATTAGCAGTATCCGCGCGGCACGCAACGGCGATATTCTGATTGCCGTTGACCAAGAAGGCGGCAGAGTGCAACGCTTTCGTAATGGCTTCACCCGTCTGCCACCCGCCGCGTATTATGCGAACCAACCCGACATGGCAGAAGCAGCAGGTTGGTTGATGGCAATGGAACTGTTAGCCGTCGGCGTGGATTTCAGCTTTGCGCCTGTGTTGGATATTGATTGCGGAGTCAGTGAAATTATCGGCAATCGTTCATTTTCCACCGATGCCGAATTGGCAACGCACTTATCCAGCTTATTCAGAAAAGGCATGAATGAGGCGGGTATGGCGGCAACGGGGAAACATTTTCCCGGTCACGGTGCAGTCGCGTTGGATTCACACTTAACGCTACCCATTGATGAACGTGATTTAGCCAGCATCCGTGCCAAAGATTTGCAACCGTTCGCCCAGTTGATAAACGAAGGCTTGGAAGCCATCATGCCCGCCCACGTCGTTTATCCGCAAGTTGACCCCAATCCAGCGGGTTTTTCCACGTTTTGGCTACAACAGATTTTGCGTAATGAACTGGGCTTTAACGGCACGATTTTCAGTGATGACTTAAGCATGGAGGGCGCGGCAAGTGTCGGTGATTTTCCCGAACGCGCCAGACAAGCGCAGCAAGCAGGTTGCGACATGATATTAGTGTGTAATAATCCTGCCGCTGCCGAACAAGTCTTGAATGCCTTGCCTGTGACCCAAGACCCGCTCAGACAACAACGTCTGCAAGCCATGCAAGGCAAACCAGAGCTGAACCGCGAAGAACTGATGAACACCCCACAATGGCAACACATTGCCACTCTTTTGACCAAAGGTAATCCATACAATGCTTAACGAACTTCAACAAATGCTCGACAACGCCGAAATGCTTTACGACGAACAAGCCGTAGAAGCCGCATTAGATAACATGGCGGCAGACATTAACAGCAAACTTGCCGATAGCAACCCGCTGGTATTATGCGTGATGAACGGCGGTATTGTGGTCTCAGGTAAACTGCTCACCCGTTTAACCATGCCGTTAAACATTGATGCTATTAATGCCAGTCGTTACAGAAACCAAACCTTTGGCGGTGGCATTGAATGGATACTCAAACCGCGTGCCTCATTGCAAGACCGTACCGTATTGATTATTGATGACATACTTGATGAAGGCATTACCCTCGCCGCAATTTATGAGTATTGCATCGAACAAGGTGCGCGCGCCGTTTACAGCGCGGTACTCATTGATAAAAACACTGGACACGACAAACCCATCAAAGCGGATTTTGTCGGTTTAATCACCGAAAACCGTTATTTATTCGGTTATGGCATGGACTACAAAGGTTATTGCCGTAACGCAGCGGGCATTTATGCCTGTAAAGAAACAGCTTAAGGAAACACATCATGACAACACTAGCCATCATCGGCGGCACAGGCTTAACGCAACTCAGCGACTTAACCATCATTAAACGTGAGCGCGTAGACACCCCTTACGGCGCACCGTCTGCCGAATTTGTCACTGGCGAATTAAACGGCAAATCCGTGATTTTTCTCGCCCGTCACGGCAACCCGCACACCATCGCCCCGCACAACATCAACTACCGCGCCAACATCTGGGGACTCAAACATCTGGGTGTGACCGACATTATCGCCGTGGCCGCTGTCGGTGGTATTACCGAAGCGATGAAACCCGCGCATATCGCCATTCCTGACCAAATCATTGATTACAGTTATGGACGCAAACACACGTTTTTTGACGACAATAACTATCCCTTAACCCACATCGACTTTACCCATCCCTACAACCCACGATTACGCGCGTTATTAATCACCGCCGCCGCCAATGCCAACATTGCCATAACACACAACGGCACTTACGGCTGCACCCAAGGGCCACGTTTAGAAACCCCCGCAGAAATCAAACGCATGAAACAAGACGGCTGTGATTTAGTCGGCATGACCGCCATGCCCGAAGCCGCCTTAGCCAAAGAATTAGGCATCGAATACGCCGCCATTTCTGTAATAGCAAACTGGGCAGCAGGAGTCACAGACGGTGAAATCACCATGGCAGAAATCGAACACAATCTGCATAGCGGTATGGCGAATACTGCCGAGTTGTTGAAGGCGTTTATTGCTTTATAATTGCACGGTATGTCATTCACAACAGATACAAAGGTGAAATATCATGAACTGGCAAGAAGTCTGTGAGCATCCTAGTTTAAAGGACTTACCCTTTAAAATTGAATTAGATGAGTTAGGTAAAATCGTTATGAGTCCTGTAAAGCTGTATCACTCTGCCTTACAAGGTGAAATAGAGTTTTTACTACGTTCTTTATTGAAAAAAGGCAAAACACTACCCGAATGTGCCATTAAAACGAGCAAAGGCACAAAAGTCGCCGATGTTGCGTGGGTATCATTGGCAACATGGGCAAAAATTAAAATGGAAGCAGATGCCTCAATCGCGCCAGAAATTTGCGTTGAAGTTATTTCAACAAGCAACAGTAAAAAAGAAATGACGGAAAAAAGCCAGCTCTATTTTGCAGCTGGTGCTAAAGAAGTCTGGTTATGCAATGAAAACGGCATGATGCGTTTTTTTAATGCCGAGCAGGAATTGACACAATCTTTGTTAGTCCCTGAATTTCCTCATAAGGTAGAGATATAACAAACCTATCAGGTTTTTGTAACGCGATAAAATCCCTCGCTCCAGCGGTGTTAGTTCAACAAGACGCTGGGGCGTCAACAGCGGCATTCCCACGCCAGAGCGGTGGGAACGATAAAATTTTAGTGGTGAGGCTATATCATGATGTTGTTAGCTGTATTCAAATTTGTCTTCTGTGCTTTATCGGGAGGTTTCGCTTTTCGCAGTTTTGTTGAAGCTAACCATGCAACGCCCTCAGGAAAGATAGCTTCTATTATTGTTTTTGTCGTTTCAATGGCATTTATTGCGCCCGATGTGATGTCGTTTTTTACGAAAGATGACATTGAGACTGAAAGAGTGTATTGGGCAAGCGTTGAAAAAACATCCGAGCGAACAGAAGTATCGTGCCTATTTGGAAAAATATCCTGACGGTGAATTTAAAATTTTTGCGGTTGATGAATTGAAAAAGTATGACGAAACTACATCGTCTTCAACTCCCTATGTTAATCCAAACACCGCTAAATCTGCTATAAAATCAGTTTTAAAAACGGAAACTATTACTGTCAATGGCGTGGGTTTTGACATGATTGCCATTAAAGGCGGTCAATTTCAAATGGGCAGTAATCCAGAGTCTGAGCGGAGAAGCAATGAAAAGCAACATGATGTGACAGTAACAGATTTTCAAATGGGTAAGTACGAGGTCACTCAAAAGCAATGGCAAGCGGTTATGAATGACACTCCTGCTCATTTTAAGGGGGATAATTTACCTGTCGAGCAAGTCAGTTGGGATGATACACAAGTCTTTATCAGTAAACTCAATCAAGCTACTGCGAAAACAGGGCATAAGTTTAGTTTGCCAACAGAAGCGCAATGGGAATATGCGGCACGCGCAGGTACAAATGCGTCATTTTATCCTTATGACGGAGGTAAAGGCGATTGTATTAGCACGATGTACGCAAACTTTGATAGTAATCATGATTACAATGATTGTGGTGCAAAAAATCAAAATGCAGTTGGAAAAACAATGGCAGTTGATTCATATAAGCCAAATAAGTTCGGCTTATACAACATAACAGGTAATGTCTGGGAATGGACGTGTTCTGTTTATGTGGAAAATTATGACGGCAGTGAAGCAAGCTGTGACAGTGTTAATGCCCCTGCATCGTTGCGGGTGGTACGCGGCGGTTCATGGTTTGTCCCGCCAGAGTGGTTGCGTTTGGCTAGTCGTGGCAGCTACATCCACACCGCCCGTGTCGATTACATCGGTTTCCGTCTTTCTAGGATGTAAGTTTCTCCCTCGTTCCCACGCGCTGCGTGGGAATGCAGTAGAGACGCGCCGCGTCTCGCACCGCAGCGCGGTGCAACGTCATTCCCACGCGGCGCGTGGGAACGAGTCCAGCGATGGATTTCCTTCGCTAGGCTACACATTTTTATTTAATAATCGCAATTTTCAGGAATAAGCAATGCCCAAAGCAAGTGAATTAAAATCAGGTATGGTGGTGGAAATAGACGGCGTGGCTCATGCTGTTAAACAGGTTGAGGTGCGAAACCCTTCGTCACGCGGTGCGTCCACACTGTACAAAATCCGTTTTACTAATCTCAAAACAGGGCAGAAGCTGGATGAGTCGTTGAAAGGTACGGATATGTTTAAAGAAGCCGATTATGCCCGTGTTAAAGTGCAGTATTCCTACCAAGATGGCGACAGTTATATTTTTATGAACAGCGAAGATTACACCCCCTACAGTTTAAACAGCGAAGACATCAGCGATCAAATCGGTTATTTAATTGAAGGCTTGGAAGGCATCGTGGCGTTATTGGTGGATGATGCGGTTATCGCTATTGAACTGCCTGCTTCGGTGGTGATGACTATTGTAGAAACCGCCCCGTCTATCAAAGGCGCGACTGCCGCAGGACGCACCAAAACCGCTAAACTCAATACGGGCATAGAAGTACAAGTGCCTGAGTATCTGGAAACTGACGAGAAAATCAAAGTCAATACCGAAACAGGCAAGTTTATGTCGCGTGCGTAGCAGATACTCTGGAGTACAAACTTAGTAGTCAGTCTATTTTATTTTGACGAGTGTAATAAAGACCTGCGAGGTTTTAAAAACCTCGCAGGTCTGGCAACACTAAACTGACGGTGTACTAGGTTTTCCACAACACCCGTTCTTAAAATATTATCATGTCCGATTTAGACCACACCCTGACCGCCCCGCAAGGCATATTTATTCTGCACCGTTTGCCGCACCGTCCGCGTGAATTATTACGCGCGTGGGATGCGGCGGATGAATATGTGCTTGAAACGCTTGCCGACACGCCGCTGAATACCCGCTTGTTAATTGTCAATGATACTTTTGGCGCGTTAGCGGTGGCGTTGCAGCATTTGCAACTTGTCGCGTTATCCGATTCGTATTTATCACAGCAAGCGACGCGGATTAATCTGCGGCTTAATAATTTGCCTGAATCAGGCGTTACTTTTGCATCCAGTTTGGATACGTTGGACGGCGTGTTTGCTTGCGTGGTTATTAAAGTACCGAAAACCTTGGCATTGTTGGAAGACCATCTCATTCGTTTACGTTCGCATATCAACGCCGATACGCAAATTATTGTCGCGGGTATGATTAAAGCCTTACCCGCTAATGTCTGGAAATTATTGGAACGCATTATCGGCACTACCAGCACGTCATTAGCCAAGAAAAAAGCACGGCTGATTTTTGCCACGCTGGATGACAGTTTGGCGATCCCCGCAAATCCGTATCCTGTGGAATACCAGCTGGAAAATACCGATTATTGGCTGACCAATCACGCCAACGTATTTTCGCGCGATAGTCTGGACATCGGCACCCGTTTTTTTTTACAACATCTGCCGATTAATCCCAGCGCGACTGACATGATTGATTTAGCCTGTGGTAATGGTGTGGTCGGCTTGATTGCCGCCGAACGCAATCCGAATGCAACGCTGCATTTTGTTGATGAATCCTTTATGGCGGTGGCTTCGGCACAGGCTAATTTTTATCGTGCGTTTGGTAAAGAACGGGCGGCAACGTTTCAAATCGGTGATGGCTTAAGCAATTTCGCCGCACAGTCTGCCGATGTGATTTTATGCAATCCGCCGTTTCATCAACAAAACACTATCGGCGATCAAATCGCCGTGCAGTTATTTAAACAAGCGAAAACCGTATTAAAAAAAGGCGGTGCATTATGGGTTATCGGTAATCGTCATTTAGCTTATCAACAAGACTTAAAGCGATTATTCGGCAACTGCACCGTGGTGGCAAGCAACACCAAGTTTGTGATATGGCAGGCAAAAGCCTAACGCGCCTTGTACCCGCTGCCTTATTTCTATAGAATCGCACCCCTAACGTTCACCCTTAATTCCCTGATTATCCCGCTATGGACTTAAAATTTCTCGATTTTGAACAACCGATTGCTGAATTAGAAGCAAAAATAAAAGAACTGCGCAATGTGCAGTCTGATAACGACATCAATATCTCAGACGCATTGAAACAGCTGGAAGACCGAAGTCACGCACTCACTCAATCCATTTTTGCCGACCTGTCCGATTGGCAAATTTCGCAAGTGTCCAGACACCCTGAACGCCCGTATACGCTGGATTATGTGGAACATTTATTCACTGAATTCCAAGAGCTGCATGGTGATAGAGCCTTTGCTGATGATCCTGCTATTGTGTGTGGTCTGGCGCGTCTTGACGGACAGCCGATTATGGTTATCGGGCATCAAAAAGGGCGCGATACCAAAGAAAAAATTTACCGTAACTTCGGTATGCCGCGTCCCGAAGGTTATCGTAAAGCCTTGCGCGTGATGAAAATGGCAGAGCGTTTCGGCTTACCGATTATTTGTCTTATCGACACACCAGGCGCATATCCGGGTATCGGCGCAGAAGAACGCGGACAAAGTGAAGCCATTGCCCGCAATTTATTTGAAATGGCAAAACTGAGAACCCCGATTATTTGTACTGTTATCGGTGAAGGTGGTTCAGGCGGTGCGTTGGCGATTGGGGTCGGCGACCGTCTAATCATGCTGGAATACAGCACTTATTCGGTGATTTCTCCCGAAGGTTGCGCGGCGATTTTATGGAAAAGCCCCGACAAAGTGCAACTTGCCGCCGAAGCAATGGGCATCACTTCCGACCGTGTGCGTGAACAAGGCTTTTTAGATGAAGTAGTCAGAGAGCCGTTAGGCGGCGGACATCGTGATTTCAAAATGATTGCCTTGAATTTAAAAGAAGTGTTATTGCGCCATTTAGCCGAACTCAAACAAGATTCACTCGATGAGCTGCTGGAAAAACGTTATCAACGGATGATGGATTTCGGCGTGTTTACGGAAGAAGCGGGTAAGTAAGGTTTAAGTTAATAAGAGCTTTTGTCCACGAAAGACACGAAAAGCACGAAAAACTAACTGGATTCTGGCATTTTTGAATCACTTTTCTCGTTCCCATGCGCCGCGTGGGAATGCCTTTGCACCGCGCTGCGGTGCGAGACGCAGCGCGTCTCTACTGCATTCCCACGCAGGCGCGTGGGAACGAGAAAATGAGGATTTTTTTCGTGTTTTCGTGGACTATTGCTTTTTTATGCGTTTAATAGCCGCCCACCACCGTCACGGTACTTTTCCCGCCGCCCTGTTTTTCTACTACCACTTTCGCGCCGATACGTTCCACTAAAATCGGTACATGAGAAATCACCCCGACTTTACGCCCCAAGGCTTGCAGGGTATCTAAACTGGCGATGGCAATGTCCAGCGTTTCAGGATCAAGACTGCCGAAGCCTTCATCAATAAACAGCGACTCAACCTGCGTTTTATTCGATGACAACGAAGCCAAGCCCAGTGCCAACGCCAGCGACACCAGAAAACTTTCGCCTCCCGATAAGCTATGTACACTACGCACATCGTCTGCCATATCTCGGTCAATAATCTGCAATTCCAAATCACTATTAGGCACACGCTGTAAGGCATAGCGTTTGGCAAAATCGGCAAGGTGTTTGTTGCTGTGCGTTAGCAAGGCTTCCAGCGTCAGACTTTGCGCGAATACACGGAATTTCGTCCCCGTACTGGAGCCGATTAACTCATTCAGACTTTGCCATTGTTCCCAGCGGTACCGTTGTTTATCTAAATCGGCTTGCAGATGACGACTATCGGCGATTTTTTTATCGTCTTCGCGCAACTGCATCACACATTCCTGTTGCTGTTCGCTGATCTGTTGTTTTTGTTGCTGTAACTGAGTTGCGGTGTCCGTGGCGGTGTCTTCGGTCATTGCAACTGCCTGTTGTTCATGCTGTGTGCGGTCATCGGTTTTAACTGTCAACAACGCAGTGGCGGCTTGCAGGGCTTGTTCTGCTTGCGCAATATGGGCTTTTTGTTCGCTTAACCAGCTTTCATCCTGTTGCAATAACTCGCTTAACTGCTCGTGATTAATTGCCAAACGTTCCAAGGCTTGATTAAGCGTGGCTAAGGTTTTTTGTAACACTTCCGCACGGCGGGTGTTTTCTGTTTGCCAAAACTGTTGCTGACTTGTGTAGCGATCAAGTTCGGCACTGGCTGCTTTAACGGCATTATCGGCGTGTTGATGGGCAATTTTTGCCGTGTTGATCCGCTCATTAATATGCTGTTCGATAGTATCGGCTGTTGTAGGTTGGGGTGAGGAACGAACCCCAACAAGACATTCAATTAAATGCCGATGTTCAAGTACAAGGCTTTGCTGTTGCGCAGTGTCCCGTTGTACCGCCGTTTGTTTGAGCGTGAGCTGTTGCCTACATTGGGCGTGAGTTTGTGCGGCAAGTTGCGCTTGTTGCTCAACGGTTGCCAGATTTTTACTCAGCGTTTCTTGCTGTTGTTGCGTGTCTTTAAATTCCTGTACTTTTTTGCCGAGCGCGGACGGCGAGGCGAGATAACTGTGCCAATCTGCCAACAGCGCACACGGTACGCTCAAGGCTTCGACAATCTCATTCAGTTGTTTTTCCAGACGGTCAATAGTGGCAAGATGAGCGCGTAATTCTGTCTTGTATTGCGTGTGTTGCTTATCCAGCGTGGCGTGTTCGCTACTTAAACGCTCGTGTTGTTGCTTGCTGGTATCAAAGCTCAGTTGTGCGCTTTTTAACTGCTGTTGCAGGGCTAAGGCATCTTTTTCCTGTTGTTTAATGTGCGTGAGTTCAGCGGTAACGCGCTCCAGTTGCTGGTTAAGTAATGGCAGTAATTGAGCATCGTTTAAAGGTAACGCGGGTTTGTTATCCCAAGCCAACCCCGGCCAATCACTATTAAGCGCGTGGATTTTTTCCTGTGCCAGTAATGCGTTCTTGCTCAGTTCAGCGGCTTTGCTGGTTGCCTGCGTAATAATTTGGTGGGCATTGGCAATATCCTTAATCAGTCTGGCTTTTTCAGCATCAAGTTCATCAACGCGCTGTTGTTGGGCTTGCGTGTAATCGTTACCCAGTTGCACGGCGTGAGTTTGCCAAGGATGTTCCAGCGCACCGCACACAGGGCAGGGCTGATGAGTGATTAATAACCGCCGTAATTGTTCGGCATCTTTGTGGCTGGTCGCTTCAATCAGAGCCAAGGCTTTTTTGGCTTCGTCCAAGCTGTTGGTGTTGAGTGTTTGCTGGTGCGTGAGCGTGTCGAGTTGCTGCTCGGTATCTGTCAGCGTTTGTTGACAGCTTGCCAATAACGGCGCGTCCTGTGTTATCGCCTGTTGCAGTGTGAGGGCAGTATTTACCAATGACTGCGCGTGTTTGATATGCTCGCTTTCAACTTCAAGTGCTTCTCTGGCGGTGTGTAAATGACTGGCGGTCAGTCCTGCATCATCCCAGCCGACCTGTTTTTTAAGCTCTTCCAGCGTCCCCAGATGAGTGTCCAACAGCTGTTTATTGGCATCCATGGCACGCTGTAAGTCAGTCAAACGGTGCTGATTGTTATCGACCATCACCTTGATGTGTTCCGCTGCCTTAGCTTCACTGTCATGTTGCGTAATGAATGCCGTATAACGCTGAAGCTCACTGTCCCAGTGCGTCCAATCAGCGGCAAGCGCGTGTAAATCTTGGTGTTCTGTTAGCCAATCGCTCACCTGCTCCAGCGTTTCACGCTGTTCAGTTTGTTGTTTTAGCAGTGCGTCCTGCTCGTCTTGTGCGGCTAGCAACGCGCTATTCAGCTGTTTTTCTTCCGCGCTTAATTCATTCAGCGCGGTTTGCACTATCTCAAGCCGCGTATCCAGCGCACGGATGGTTTTTAGTACAGGTTGCGCTTGCTGTTGTTGGGTTTCAGCGGCGTACAACTGCTCAGAATGTGTGGTCAACTGTTGCGTCACGTCGCGCAGTTTTTCGTCCGTGGCATTCAGCAATTCACCCGTAACTTTTAACTTTTCCTCTGCATCGACAAAATCCGCTTGAGCAGTTTGATAATGGCTTAACAACGGACGCAACGGTTCAGCCGCCTCGACCTGTTTAACCCGCATTCGTAACGGTTCAGCATCAGTCCACGCCTGTGAACGTTCAGCCAATGCGACACTGGCAACACGCTCAGCATCTTGGCGTTTTTTCAGTTCCGCATACCAGTCGATTATTTTTTGATTATCAGCAATTTGTTTATCCAACTCTCCTAGCGATGCAGTCAAACCATCCCGCTGTTGTTCCAATGCCTGCCGCGCTTCGCTATCGAGTGGAATTTGATTGTCCATCAAGCCGCTAATACGGTCTAGTTCCGTTTTTTCCACTTTGGCGCGTTCAAAAGCGGCGATAGAAATGTCTGAATACAGTTCCGTTCCTGTGATGCGCTCCAATAAACTGGAACGCTCGTCTTTTTTAGCTTTTAAAAATGCGGCAAAATCGCCTTGTGCCAATAACACCGAACGGCGAAACTGATCGAAATTCAAATCCACCAAGTCGCTGATGGCTTCCAACACGCTGGTTTTGGTCTGCCCGATGCGTTGCTCGCTGGTGATATTGCTCAGTAACATTTCCTGCGGCTGTAATCTGCCACTGGCTCTATTGCCCGCTTTTCTGACCTGCCACCGCGCCCGATACAACTGCTTATCTTTGCCGACAAAATCCACTTCTGCATAGCCGTGACTCGCACCACGGCGCAAAATCGAGCGCACATCATTGTGTCTTACCCGCTGACTGTCCTCTTCATTTTTATGCCCGATAAGAAAGCCATCACCGCTGGGCAAGCGTGGCATCTTGTCATACAACGCTAAACACAGCGCGTCCAGAATGGTAGATTTCCCCGCGCCCGTTTGCCCTGTGATAGCGAATAAGCCCGCTGTTTGCAACGCGCCTTCATTCAATAAAATTTCAAATTCATCGGCAAGACTGGCAAGATTTTTACCGCGTATGGCTACAATGCGCATTATCGTATGCCCTCAACTAATTCATTAAACAACGCGGTCATGTCCTCAGGGGCATCCGACTCGTACTTATTGCTATAACACCGCTGAAACACATCCAGCGGCTGCAATTCTTCCAAACGTTGCTCAATCTGCAAATCCGCCAGACTGCCCTCACTGCCCGTATAAGCAGTAGTTATTTTCAATAAACGCACAGGCAATCGAGCGATAACTTCCTCAATCTGTTGCCGCAAACTGGGTTCTGGTTTCTCCAATTTAATGCGCAATTCAACAAACGGGTATTGAGATTCATGCACCGCGTTTAATTCCAGATTTTCCAACTGTGCCAACACATCCGATAGCGTGGCAAAGGCTTTACTGTTCGGCAGACGTAATAATTCAATATGACGCGGAATTGTCAGCGGCGTAACCACCACATCCTGCCCCGCGTGTAGCTCAACCTGCAACACCGAATGCACATAATGACTCTCATCAAATGACAACGGAATCGGCGAACCGCTATAGCGAATATGCGCATTACCGCCCACCGCCTGCATCAAATGCAAATGCCCCAACGCCACATAATCAACCGCCGCAGGAAACAACTCAACAGGCAACGCGTGTTGATTACCGCCCAAAATTTTTCGCTCGCTCAGCTCCGAGACATTGCCATTCACCATATAACAATGCCCCGTCATAATCAGATGTTCGCCCTGTGTAACGCGGCTTTGCATTTGCACAAATAATTCGTCATACAGCGTCTTAACTCCCGACACCAACGTATCATCCGCGTCGTCATTGCTGGGTAAATCCGCATTGCGTAAAAACGGCATCGCCCCGCACCACGCTTTAACTTCACCTGTCGCATTAGTCAACGGCACCAGCAACCGCCGCCAATCAATCCCGCGTTGATTATCACGCGACAAACCACCCACCATATGAACGCCCAGCGCATTCAAAATAGGCGAGGGCGCGTCCAGACGGGTCGCCGAATCATGATTGCCGCCAACCAAAATAATATCCAGCTCAGTTTGCTGTTTTTTCGCCTTGACTAAAAACTCATACAACTGCGCCTGCGCCGCCGCCGACGGATTCGCCGAATCAAAAATATCCCCCGCCACAATCAGCGCGTCCACCTGCTTGCCGAGCAACTCAGCCAGCAACCAATCCAAAAACTGCTGATGTTCAAGCTGACGCGAAACGCCATGTAAAGAATGACCTAAATGCCAATCGGCTGTGTGGATGAGTTTTAGCATGAGGGAATCAACTTGTAGTAAATAACCTGAGTTCGACCTAAGATTAAGAATAAAAAGCAGCTTTTTAAGAATCTGAAAGAATATAAGCAACCCCGGGAAACGCTTTCAAAAAAGGCTGCCGTTCATGATTTTACCTCAACTATTCTGTGACGCTGATGATTTTTGCCAAGACTACCTTTCAAAAAAACTGACCGAACTGTTAGCGACGCAGGATGTAGAGATCATCACCACGTTAAAAAAGAACATGAAACCCAGAGTCATTGCCCCGTTCGATAAGCTCATCCTCAGAAAACGCAGTATTATCGAAACCATTAACGACCAGTTGAAGAATATCTTTAGCCTGGAACACTCTCGACACCGCTCGTTAACCAACTTTCTGGTCAATGCAATTGCCCAACCTAAGAAATCTTCTTTGAATCTGCGCCAGCGCGATTTGTTGCCTTTGCTTTCATGAGGCTTAGCTCGAACTCAGGTTATATTACTGTTTCAAATGGATACGGATGATGAAAATGGCATTATGTGGGGGGGATTGTGGCGTAGCCACTGTTTTTATTAAAAAAAGATTTGTTGAATAAAGATTTTTCTCGGCTGTTATACAGTTGGGATTGTTGTTAGCAGCCTACCGCGTACGTTGGGTTTGTGTGTGTGCGTAGGTTGCGGGTGAGCTTGCGAACCCCAACATTCATAATGGTATGCGATGGGGTTCGTGCCTCACCCCAACCTTGTATATTAACCCTGTAACAAAAGCCCAAGAATAAATAGCCCGTAAAAGCTATAGTAAGACTGATGTACTGGGGAAGCCGACCCGACCTGAAGCCAAGAGCTTGTGCGTAGAAAGGCTCCCCGCCCTCGTCATCCATGCCGTGGAGTATCTGAGACCTGTAAGCAACGCTTCTGAGTCTGTATTCACAAGGACGGTAGATGAAGTGTCAGGGTCGGGAA
>JAURYI010000018.1 GCA_030654015.1 Methylococcales bacterium | reverse complement strand
GGCAGATTCCTACGCGTTACTCACCCGTCCGCCACTCGTCAGCCTCCGAAGAGCTGCTACCGTTCGACTTGCATGTGTTAAGCATACCGCCAGCGTTCAATCTGAGCCATGATCAAACTCTTCAGTTTAAAATCATTTTGTGACCTTTTAGGATGGTCACGAATCTCGGCTCGACTAAAAACTAACATTTTTAGAATTTACTTCTTCAATATATAAGTTCTTATGTCGATTATTTATTTAACATCAAATAATCACCACAAGCACCCACACAAATTATTTTGATCCAGTTTTTTAAAGAGCGTTTGAGCTTCCACAATAAACAGTCGCTTTGTTCGTTCTGCTACAATAACCAGCAGCGCGTCTAAAGTAACTCTCTTTGCTTTCGTTCAGCTTAGTCCGTCTATTATACAGACCGTTTTCATCCTGTCAACACTTATTTTTCTTCCCTTTTCAATCCGCTTTCAACTCAGTCACTTAATAATAAATTAAAACAAATGACCAATCCAAAAACCCGCCCATCCCAGACAACCCCACCACTCAAACTCCTGTTAGTGCCGTAGTGAGCTGGCTATTATAGCGAATTGGTTTGTTTAGTCAAGCACTTATTTTTCCTCAAGCAAGTTTACTACCTGCCTGACAATCAACTTTACTCATAACTACATTGTGACATTAATTGTCTGTTTAGTATTTTTTTGTCACCATTTCAAGCATCATCGTCGGAATTCCAATCAAATTTTCAAATTTTCAACAAGACATTCAATATATTTTACATAATAATCAATTGGTTAAACATTATCGGTCTAATTTGGCAGACTAGGCATGATATATGCTATTTAGCCTTATTAGTAAGGTTTAAAAAATTATCTTCGCCCCTTTGGGGCGTCCGCCAATATGATTATCTATGGAACTCTATATAAATGTAATAGTCATCATTGTAAAACGGGTAACCAGACAATCCTTGGTTCTGCAATGATTGAAAGTCCTATTTTATAGTTGTATACTGAATGAATCAAACCATGCGAACCAGCTCTTATTGTCAAGCCGTAGCGTTTTAAAGGAGATCGAACAGCTCATGTGTAATAATCGCAAATCAACTTCAGGCTTCACGCTGTTGGAACTCATGATTACTATTTCTGTTGCCGGCATTTTGATGGCTATGGCAATCCCCAGCTTTAGCGACATGATAAGAAATAATCGCTTAACAACTTATGCCAACGAATTAGTTACATCGTTAAATATAGCGCGTAGTGAAGCTATTAAACGCGGCGTATCTGTGTCTGTTCGTAAAATTGGTGGGACAGGTACTTATTGGAGTACGAGCGGATGGAATGTTTTTGTAGATAATGATGCAGATGGAACTCTTGATACAGGAGAAGAAATCCTTAGAACATACCCCGCACTTCCGTCTCCCTATACGTTAGCTGGCAACAATAATTTTATTAATTTCATCCGCTATAAACCCGATGGAACGAGTAATCAAATGGGTAGCTTTGCTGTTTGTGCAAATACTACGCCTCTAGCTTACACATCAAAACTCGTTATTGTGAGTAATACGGGCAGAATACGCATAGGCAAAGACAGCAACGGCGATGGAATTCCTGAAAACGACGCTAAAGCAGCACTTACTTCTTGTACAGCACCATGAAAACACACACTGGATTCACCCTCATTGAAGTGCTAATTGCCATGTTACTGCTGGCAGTTGGCTTATTAGGATTAGCGGCACTGCAAACTTCGACACTTCGAAGCAATCTGGCGGCTTATAATCACGGACAAGCTACGCAACTGCTTTATGATATGACCGATAGAATACGCGCTAATAATTGTATAGCCAAAGCAGATACTACCCCGCCAGTCACCTGCCCCAACCCTGCCAATTATATTATCACTGACAGTAATACAGACGGTCGCACAGCGGGTAAAAATGTGGACAGCCCTGTTCATGAGTGTAAAAAAACCACTAATACCACCTGTACCGCCACGCTGTTATCAACCTATGATCTCATCGAGTGGAATACTGCCATTGCCGCCACACTACCTATGGGCAGAGCTTGTATAGCCACTACCGTGAACGGTGTTTTCAATCTGTACATCACTTGGGATGATGACCGTAGTGGCGCAGTCACCACTGATATTGCCGTTCCGACTGGCTGCGCTGCCTCTTTCAGCACCTATACCGCACCCTCCAGCGGTACATTCCATGATCCCGTTTTTACTGTGAGTCTGCAACCATGAAAACCTTTTGCACTAATTCGCCTCAACGTGGTTTTACCCTGATAGAACTCATGATAGCCATGCTCATCGGCGTGTTTTTAATGGCGGGGGTCATACAGATTTTTATCAGTGCCAAACAGGCGTATCGACTACAGGAAAATTTATCCCGATTACAGGAAAATGGTCGGTTTTCGATGGATTTTCTTACTAAAGGTATTCGTATGGCAGGATATATGGGTTGTTCATCATCTGCAAAATCTACCACTGTTATGGTCGATCCCACAAAAATAAGCGTCGCCAGCTTATCACTTAAAGCAATTAGCGGCTTGGATAACGTTACTAATAACTGGAGTGCAAAAGCCTGTGGTACTAATGAATGTATAGCAGGTACTGATGTTATTAATTTTATGACTTCTGGCTCTTGTGGTGGAAAATTGATGGGCAATATGAGTTCTGATAATGCCAATATTCAAATAGATGCCAACAATACCTGTGATGTTGAACAAGATGAAGTTGTTATTATTTCTGATTGCTCTAGTTCTGATGTATTTGGTGCTAGTAGTGCCTCTAATGGTGATGGAAAACAAACCATTGCCCATGCCAATAACATCAACATTGCTAACAAACTCAGCAAAGCCTACGCAGAGGACTCTGAAATATTTTCACCTAAACTGATGAGTTATTTTATTCGCTCAGGCACAGGGGGTGTCCCCGCATTATGGAGTTTTGACAGTACAGATGCTGGGTCAACACCACAAGAACTGATTGAAGGCATAGAAGATATGCAGGTTTTATATGGCGTTGATACCGATGTAATACCCGATTATGTCCCTAACTACTATGTTGATGCCTCAAAAGTACCTGCTACCATCACAGGCACTACCGATGAAGGCTGGGCGCGAGTCGTCAGTGTGCGTATCAATCTATTAGCCGTCACCATTGACAACAATCTGACGGACGATCCTCAATCCTACTTTTACAATGGCGCAACCACCGCACCACCACAAATACCCGTTTTAAAGACAGATACCTCGCAATACTGTCAAGGCTACACGGGTACGTTGCCATCAACCTGCAAACTGACTGATGATCTTAGAATCCATCGTGTATTTTCCTCAACCATCGCCGTGCGTAATCGGCTACCTTAAACGGTGAACATCATGATGAATAAACACTTGGTAACCGCTAAACATCAATCAGGCGTGGTGCTGGTCATCAGCCTGATTATGTTATTAGCCCTCACACTCATTGGTGTCACCAGTTCGAGCGTCACAGGTCTGGAACAAAAAATGGCGGCGAACACTAAAGATATTAACCTCGCCTTTCAAGCCGCCGAAGCGGCATTACGCGATGTTGAAACCACTCTTCCAGATAAAAAACCAACATTTGAATACGGTGCAGACACTACTCAAGGTAAAGGTGGTCTTTATAGTCTATTATCCGCCGATTGCAGTGCAACGGGACTACCTGTGACACCAAGAGTCGATACAACCACCCCATCACTGCGCCCCTTTGACAGCAAAGTTGATTGGAACGGTACTAAAGTAGCCACTTACGACAACACAACCACCAAAAAGCTGGCAGGGCTTTATCAGCCACCTAAGTACATTATTGAAGAAGTCAGCTGTACTCCCTTAGGTAGCAGTGCAGGTAATGAAAGTCTTGAGGCTGGCGGGTCTGTCAGTTCCTCTTCAGAAACTGAAGTCAGAATGCGTATTACGGCACGCGGTTGGGGTAGTAATGCCAATTCGGTGGCAACTGTACAAAGTATTGTTAAAATCACTTATAAAAATGCGTTGTGATAAAAGCCGCTCTGTAGTTAACACAGACAGTGCTTTCAATCGTAATTTAGTGACAGGATATTGTTTAACGCCTGCCAGTCCTTAAAGGACCGGCAGACGCAGTGCAACTATTTAGTAGCTAAGTAGCTGAATAAAAGTTTTTGGTATTTGGAGTAAGGTTAAGCCATTCGTGGTGAGCCTGTCGAACCATGAACGGCTTAACCGCTCACCCTTCGACAAGCTCAGGGCGAACGGTTAAGCCTCTAGTTAATACCTGAAAATTTATGTTTAGGTGCTTAACTGAATATAAAAACACGGTAAGTGTGTTTTACCATTGAACAATGAATGCTTTACATTTTATATTAAGGAGTTTCGCTATGAACACTCGCACGATACACAAAATCGCTCTTAGCCTCGTTTTGAGTGGCACGCTGAGTGTTGATTCCGTGATTGCCGCCCCCACCCCCGGCATAGATCTTAAAATATCGCAGACTCCGTTAAGTGTCGGCACGGCGGGGTCTGTGCCTAATATCATGCTGATGCTGGATAATTCGGGTTCTATGACAGGTGAGCTTGCCGCATTAGGAGCAGTACCTACCCCCAGTAATATGCCCTCTACCTTTACCGCTGCAAACTTCACCTGCTCTATTCCTGTTACTGTCCCAACATCGGGTACTGATAATGGTATTGTCAGAATGAGGATAAGAAGTCAAGCAGCGGAGTTTTGTACAGGATCTTACACAAATTCAAATTGTGGAACAGTCAGAAGTTTTGACGGTAGAAACAATAATAGCTATAGGTGTTTTAACAATACCACAAACTACACCATTAGCTATTTGGGTAGTAATACTGCCGCCTTCACTAACGTCAGTGGGTTAAATTTAAACTGGTATTTTTCAAGAGGCTTTTTTCCAAACGCCAATTTAACAGCAACCGCATTAAGAACCACGCGCATGGAAATGGCAAAAAATGCGGCAAAAAATCTGGTGGATGCCAAAAAAGTGGTTAATGGCGAAAAAGCAAAAATCCGCCTAGGATTAACCACTTTTGATACAACTAATTGGGGTAGTGATGCAGATGATGCCAAACTGACAGGTGGTAGACTTCTAGTAGAAGTGAAAGATCTGGATACCACCCAAGCAAAAACGATTACTGATATTATTGGTACAGCGTCCATTAATACTCAGGGTAACTATACCTACACAGGAATGCAACCAGACGGCTATACCTCTTTAGCAGAAACCTTAGCCGATATTGGACGTTATTTTTGTAGGATAGATAAAAACACAGTTATAAATGACACCACGACTAAGCTCACCTTATACCCGACTGGAACCACTGTCCCGACGGGTACAAAAACTGATAAAACAGTCGCTGACATATTCGGTACCACTACCGCCACAGATCTGACTAATAATAATAACGGTCTTACAGGTGTCACCGCAGGTGTCACCGCCGCTGCAATGCAAAATTATTGTCAAAAAAGTGCCGTTATTTTGGTCACTGATGGTCTGCCCAATAAAGACCGTGAGATAAGCTCATCACTGCGTGACTATTCACGCCAATGTGCAATCTCACCCACAATGTGTAACGCCACGCCTACTACAGAATCTTCAGCATTCAGCAGTAACACTGGCTCGGTTGCCAATAAGAACGGCACCCTAGTAGGAACTGGCTACGAAAACTATGGTAGTGATTATCTGGATGATGTCGCCCACGCCTTGTATGACATGGATTTACGCCCCGCTTCTACATGGTCTAATCCATCTACTGTACAAAAACAAAAAGATAATGGTGCTAAAAATAATGTCAGAACCTATGCAATCGGGATTGCCGACCCGTCGGTAGCCGTAGGTTCGATACTGGAAAGAGCCACCGCAAAATCAGAAGGTAAATATGTATTTGCCAGTGATTACGAAGGACTGGCAGACGCACTGGATAAAATGGTCATTGATATTCAAAAAGGGGTTGGTTCATTCTCGGCAATCGCCGCTAATTCATCCTCACTGGGTGTTGATACCGCCTTGTTTCAAGCCAAGTATGATACCGCAGACTGGACAGGGGATTTTTTAGCCTTGCCATTGAGCGTGAATGAAGATACCAATAAAAACGGTAAACTGGATACAGGCGAAGACACTAACAGCAATTCTCAATTGGACAGAGGCGGTGATGTGCTTGATCCTGCATGGAACGCGGGTAATAAGTTCCCCGTTTGGAATTTACGCACTATCTATACTTATCACTCCACCAAAAGCGGCATAAAACTGGATTGTATTAATTTAGCGCAATCTCAAAAAGACGCACTGGGCATTATCAGCACCAGTTGTGCTGCGACCGATGAAGGTGTAAAACGCTTAAACTGGTTACGCGGCGACATCAGCTATGAAAAAATCAATGACGTGCGCAGAACAACGTACACCACCGACCCGCGCCTAACCGATACTTCAACACCTGACATTTTCCGTAACCGCGCCCGTTTTTATGGCGCAGGTGCTGTTTATCCAGAGGGGACTATCTATAAAAAAGAGGATGGTACACCTTTAGACGCATGGCTATTGGGTGATATTGTCAATTCGGACGCAGTGTACGTCAGTAACGAAGATTATGGTTATGCGGGTAAATATGCCTCGATTCCAGAAGCAGGTACGAGTGGCGCAAGCTATCAAGCCTTTGTTGACGCGAAAACCGATACCACCAGCAAAAAAAGTAAATCTATGATGACCTACGTCGGAGCTAATGACGGATTTTTACACGGTTTTGATGCGCGTATTCCCCCTCTCTCCTCAGGTGTGCGCACTAAAAATGCTTTGGCAGGTCAAGAAAGGTTAGCTTATATGCCTAATACAGTATTCAGCCTTAATACCGCAGGGCAGTACAGTGTAAGAAACTTATCCGCACCCGATTACACACACCAATATTTCGTTGATGGCTCACCAAAAGTCAGTGATGTGTATTATGGCAGTGCGTGGCACACTGTATTAGTCGGTACAACAGGTGCAGGCGGTAAAGGCGTGTTCGCACTGGATGTGACCAATCCCAGTACCTTTGCAACCGCAAACCCCGTATTGTGGGAAATCAGTAATACCGATGCCCCTGAAGCGGCCGATATAACAGAGTTTGCCAACAATATGGGTTACAGCTTGCCGCAACCTTCTATTGGCAGAATGGCTAATGGCAAGTGGGCGGCGATTGTCGCTAATGGCTATGCCAGCGGTGACGGCAGCACGAACGGCGGCAAAGCAGTACTGTATATTATCGACATCCAAACAGGCAATATCATTAAAACGATTGATACAGGCGAAGGCAGTGCAACCTTAAAGAACGGCTTATCAACGCCCTTCGCCGCTGATATTAATCAGGATGGTATTATTGATGCGGTTTATGCAGGTGATTTATTGGGTAATATGTGGAAATTTGATGTCAGTGATAGCTCGACTTCAAAATGGGATGTTGCTTATAAAAAATCAGGAACGTCCATACCGTTATTTACCGCGTGTTTCAATGCAAGCAGTGACGCTAGTTGTGATGCCAGCAGACAACCTATTACCAATAAACCACAAGTGGGTAAAGTGGGTAGCACCCAAACCTCTGGCGATGTTATGGTGTATTTTGGTACAGGCAAATATTTTGAAGACAGTGATAACGATATACTGAATACTAAAACTCAATCATTTTATGGCATCTGGGATAAGTGTCCTCTGGGCGGCTCCGGTACTTTATGTTCGACTACTGTTCCTAAAAGTACCTTAGTGAAACAAACTATTATGGCGGAATTGACTTCGCCCGCTAATATACGAGTCACTTCACCTAACACCGTTGACTACTCGACTAAAAACGGCTGGCACATGGATTTTGAAGACCCTAATTCAACAACAACACCAAAAGCCAATAAAGGTGAGCGTATCGTCAGTGCCTCACTGTTACGCGGTGGACGTATTATTTTCGTTACCCTCATTCCTACGCCCGATACTACTGCTACTACCGATGTATGTATTGCAGGCTCAAAAAGTGAAAGTTGGCTGATGGAAATGGATGCCCTATCGGGTGCGCGTCTTAAAACACCCGCACTTGATATTAATGGCAGCGGAACAGTCACCGATGAGGACACTGTTTCAGTAATGGTCGATGGTGTAGCCACTGACGTTCCAGCTTCGGGTGTAAAGATGAAGGGAGGTAGTACGAAAACACCTGCTGTCATTAACAACCCTGGTTCGGATGAACTTAAATTTACGGGAAGCAGTAGCGGTGAAAAACCAGGGAAAATCGCCGAAACACCTTCATCAACCAGCACCTCAGGGTCTGAACGCCAATCTTGGCGGCAGTTATAAACGTGCAGTGGGTTAAATCTGTTACTGCGATACTCATGACTGCCAGTCCTTCAAGGACTGGCAGTCATATAAATTGAATACATCAGTGATATTGATGGCTTTATAAACTCAGGTTTGTACTCCTGCATATCAGAATATAAAAATCACTCAGTCTTAAGGACTAAGTATCTGAGCATAAATTTACAGGTATTCTGTTATTTGGAGGTCAGGCTCTGCCTGACTTGCAAGCAAAGCTTGCATTCCAAAATACCTGATAACTTTTATATCACTACTTACCAGATTATTAATACACACTTGCCGATTCGGCTTGTAGGAAAGTACCAATGCAACAAAATAAACAACATGGTTTTAGCCTGATTGAATTGCTGATTACTGTGGCAATTGTTGGAATATTAGCAGGGATTGCTTATCCCAGTTATCAGGATAGTATGACTAAATCACGGCGGGCTGATGCTAAAGCGGCGTTACTGGAATTGTCGGTTTTTATGGAGCGTTATTACACGGCGAACGGTTGTTATACTGCTGGGTCTTGTGCTGCGGGTACTACAACAGCCCCTACGCTACCCTTTTTAGTGACACCTAAATCAGGTAAAGCAAATTATAATTTGACAGTTGCGACAACACCCAGCACTTTTACCCTGACTGCCACGCCAAGAAAAACCGATGGAACTAGTTATTCAGATACAGCGACAGATAATCCAGATCCGAAATGCGCTTCACTCAGTTTAAACAAAACGAATACTAAAGCAGAACGCGGAACGTCAACAGTGGCGGATTGCTGGTAATATCAGCTATGCGATGACTGCCAGTCCTTTAAAGCATAGCTATCTACACAAATTAACAATGAAAAATAGTATCATAATAGAATGACTAAAAAACACTCACAAACATTGATGCACGCTTGTCCAAACGCTATCAGCAGCTGGTTGAAGAATCCTTGAACGCTAATGATGCTTTAA
>JAURYI010000016.1 GCA_030654015.1 Methylococcales bacterium | reverse complement strand
GGCAGATTCCTACGCGTTACTCACCCGTCCGCCACTCGTCAGCCTCCGAAGAGCTGCTACCGTTCGACTTGCATGTGTTAAGCATACCGCCAGCGTTCAATCTGAGCCATGATCAAACTCTTCAGTTTAAAATCATTTTGTTACTCAATAAGATGAGTAACCAATCTTGGCTCGACTAACAACTAACATTTTTAGAATTTACTTCTTCAAGCATAAGTTCTTATGTCGATTATTTATTAACATACAATAATCGCTACAAGCACCCACACAAATTATTTTGATCCAGTTTTTTAAAGAGCGTTTGAGCATCAGCAACGAACAGTGATTTTATCAACTCTGCTATACTAACCAGCAGCGCGTCTAAAGTAACTCTCTTTGCTTCCGTTCAGCTTAGTCCGTCTATTATACAGACTGTTTTCATCCTGTCAACATTTATTTTTCATCCTTTTCATTTCGCTTTCAACCCAGTCATTTAATTAATAAATTAAAACAAATGACCAAACCAAAAACCCGTCCTTCCTAGACATCCCCACCACACAAACTCCTGTTAGTGCCGTAGTGAGCTGGCTATTATAATCAACTGGGGTTTTTAGTCAACACTTTATTTTAACTTTCTATAGCGTTCCGCTCTCTTTTGGAAAGATATTTTTGATATTTCATTGTTGCCCCATATATTAAGGATAGATATATAGGGTATGCAAACGACTCTATCGTGTGTATCGCGCTGAAATGGGTTTAATTTTCATTGCACCCAGTGCTACCGCTATGCTATGAACCAACCATGACTGACACCAATACAACTGCCCGAATTTTTAAAACCGCTTGGTTTGCCAAAGCTACGAAAAAAGCGCGTATCCGTGACGAAGAGCTTTGTGCAGCACTGCGTCAAGTCATGCAGGGTCAGGCAGATGATTTAGGCGGCGGCGTGTTCAAAAAACGTCTTAACGACAATAGACACCGTTCAATCATCATTGCCAAAGGCGGTAAATACTGGATTTATACTTATCTGTTTGCCAAAAAAGACCGAAGTAATATTGATACAGGCGAGCTTACCGAGTTTAAAAAGTTAGCCGCTCCTATGGTCGTCAGACCGATGAAACAATTAACACCCAATTGACATCCTCCCCCAGCTAAAGCAGGGGGATTCCTACTGCTAGACGCTTATGCCCAAGCGCGAGAATATTCTTAGCCGCATTAATATCTCTATCATGCGTCGTGCCACACTCGGCACAAGTCCATTCTCTTATTCGCAA